>JBDQFW010000112.1:0-11644 GCA_040265735.1 Planctomycetota bacterium | reverse complement strand
CGGCTAGACGACCGGCCACGGCCTCGCAGGTGCGCTCGGTCAGCTGGCGCGACGCGCCGGCGCGACCGAGGCAGCGCTCGACCTCGCGGGTGCCCACCTGGCTGGCGTGCGCCTGAGGGCGGCCGAGCAGACGGCGCGCCTCGTGGCGCAGGGCCTCCAGGGCCTGCGGACTGCGGGGCACCTCCGGTGCAACCGCGATGACGGTCCCACTCGGCGTGTCCATCCGGCTAACGACCACGGCGTGGTCGCCGAGGGCCTGGCGAGCGTGCAGCAGAGCCTCACGCACATTGGTTCCTTTCACGGTCAGAACAGGCATCTCAATCCTCGAGTTTCACGACAGCCACGGTCTCCACGGCCTTCGCCGGGACGACCTCGTTGTAGGAGAGCACCGCAACCTTCGGCAGCGCGGTGCGCGCCAGCTCGTTGAGGAAGCGGCGCACGTTCGAGCGCACCAGGAGCACGGCGTCGCGACCGCCGCGGCTTGCCTGGCCCAGGGCCTTGCCCACGCGCTCGAGCACGGCCTGCAGCATGGCCGGACTCACCGGGGCGCCGTCGCCCTCGGCGGCTCCCACCGCCTGGGCTAGCTGCGCCTCGAGGGCAGGATCCAGGGTGACGGCGTAGAGCGTGCCGTCCTTGCCGGAATGCTGGTCGCACAGCACGCGGCCCATGCGCTGGCGCACGAGCTCGGTGAGGGTCTCGGGGTCCTTGGTCCGCGTGGCGTTGTCCGCCAGCACCTCGAGGATCAGGGGCATGTTGCGCACCGGAACATCCTCTCGCAGCAGGTTGCGCAGGACCTTCTGCACCTCGCCGTAGCCCATGCGCTCGGGCACGAGCTCCTCCACGACGGCGGGCGAGATCTCCTTGGCGTTCTCCACCAGGGTCTTCACATCGTCGCGCGTGAGCAGGTCACCCAGGGACTCGCGCAGCACCTCGGAGATGTGCGTCACCAGCACGCTGGTTGGATCGATCACGGTGAACCCGCGCAGCTCGGCCTCGTCGCGCGTCCGGGCGGGGATCCACCAGGCCGGCAGCCCGAAGGTCGGGTCCGTGGTCTCCTTGCCCTTCACCGAGCCCGTCGCAGTGCCGGGGTCCATGGCCAGGAAGTCCCCAGGCTCGACGGTCCCCGTGGCAACCTCCTCGCCGCCCACAACCAGGCGATAGGCGTTGGGAGCCAGCTCGATGTTGTCCTTGATGCGGATCGGCGGCAGCACGACCCCGTGCCGGGTGGCAAAGCGCTTGCGGAGCTGAGCCACGTGATCCAGAACGCCGCCGCCCTTCTCGCCCTGCACCATCGAGATCAGGCGGTAGCCAATCTCCAGGCAGACGCGGTCCACGCGCAGCAGCTCGCCGATCTCGAGCTCGTCACCCTTGGTCCGTCCCTCCTCGGCCTCTCCGCCCTCGCTGCCCTGAGCGGCGCCGACCGCAGACGCGACGACCGAGGGCTCGCGCACCGCATCGACGCTCAGGTCGCGGGTGGAGCGCCACAGCACAAGCAGGACCGTGCCAAGCACCATGAAGGGCAGCTTGGGCATGCCCGGGAGCAGGCCCACCGCGAAGATCGCCCCCGCGGCGATCAAGGTCGCCTTGGGGCGGCCCGTGACCTGACGCATGAGGGTCGGGCCCACGCTCGTGGCGCTGGTCTCCTTGGTGACCAGGATGCCGGCGGCGGTCGAGATGAAGAGGGCGGGGATCTGGCTGACGAGGCCGTCGCCAATGGTCAGCTTCGAGAAGGTCTCGGCGGCCTTGGACAGCTCCATCCCCTGCATGGACGCGATCGCGATGCCCCCGATCAGGTTGAGGGCCGTGATGATCAGGCCGGCGATCGCATCCCCGCGGACGAACTTCGAGGCGCCGTCCATGGCTCCATAGAACTCGGCCTCCTGGGCGACCTCCTCACGGCGCGTCCGCGCGGTCTCCGAGTCGATCAGGCCCGCGTTGAGGTCGGCGTCGATCGCCATCTGCTTGCCGGGCATGGCGTCCAGGACGAAGCGCGCGGCGACCTCACTGACCCGGCCCGAGCCCTTGGTGATCACCACGAACTGGATGATGATCAGGATCAGGAAGACGACCATGCCGACGGCCAGGTCGCTGCCGCCCACATACTCGCCGAAGGCCGTGATGACCTGCCCGGCCTCGCCGCCGGTCAGGATCAGGCGCGTGGACGCCACGTTCAGGCCGAGCCGGAACATGGTCGTGAACAGCAGCAGGGTCGGGAAGGTGGAGAGGTCCGTGGCGCGCTGGGCGTTGAGGACCACCATCAGGAGCAGGATCGACCCGGTCAGGTTGCTCGCAAGCAGCAGGTCGAGGACCAGCGGGGGCAGAGGCGACAGCAGCGTCGCCAGGAGACCCAGCAGGCCGAGCCCCAGGAGCCAGTCCGAGTAGCGCTTCAGGTTGGACCCGAAGCGCTCGGCGGCGTCCATCTGGAGGTTCTGTTGAGCGGTGTTCGACATGACTCAGGATTGCGACGGGGCCTCAGACCCCGGCAGGGACGGGCTGCTCCTTGGAGGCGGCCTGGGTGCGACCCTGGACGCGGAAGACATAGGCGAGCACGTTCGCCACGGCCTGGAAGAGGCCCTCGGGGATCGGGTCGCCGATCTCGGCCTGGCGGTGAAGGGCACGCGCGAGCGGCGGGTTCTCGAAGAGGAAGACCCCGTGCTCGCGCGCGACGGCCTTGATCCGCTGGGCGACCTCGTCGACGCCCTTGGCAACCACGCGCGGAGCGCCACCGCCGCCCTCCTCGTAGCGCAGCGCGACGGCGTAGTGCTCGGGGTTGGTGATGACGACAGTGGCGTCAGGGACGTCCTGCATCATCCGGCGTGAGGCCATCTCGCGCTGGACCCGACGAATACGGGCCTTCACCTGCGGATCGCCGTCGGTGTTCTTCATCTCGTCGCGGACCTCTTTGCGGGTCATGCGCATGTCCTGCTTGTGCTGGAAGCGCTGGTAGAGGAGGTCCACGACCGCCAGGGCGACCACGGTCAGCACCGCGGCTCCGGCGGTCCGAGCCAGAACGCCGAGCGCCTGGGGCAGCACCTCGCGCAGCCCCTGGCCGGCGAGCGGAGTGATGGAGCCCACCTGGGCCGCGACTGCGGCGATCACCACGCCGAACACGAGCGCCACCTTCAGGGTTGCAAGACCCGTGCGGACCACGCTGCGCTTGCTGAAGATCTTGGTCAGCCCCTTGGCCGGGCTCAGCTTCGAGGGGTCGAGCTCTGTGGCCTTGGGCGTGATGCGGAAGCCGACCTGCCCATAGCCCGCAACCCACGCAATGGCTGTGAAGGGCGCCACGAACAGCAGCATGGGCAGCAGCGCGTCCCGCAGGGCCGCGCCGAGGATCCCGGCGAACGCGGCGGCATCCAGCTCCTCGCGGCCCAGGGTGCGCAGCTGCGCGAGGCCCTCGACCACGCCGTTGCCGGCGGCCTCCGCCAGGGCGGGCCCGGCCATGAGCAGCGCCAGCGCCGACCCCACCAGGGTCGCTCCCGCCATGGTCTCGGTCGAGAACGCGACCTGGCCCTTCTCCCGCGCCTCCTCGAGGCGCTTGGGGGTGGCCTCCTCGGTCTTCTCGTCCTTCTCGGGGCCGTCAGCCACGGGCCACCTCCAGGGCGTCGAGGCCGCTGTTCAGGCTGGCGAGGAGCTGCGTCAGCAGCCCGTCGATCGCCGGAGCCAAGAGCGGCGCGAACAGGAACATCCCGCCCAGGCCAGCGACCACCCGCAGGTTGAAGCCGAACTCGAGCACATTGATCTGAGGGACGGCGCGCGCAAGCACGCCGATCACGACCGAGACCGTTGCCAGCAGCACCATCACCGGCGCCGCGAAGACGAGGCCCGCCGCGAACATCTCGCCGAAGGTCGCCACGGCCACGCTGACCGCACCGTCGCTGCCCCCCACCACGCCCACGGGCGCGCGCAGGAAGGACTCAGACAGGGCCCGCACGATCCACAGGTGCCCGTCCACCGACAGCAGGGCGAGGGTGAAGACCACCTCGTACAGGTGCGTGACCGTCGGCGTCTGCACGCCGGAGGCCGGGTCCACCTGCTGGGACATGGCGAAGGCCATCTCGTGCCCGATCAGGTGCCCTGCGACTCGAATGGTCAGCAGCGCGGCCTGGAGCACGAAGGCGAGAGCCAGGCCGATCACCACCTCACGCCCCGCCAGCAGGCAGAACTCGAGGGCGCCCGCGCCGGGAGCGGCGGTCGGGCTGCCGGTCGCCAGCCAGGACACCAGCGTCAGGGCCGCAATGAGGCCGACCTTGACGCCGCCGAAGGTGGTCCCCGTCCCCAGCACCGGCGACGCCAGCACCATGGCGCTGGTGCGGGCCAGCACCAGGCCGAGGGCTTCGAGGGTTCCGGGGGCGATCACGGTGGGCTCCTTGGAGGGGTCAGGACAGGCCGAACTCGACGAGGCGGCCGAAGATCCGCTGGGTGAAGTCCGCCAGCAGCTGGAGCCCGGGGGCGATGACGATCAGCGTCACCACCATCACGGCGAGCATCTTCGGCACCAGGCTCATGGTCTGCTCCTGCACGCTGGTGAGCGCCTGGAAGAGGCTCACGCCAACGCCGACGACGAGGCCGACCACGAGGATCGGGCCCGCCACCAGGATCGTCGTCAGGAGCAGGTCCCGCGCGAGGTCGATGATCACGAGGTCCATCGCGTCAGCCCCCCACGAGGAACGAGGTCACGACGGACTCGGAGATCAGCCTCCAGCCGTCGACGAGCACGAAGACCAGGATCTTGATCGGCGTCGAGATCATGACCGGGGGCAGCATGAACATGCCCATGGACAGCAGGACGCTCGACACGATCAGGTCGATCACGAGGAACGGCAGGAACAGCAGGAAGCCCATCTGGAAGGCCGTCTTCAGCTCGCTCAGCACGAAGGCCGGGATCACGACCGTGAGCGGCGGAAGGGCCTCGGGAACCTCGTCGGCCTCGAGCTCGGTGGAGGCCTCAGAAGCCATCACCTCGCCGGAGAGCCCCGTGAATGAGGCCTCCACCGGACGGCTGCCGCCGAACGGCCCCAGCTCCTGCTGCAGGCCCTCGACCTCGGTGGGCGTGGGCCCGATGCGACCCGCGTCGAGGTCGGTGAACAGGGCCAGCTCGCTGGGCCGCGTGTTGGTCAACAGGAAGGTCCCGAGCTCCTGCCAGGCGGCCTCGCCGGCCTCCTCCAGGGTCAGCTCCTCGGCCTTGTAGGGCACCCACACCTCCTCGTGCAGGCGCTCACCCACCGGCGCCATCACGAACAGGGTCAGGAACAGCGCGAGGCCGATCAGGACCGGGTTCGGGGGCAGCTCGTTCACCGACAGAGCGCGGCGCACGAACGAGAGAACGATCACGATGCGCGTGAAGCTCGTGACAGTGATCAGGATCGCCGGCAGCAGCGAGAGCGCCGTCAGCAGCAGCGCGATCTCGAGGGCCGTGGACAGGCGTCCGCCCTCGGTCGCCCCCGCCTCCTCAGACGCGGTCCCCAGCTCGGCCAGGTCCAGGTCGGGCACCACGCTCCCCTGCGCCCAGGCGGCGTCGCCCGCAAGGAGCGCCGCCGCCAGCACGAGGACCAGGCGAAGGACGGGCAGCAGCCTCATCCGACCAGCTCCTCCACGCGGGACGGCCCCGGCTTGCCCCGCAGCCGCGCCTGGGCGCGGGCGATCAGGGCCCCATAGCCCTCCGGATCCTGAGCCTGCTCGCTCTCGGGCTCGGCCTCGACCGGGTCGAGCTCCGCGAGGCAGGTGACCTCCTTGTCGCCGAGCCCGAGCGCGAAGGTGCGGTCGTAGACCTTCACCACGGCCAGCTGGCGCTTGCCCCCGAGCGGCAGCACATCGACCACGCGCAGGGAGCGCTGGGCCGCGCGCTGCTTGAGCGCCCCGCCCACGAGCCGCCGGAACCCAAGCCCGATGGCGAGGAGCGCCACGATCAGGGCGCCGACCAGGGCCATGTACCGGCCAGGGTCGAAGGGCTGGGGCTCGGCAAGGAGGGCGAGGGGCAGCTGCATGGGGTGGGACCGGGTTGCGGTCGCCCCCCCGTTCGCAACGGGTGTGCCAAGGCAGAATCGCCCTCTCGGGGCCTTGGAGAGGGGTGTCGAGCACCCCTGGGTGTTGGATTTCCCAACAGGTGTCGGACTCTCCGACAGCGGGAAGATCCTTCCCGATCCCGCCCGCCAGCCTCAGGCTGACAGGTCGCAGGTGCCCCCGCGGGGGGGCTCCTCGCGCCGGGCCGTCTGGCCCAGGGCGGCCAGGCTGCGCCGCGCCCGCTGGGCCCCCTCCAGGCGCTCCTGCACCCGGTCGGCCTCGCGCTCCGCCACGGTCGCCACCAGGGCCACCAGGCTCAGCCACTCCTCCAGCTCACGCGCGAGCCGGTCGTGCTCGGACGGCCCCACGACCGTCCCCAGGTCCTTCGGATCGCCCAGCACCGCAGCCGCCCGGTCCACCCGCGCCCGCGCCTCGCGGTAGGCGGACGAGTCGCGTCCACCCCCATCCAAGGCGCTCAGGAGGGCGCGCAGCCCGGCCTTCACCTCGGCCAGGCCCGCGAACACGGAGGCAGCGTCGTTCATACGCCGGCCGGCGCGCTGGCCTCGACCTCGCGCCACGCCTCCAGCAGGGTCATCAGCACGCTCCGCACGCCCGGCAGGGGGCTCGCGTCACGCTCGACCAGGGCCCTCGACAGCTCGTCCTCGCAGAAGAGGTAGAGGCGCCGCAGGTTCTCCGAGAGCTCCGGTGCCTGCTCGCTCGAGAGGCACAGGCGTAGCTCGACGACGATGTCGTCGGCCCGACCGACCAGCTCGGCGAAGCGGCTGCCCGCGGCGCTGGGGTCCTGCTCCTCCGCCTGCATGAGGAAGCGAATCGCTCCCTCGTAGAGCATGCGGACGATCTTCGCGGGGGGCGCGTTCTCGATGCTGGAGGTCAGGTAGGCCTCGGCGGCGTTCTTGGCGTGCATGGCGGTCATCCAAGCTGGGTGAGGGCGGCACCCAGGGAGGCTCCCTGGGCGTTGAGGGCTCCCATGAGCTCCTCGAGGCGCGCGAAGCGCATGATCAGGTCCTGCTCGTAGTCGTCGAGCCGGTCCTCCTTCTGCTGGATCTGCTCGTTCAGGCCCTTGATGCGGCTGTTGATGGCATCGCGGCGCAGGTCGAAGATCCCCTTCAGATCGACATCCGGATCGTTGTCCTCGATCGAGCCGAAGAGCTGGTCGATGTTGCGGACCAGGGTCGCCATCAGGCCGGAGTCCGCGGTGGTGTCCTGGTACCAGGCCGCGGTGTTGGCCACGGCGGCCGGGTCGCGGACGAAGCCGTCGGTGTCCACGAACAGGTCCGCGAGGGCCTCCAGGTTGGCGTCGAACTTCTCGTCGAAGGTGGTCGAGTTGAGCTCGAGGGTCCCGTCCGAGCTCGTCTTGATGCCGATCAGCGACAGGGTCGAGTAGCCCTCGGTATCGGCCGCGACGGTCGCGGCGTCGATGTTGAACAGGGCCGAGCTGAAGCTCTGCTTCACGGACTGGAGCAGCCCGTCACCGAACAGAACGCCCGAGGTCCCCGCCTCGCCGTCCTCTTCGGGCGGCGTGTAGGTGTTCTGGGTGTTGATGAAGTCGATGACCTCGTTGTAGGCCTCGATGAACTCCTCGATCTTCGTCTTGATGGCGTCCTTGTCGGGCTCGACGGTGAAGGTCACCTCCCCCGTGGTCTCGGCCAGCACCGACAGTGAGACGCCGCCAAGGACATCGCTGAAGTCGTTGGTCGTGCGCGTGATCTCGAGCCCATCGATGATCGCCACCGCGTTGGTGCCCACGGAGACATGGTTCGCGCTGACCGGGTTGCCGTCCACATCAGCAGGCGTCCCGTCGATGGTCAGGCCCGCGACGCTCGAGCTGATGCCCGTGATGCGGCCGTCACCACCCTGGTGGTCCGAGGACAGCAGCAGCTTGTAGGAGGGCGAAGCCTCGGTCCCGGTGTTCACGACCGTCGCGGTGACATCGTCCCCAGCCTCGTCGTTGATCTGGCTGGCGATGGCCTCGAGGCTCGAGGCGCCCGCATCCACCAGGATCGAGTAGCTGGTGCCATTGACCGTGAAGTCCACGGTCTCGCCGGCCCCGCCGGCCAGGTTGGTCGTGCTGTCCGCGACCCCGTCGAAGGACCAGCGGTCAGTCCCCGAGGTGCTCAGGACCTCGACGGTGTGCGTCCCCGCCACCGCGCCGGCCCCGGCACTCACGGTCAGGCTGCCCTCGAAGCTGCCACCCACGCTGAAGGCGTAGAACTCCTGCAGGTTGCTCAGTCCCTCGGCCTTGGTCTGCAGCCCCTTCACGAGGTCGGCGAGCTGGTTGATCTTGTTGAGCTTCGCCTGCTGCTGGTCCTTCTGGGACTCGATCAGCTGGATCGGGATGCGCTCGAGCGCGACGAGCTGGGACACGATGGCGTTCGTGTCCAGACCGCTGGCGAGGCCTGAGAAGTTGATGCCGGTTCCGTTGACCATGAGGCTGTCCTGGCGCGGAGCGCCGCATGGGTTATCGACGACTGGGCCTCCTGCTTGAGGCCTCACCGGCGCTCCCTTCGCAGGCCCGGTCCATTCGGAAAATCCTTCCCGGTCGTCGTCGGCTCTTTCGCGGCTGGAGCGAACGAATTGCTCCCTCCCAACGAAGGAAGGGGGGCCCCCGGCTTGCGCCGGGCGCCCCCCACTTACGGCCCCGAGGGGCCGTCACTGGGAATCGCCGATCCCTCGATCAGCCGAGCAGGCTGAGCGCCAGCTGGGGCTGGGCGTTGGCCTGAGCAAGGACCGAGGTGGCCGCCTGCTGCATGATCGAGTTCTTGGTGAGGTCCGCCGTCTCGGCGGCAACATCGACGTCACGGATGCGGCTCTCGGCGGCCGACAGGTTCTCGCGGGTGTTCAGGATCGAACGAAGGGTGCTGGACAGACGGTTCTGCCCGGCGCCCAGGGAACCGCGAGCAAGGTTGACGGTCTCGATGTCGGCGTCGATGGTCGCAAGGGCGGCCGTCGCACCGGCCTGCGTGGCCACGTTGCCCGCAGCCACGGTCAGACCCGAGATGTCCTCCATGTCGAGGGTGATGACCTCACCGTTGTCGACACCAACCTGGATGTCGACGCCAGCGGTCACCGAGCCGTCGAGGAGCTGAACGCCGTTGAACTCGGTCTCATCGGCGATCCGGGTGATCTCGGCGACGAGCTCGTCGTACTCGGCCCCGAGGGTCGTGCGGTCGTTGGCCGACAGGGTGCCGTTCGACGACTGCATGGCCAGCTCACGCATCCGGCCGAGGATGTTGCTCACCTCGCCCAGGGCGCCTTCCGCAGTCTGAGCCATGCTCAGGCCGTCCTGCGTGTTGCGGGCAGCAACGCCGTAGGAGCGGATCTGCGAGCGCATGCGCTCGGAGATGCCCAGGCCCGCGGCGTCGTCAGCTGCGCTGGCGATGCGGAGGCCGGAGCTGAGGCGGCTGTAGTTGCCGGACAGCTTGCTGGTGACATTGAAGAGGTTGCTCTGCGCATTCAGCGAGGCAACGTTGGTGTTGATACGAAGTCCCATGGTGGGTTCCTCTCAATTAGGGGTTCAGTTGCTTGCGAACGGAGAGAGTCCACCGACCAGCGATCTCCTCGGCCCTCCCCTCTCTCTGCCCGCCGACCGCCACCCCGTTCGCAGGTGACGACCAGCCGGTTGGGGAAATCGCCGCCGCCCGGTTGGATGGTGTGAGCCGACCTGCGCGTGCGCAGATCATTGGCTCGCTCGTTCAGGTTGTGAAGAGCCGCGGAGGAGGGAGCGGGCAAAGCCGCCCAGGTCGTCCGCGTTGAGAGCTGCCGGCGCTACGGCACCGGCGGCGGATTGGATTCCGCTTGGGAGACCTCGAGGGCCGCTGCACGGGGGACCGCTGGTTTCCCAACGGCCCCCCACTCAGCAAGGGCCACGAGAGGCCTTTTCGTTGGATCAGCCCTGGAGCAGCGAGAGCGCGACCTGGGGCTGGGTGTTGGCCTGCTGGAGGACCGACACGGCAGCCTGCTGCATGATCGAGTTCTTGGTGAGGTCCGCGGTCTCGGACGCCACATCGACGTCGCGGATGCGGCTCTCGGCGGCCGAGAGGTTCTCACGCACGTTCAGGATCGAGCGCAGGGTGCTGGAGAGGCGGTTCTGGCCGGCACCAAGGGTGCCGCGAGCGCCGTTGACGGTGTCGATGGCCGTGTCGATGGCGGCGAGCGCCGTGACCGCGTTGGCCTGGTCGCCGGCGTCGAGGCCAGCGATGTTGAGGCCGGTGGCGCCCGTCTGGACATCGACCATGGCCAGCTGGATCGTCTCGCCGGCGTCGATGCCAACCTGGATCGTGATGGCGGTGTTGGTGCCCTCGAGGAGCGCCGTGCCGTTGAACTCGGTCTCGGTCGCGATGCGGTTGATCTCGCTCTTCAGCTCCTCGAACTCGGCGTCGAGGGTCGTGCGGTCGTTTGCGGACAGGGTGCCGTTCGACGACTGCATGGCGAGCTCGCGCATGCGGCTCAGGATGGTGCTGACCTCACCCAGAGCGCCCTCGGCGGTCTGGGCCAGGCTGAGGCCGTCCTGGGCGTTGCGAGCAGCAACGCTGAAGGAGCGGACCTGCGAGCGCATGCGCTCGGAGATCGCCAGGCCGGCGGCGTCGTCAGCAGCGCTGGCGATGCGAAGCCCCGAAGCCAGGCGGCTGTAGTTGCCCTGGATCCGGTTGGTGACGTTGGCCATGTGCCGCTGAGCGTTCAGCGAGGCGATGTTGGTGTTGACGCGAAGTCCCATAGTGGTTTCCTCTCGTGGATTCGAAGGGGGTTTGAAGTGTCTCGTGCTGAGTCACGGGTCCCGGAGGACCCGGGCCCTCGGGATCGCCAGAGCGACCCGTCGGACAGGGCGGTTCTCGGAGGGGCCCAGGAACGGTTGAGCGCGAACGGGGAGAAAAATCGCGAGACGACGGCGACCTGCCGGTAAACGGGAAACCGTTTCCTTGTTTCAATGGGCAGAGCGCCTTCGGCACCCCCAGCGCGCCTCCCCCGCCCCGCCATGCCCGCCCTCCTGCTCATCGCCGACGACGACGAAGGCATCCGCGCAGGCCTCGTCGGCCTGTGCCGAGCCGCGGGCTTCCGCACCCTTGAGGCCGGCAGCGGTCGCGAGACGCTTGCCCAGGCCCAGGCCGCTGGCCCGGACCTCGTCCTGCTGGACCTCGACATGCCCGAGGGCACGGGCCTCGAGATCCTGCCGGAGCTCACCGAGGGCGACGACGCCCCCGCGGTCGTCGTGCTGACCGGCGTTGCCGATGTGCGCACCGCCGTGCAGGCCATGCGCTCCGGCGCCGACAACCTGCTCCAGAAGCCCATCGACCCCGACGAGCTGCGCACGGTCATCGAGCGCGCCCTGTCGGGCCGCCACATCCGCGCCGAGCGCGACCGCCTGCGCGAGGAGCTGCACGACCTCAAGGCCGGCCCCATGGTCGGCCGCTCACGAGCCCTGAGCGCGGTCCTCGAGCAGATCGAGCGCGTAGCGGCGACGCCGCGCACCACGGTCCTGGTGCTGGGCGAGTCCGGCACCGGCAAGGAGCTGGTCGCCCGGGCCATCCACGACCAGTCCGACCGCGCCACCGGCCCCTTCGTGGCCCTGAACTGCGCGGCCCTCTCCGGGGATCTCCTCGAGGCCGAGCTCTTTGGCTACGAG
>JBDQFW010000111.1:0-11742 GCA_040265735.1 Planctomycetota bacterium | reverse complement strand
CCGTCCCGCAGAGGACCGGCTGGGCCTCGACTTCCGCGAGCGGGGCTACGGGGTGGCCGTGGCCGATGTGGACGCGGACGGGCGCGAGGACCTGCTCGTCTGCGCCCACGGCCAGAACCGCCTCTACCTTGGCACGGCCGACGGGCGCTTCGTGGACGCCACCGAGGCCAGCGGCCTGGGCAAGCACCGGCGCTGGAGCGTGGCCGCGAGCTTCGGGGACCTGGATGGCGACGGCGACCTGGACGCGGTGCACCTCGAGCTCTCGGGCGAGGTCCACGCGCTGCTGAACGAGGGGGCGCAGGGCCGCGGCCTGGTCGTGCGCCTGCACGATCCTGAGGGCTCCAATCCGCGCGGCCTCGGCGCCTGCGTGCGCGTGCGCACCGCGTCAGGGACCCAGTCGCGCTGGCTGGCGAGCGGAGACGGCTATGCGTCGGCTCACGAAGCCGCCGCGCACTTTGGACTGGGGGAGCGCGAGGGGGCCGTTCAGGTCCTCGTGCGCTGGCCCGATGGATTCGAGCAGGAGGACCTCGCGCCCGCGGGGGCCCGCCACCACACCGTCACGAGGTCGCGATGACACCGCTCCAATGCTCCGTAGCCGCGCTGGCTCTGGCCCTGCTTGCGGGGTGTGGTGGCTCCTCGGAGCCGGGCCCCACTGCCGGCACTGACCCTGGCCTCGCCCTCCTCGCCCAGGCCCGCGCGGAGCTTGTCGGCAAGGGAGTCCCACGGGACAGTGGGCGCGCACCTCTCGCGGCTGCCCGGGCGCACCTCGCCGCGGGGAGGGAGGAACGCGCACGCGAGCTTGTGGAGCCCGAGCTCGAGGGCCCGGCGCAGGCCGAGGCGCACTACCTTCTGGGGGTCCTGGAGTCCCGTGCCCTGCGCTGGGGGCGAGCGGCGGAGGCCTTCGAGCCCGCGTTCGCGCCGGGCCCCGGGTACCCCGAGCGCGTCCTGCTGCCGTTCAAGTACGGCCGCGCCCTCGAGGAGCTCGGGAGGATCGAGGCGGCTCGCGCGGCCTTCGAGCTGGACCACGAGCTCTCGGGGGACGGGGAGGCGCTCTTCCGCCTGGGGCTGTTTGACTTGGAGGCTGGAGACCTGGACTCGGCAGACGCGCGGCTCGCGGACGCGCGACGACGCTTCACCGTGCCGCGGGACGTGGCGCGCGTGCTTGTGGCGCAGGCGGACCTCGCGCTGGCGCGTGAGGACGCCGCGGCCGCGCGGCGCCTGCTCGAGGAGGCCGTGCAGCGGGCGCCCCAGCGGGCCTCCCTGGCGCGCCTCGCCCGCCTCTGCCGGGAGCTGGGTGACGAGGAGAGTGCCCTGCGCTTCGAGGCCGCCCTCGAGCGCCTGCCCTAGGCCGCCTCGGGCCTTGAAGCGTCCTCCGCGCCTCGCGCGGAGCTCCTAACGGGCGCCGCCCGCGCTCTGCGCCCGGGGAGGGGCGGAGCGCGGGCGGCGGGAGGAGAGCGGACTGCTACCCGCTTCGGGCAGGCGGCCCTGCGTCTTCAGCTCAGGAGATCTGCGACGGTCTCGCGCTCCTCCGCGAGCTCGGCGGCGGAGGCGGCCAGCTTCTCGCTGAGGAACGGCGTGAGCTCGAGACCCTGGACGATCTCCCAGCCGCCGGCGCCGTTGGAGCGCACGGGGAAGGAGCTGATCAGACCCTCGGGGACGCCGTAGCTCCCGTCAGACTTCACGCAGACCGAGCGCCACTCGCCGTCGGGCGTGGCCACGGTCAGGTCGCGCACGTGGTCCACCAGGGCGTTGGCGGCCGAGGCGGCGCTGGAGAGGCCGCGGGCCTGGATGATCGCCGCGCCGCGCTTCTGCACGGTGGAGAAGAAGTCCCCGGTCAGCCAGGCCTCGTCCGCGATGACCTCTGCGGCGCTCTTGCCGTCGATGGTCGCGTGGACGAAGTCGGGGACCTGGGTCGCGGAGTGGTTGCCCCAGATGAGGGAGTTCTTCACGGCGCTGGTGTGCACGCCCGCCTTGGCGGCCAGCTGCGCCTGGGCGCGGTTCTGGTCGAGGCGCGTCATGGCGGTGAAGCGATCGTCGGGCACGTCCGGAGCGGAGTGCATGGCGATCAGGCAGTTGGTGTTGCAGGGGTTGCCGACGACGGCCACGCGCACATCGCTGGCCGCGTGGTCGTTGATGGCCTTGCCCTGGCCGGTGAAGATCGGCCCGTTCTCGCGGATCAGATCGCCACGCTCCATGCCCGGGCCGCGGGGCTTGGAGCCCACGAGCAGGGCCCAGCTCACGTCCTTGAAGGCCTCGTTCGCGTCGCTGGTCAGGACCATGTCCTGCAGCAGGGGGAACGCGCAGTCCTCGAGCTCCATGGCGACGCCCTTCAGAGCGGCCATGGCCTTCTCCATGGGGATCTCGAGCAGCTGCAGGATGACGGGCTGGTCCGGGCCGAACATCTGGCCGCTGGCGATGCGCGGCAGGAGGGCGTAGCCGATCTGGCCGGCGGCGCCGGTCACGGCCACGCGGATAGGGGCCTTGCTCATGGGGCTTTTGGGGAGGTGGGTGTGGGTCGGGAACGGGAGCGGTGCTGGGACCGAGCCCGACAGTGTGCCGAGCGCCCGGGGCGGTGCGGTGCGAGCGGCCCGGGGATTCCCACCTCGATTCCGCCTCCGGGAACCTTGGATGCAGTTGCGGCCTGCGTAGCCTATGGCGTCCTGTGCGTCGCGCTCCCATGCGCCCGCGCGCGCCTGCCCGCCATGACCCTCGAGCTCGACCCCGGACTCCTGCAGACCCAGCTGCGCGAGCTCGCACAACAGGCCCAGGCCTGGCGCTTCGAGGTCGCGCCGAATCCCTGCGTGGGAGCCGCCGTGGTGTCCCGCGGAGAGATCGTTGCGCGGGGCTTCCACGAGCACTGGGGCGGCCCGCACGCGGAGGTCGCGGCCCTGCGGGAGGCCGACCGGCTCGGGATCCCGCTGTCGGAGCGCGATGCGCTCCTCGTGACCCTCGAGCCCTGCTCGAGCTTCGGCAAGACGCCGCCCTGCACGGAGGCCATCCTCGAGGCGGGCCTGCGGCGCGTGGTGGTGGGTGCCACTGATCCGGACCCACGCCACCGAGGCCAGGGGCTGGAGCAGCTCCGGCGCTCAGGCGTGGAGGTCCTCGAGCTCGACGGGTCGACGCCGCTGGAGGACTCGAGCCCGCACTTCGTGCGCTGGACCTCGCCGGCGCGCACCCGCAGCCACCGCCCCTGGGTCGTGGCGAAGTGGGCGCAGACCATGACCGGGCAGCTCGTGCCGCCGCCCGAGGTGGGGGACGGGCGGTGGATCAGCGGGCCCGAGGCGCTCGCGGAGGTGCAAGTGCTGCGCAGCCGCGTAGACGCGATCCTCACGGGCTCGGGGACGGTCCTCGCCGACGATCCGCGCCTGACCCTGCGCGGGCCCGAGGCCCACGGGGCTGTGGAGGGGCCGGGTCGGGTTGTCCTCGACACGGACCTGCGGACGCCGCCCGAGGCGAAGCTCCTCAAGGCCCCCGGGTCCGACGAGCGCGGCGGTCCGCTGCTCTTCTTCGCGCGCACCGACATCGATCCCGTGAGGGCGCGTCGCCTGGTGGAGGCGAGCGAGGCGCCGGGGATCGAGGTGACCACCGCGCGTATGGCCGACCGCACGCACTTCGATCTGCGCGATGTGCTCGAGCGCCTCTGGGAGCGAGGCGTGCGGCGACTGATGGTCGAGGCCGGGCCGACCCTGCTGCAGGCCCTGTTCGACGCGGGCCTTGTGGACCAGGTCCGCATCTACACGGGCTCGGTGCGAGGAGGGGAGGGCCCCACCCTGGGGCCCTGGCTCGCGCAGGCACGGCTCGAGCAGCGCATGGACTCCGAGGTGGGAGCGATGGCGCGCCTGGACGCGTTCGTCTCATGAGGGCACGCGGCCTTGCCGCGGTCCTCGTCGCGGCTCTCGGACTCTCGAGCTGCCGCCTCCTGCCTGCACCGCGGCCGCTGCCGCCCGAGGCGCTCGAGGTGGCCGAGCAGGCTCAGCTCGCCCAGCGCCTGAGCCGGGAGGCCGAGGCAGCCGCTCTCTGGGCGCGTGCCGCGGAGCTTGCGCCGGACTGGGTGACGCCCCGGCGCGCGCTGCAGCTGGCGGAGCTCCGCAACCTGCGCGGTCCACTGGCCTACGCCGCGGCCCGGGCCGCGGCCCACGAGACCCGCTCGGATCCTGCGCGCGCGGAGGCCTACCTCCTGGCGCGGCTCGAGCCTCTCGCCCGCGATCCGTTCCTGGCCGGGGCGCGGGCCGGCTCGGCCTGGGCCGCCCACGGGCTCGGGGTGCACCGGCTCGCCGCGGGCCGGGCGGACGAGGCGGTGGTCTGGGCCCGTCGCGCCGTCGAGCGTGCGCGCGGGCCGATCGATCGGGTCCTCTTCCTCGAGGGCCTCGCGCGGGCCGAGGCCGCGTCTGGAGAGGACGGGCCCGAGCGTGCTCGCCGGCTCCTGCGCACGGAGTACCTGGCCCTCGGCGAGGGCTCATCCCTGCGCGCGGACCTCTTCCTGGCCCACCTCGAGGTGCCCGGCGGACCCGGCGCGACGAGCGCCTCCCCGGAGCGCGCCTGGTGGGAGGCGGAGGCTGCGAGCTGGCTCGAGGATCCGAGGCTCTCGGAGGCGGAGCTGCGCGTCGTGCGCCGCGAGGCCCTGGGTCCGCGACTGGCGCGTGAGGTCGAAGCGGCCCGCCGGTTGGGCCCGAGCGGCCCGCCCCCCTGGCCGACCCTCGATCTGCCCAGGTTCGTGCCGGGGTCACAGGTCCCCGCGCGCCCGCCCAGCTGGTCGCCCCGCTGGAGCGCGTGGGCAGCCGATCTGCCGCAGGTCGTCCTGGATGAGGACCTCCTGCCGCGGGATCCCGCGTGGCGCGAGGCGGTGCGTCTCGCGGAGCGGGGGGGCCCCTACGAGGCCGAGATCGCCGCGGCGCTCCTCGCGGTGGGTGCCGTGGACGAGGCGCTGGCCGTGGCCAGCTCCGCTCGCAGCGGGCTGGTGCACCTCGAGGCCGGGCGCGAGGGCCTCGAGCGCCTGGCCCGGGCGCTTGAAGGGCTGGCCATGGACGAGCTCGAGCTCTGGGTGGGCGACGCGACGCTCTCCTTCGAGCCTCCGCGCTCCCCCCAGGAGGCCCTGCGCGCCCTGGATCAGGCCCTGGCGCCCGTGGCCCGGCTCTCCCCCGAGCTCGCGGAGCTCAGGCTCGAGGATGCCCGGCTCACGAATCTCGGCCCCCTCGCGACCCTGCTCGTGCCGGTCGATGCCAAGGGCGAGCCCGCGGGCTCCGCGGGGAGGCTCCTGGAGCGCCTGCGCACCTGGCTGCAGATCACCTGGCCCCTGGGCATGCGCCCGCAGGTCGTGCTCGGGCAGGCGCTCTTGGTCGAGGCCTGCGAGGGGGAGCTCCTGGGTCGCCCCTGGTCCGGAACCCGCGCGGTCCTGCGCGGCGTGCAGGGCACCACCGTAGGAGGAGCGGCGCACCCCGGGGGCTATTGGGTCGACGCGGACGCCGCCGCCTCGGCCGCACGGCGCTGGCGGAGCCTCCGCGCGCGCTTCCGCGAGGCGACCGCCCTGCGTGCGGCCCTCGACTGCCCCGCGCCCCCAGGGGACGCGGCGGACCTCCTGCCGCTCCTGGGCGAGGGGGACCGCGTGGCCCTGGCGACCATGGCCCCCGAAGGCTGGAGCGACGGCGCGGGAGAGCTGGAGCTCGACGCCCCTTCGGTCTCCGACCTTCTCGACCTCAGCCTGCGCCACGAGGAGGCGCACCTCGCCGACTACCGCCAGTGGCTGCCGGTCTGGCGCGCGCTTCCCTCGGTCCTGGGGCTAGTGCTCGAGGGCTCGTTCTCGGTGCGCGGGACCTGGGCGCTCGTGGAGGCGCGCGCCCAGCTCACGGCCCTCTGCGTGGCCCCCGAGCCGCGCCTCGCGCTGGTGGAGGTGCTGTGGCTGGTGGAGGACCTGCAGCGCGGGCTCGCGCGCGGGGAGTACCCCCACGCCGAGGGCTACGAGCGGCTGCTTCGCGGCCTCCTGGGGCACCTACCCCAAGCCGCCCCGGGCCTGGATCCCAGCCGCGCGCTCTGCCACCAGCTCCATCGGGTGGGTCCCGAGGAGCTCCGCCGGGCCGCCCTCGCCCTGGCGCGCGAGTGGGGTCTCGTCGCGGCCCGGGGGCCGCCCGGCGCCTGGGGGCGACTCCCCCGAAAACTGGGCGCCGGGGCGCGACTCAGCCGACGCGCGCCGGAAGCAGCTCGTCCGCGGCGGCCAGCAGCTCCTCGAGTCCGGGCAGGGTGTGGTCGCCCATGTGCCCGATGCGGAAGGTCCTTCCCTTGAGGTCGCCGTAGCCGTTGGAGATCTGGAAGCCGCGGGCCTTCAGGCCGTCCACGAGGGCGGCAACATCGAGCCCCTCGGCGCGGATGCAGCCGACGCCGGGCGAGCCGAAGCGCGGCTCCGGCAGCAGCCCCAGGCCGTGGCTCTCGGCCCACTCGATCGTGCGGCACTGCATGCGACCGTGCTCGTCGAAGCGCTTCTGCCAGGCGGCCGCGCCCTCCGCGGGCCCCATGTCCGGCGCGAGGGTCACGCCGGCCGTGATGTCCTCGAGCTGGCGTGCGAGGGCGAAGTAGTGGGGGATGGCGGGAGTGGCCGGCGTCTTGCGCGCCTCGTGTCCCTCGACGATGCGCACGGGGTCGTGGTACCAGCTGCGGCGCGTGCGGCCGCGTGCCTGCTCCATGTAGCGCTCGCTTACGCAGCACACCGCGATCCCCGGGGGCAGGGCCAGGGCCTTCTGGACGCCGGCGAAGGCGAAGTCCACGCGGTTCCTGTCGAAGTCGATGGGGGCCGCCGCCACCCACGAGACCACGTCCGTCAGCAGCATCGTGTTCGGGTACGGGGCCAGGACCTCGCCCATGGGGCCGAAGGGGGTCGCCGTCCCGGTGGAGGTCTCGCTGGACACGACCGAGACCGCGTCGAAGGGGCCCTGCTCCGCGAGCGCGCGGGCCACCTCCTCGGGAGCGACGCGCTGGCCCATGGGGACCTCCAGGCGGACCACCTCCTTGCCGAGGACCTCGGCGATGTCGGCGAAGCGCTTGGAGAAGGCGCCGTTCACCAGGGCCAGGACCCGGGGGCCGACCCCGGTCAGGGCGGCCTCCATCATCCCGGAGGCGCTCGTGGAGTGCACCGCCACGCGGCTGGTGGAGTCCTCGCCCAGGCCGAAGGCGAGGCGCAGGTGGGGGTCGAGGCGCTCGGTGACCTCCACCATGGCGGCGGAGCGGTGGCCGATCGCGGGGCGCGCGAGCTCGGCGAGGACTTCGGGGCGGACCTGGGTGGGACCGGGGATCCAGAGCTTCATGACAGGGTGTCGAGGGAGGCGAGCTCCTCCTGCGTGAGGAGCAGGGGGAGCAGAGCGTCGAGGCCGGGTCCGCTGCAGACCGCGTCGGCGGCTTCGGCAACGGCCGGCCGGTGGGCCACGGCGGTGAAGGCGATGAAGCGCGCGCACGCGGGGGCGGCCTCGAGGTCGGTGGCGCCGTCGCCCACCAGGGCGATCGGGCCCAGGTCGCCCCAGGAACGCAGAAGGTCCAGCTTGCCGCCGGCGCGCGCGAGGGGGCTGGCCCGGTCGAAGTCGAGCCACGCGCCGTCGGGGCCGGTCTGGGCGTCGACGGCGAAGACAAGCTCCGGGTCGATGCCGAGCCCCTCGGCGAAGGGGCGCACGCAGGGCAGCAGGCCGCCACTGACCACGCGCACCTGCTTGCCGAGGGCGAGGAGGGTGCGCACGGTCTCTTCCGCCCGCGGGAGGGCCTCCTCCCGGTAGCGCTCCGCCACGCGCAGCAGGTCCTCGGCGCGCGGGCGAATCAGGTCCAGGCGGCGTCCGTAGACTTCTTCGAGCGGCACCTCTCCGCGCATGGCCCGGTCGGTCAGGGCGCGCACCTCGTCCGCGTGGTCACGGGCCAGGTCCTCGATGCCCTCGATGCGCGACAGGGTCGAGTCGCAGTCGAAGACCACGACCTCGAAGGGCGGCGCGCCTTGGGTGCGGAGGGACATCGGGCCGGGATCGTAGCGAGGGTGCGCGTGCGCGTCAGCCGCGGCCGCCGAGATCCCTCGATCTGGAACGGTCGGGCGAGACAGCCTGTCGCGGCGATTGGGATCAGAGCTGGAGGTGCTGGACCTGCTCGACGACCGGGAGCCCCGCGATGGCGCGGACGGCCTCGCCGCTGGGCGCGTCGTAGAGGGACAGGAACGCCGCGGCCAGGTTGTCCTCACCGTGGGGCGGCGCCAGCTCGACGCGACGAATGTTCACGCCGTGGTCGCCCAGCAGGGAGCCGATGGAGCCGAGCACCCCTGGCCGGTCGTGGTGACGGGTCAGCAGGAGGTGGCCCCGGGGCGAGAAGTCCACCCGAGCTCCGTTCACGGCGACGACCCGCGGCTCCCCGCCGAACACCGTTCCGCACAGCTCCACGCGCTGCCCCTCGCGCGTCGTGGCGCGGGCGCGGATCATGCTGCGGTACCCCAGGGAGTCCTCCTCCGTCCCGGAGAGGCTCTGCAGGCCGCGCTCGCGGGCCAGCAGGGGGGCGTTCACGAGGTTTACGCCGATGTCCAAGGACTGCCCGAGAACGGCCCCAAGCAGGGACAGCTCCAGGTAGCGCCCTTCGTCCAGGCCGCTGACCTCGCCGCTCGTAATGCACTCCACCTGCTGGATCGGGCCGGTGGCGGCCTGGGCGAGGAGCGCGCCCAGGCGGTCGGCGAGGACCCCGTAGGGGCCGAGGACGCGCAGGCTGCGCGCGCTCAGGACGGGGGCGTTCACCGCGTTGTGGGCCACGCCCTCCAGGAAGAACGAGGCCAGCTGCTCGGCGACCATGACGCTGACCGCGACCTGGGCCTCGTGGGAGGAGGCCCCCAGGTGTGGGGTGACCAGCACATCGTCGCGCGAGAGGAGCGGGTGGTCCGCCGGGGGCGGCTCCACCGCGAGGACGTCGAGCGCCGCGCCCGCGAGGTGGCCGGACTCCAGCAGTTCGAGCAGGGCGTCCTCGTCCACGAGGCCGCCGCGGGCTGCGTTGATCACGCGCGCCCCCTTGGGCAGGCGAGCGAGGCGCTCGCGCGAGAGCAGGTTGCGGGTCTGGTCGGTCAGGGGCACATGCAGGGTGACGAAGTCCACGCGCTCCAGCAGGTCGTCCAGCTCGAGCAGCTCGACGCCGTCCACCGGCGAGCTGCCGGGGGGGAGGAACGGGTCGTGGGCGACGACCTTCATGGAGAGCCCCATGGCGCGGTCGGCCACCACGCGCCCGATGCGGCCGAGCCCGACCACGCCCAGGGTCTTGCCGGTCAGCTCCGAGCCGAGCAGGCCCTTCTTGTTCCAGGTCCCCGAGCGCACGCGCCGATCCGCGCGGGTCAGGTTGCGGGAGAGGGCGCACATCAGGCTGATCGCGAGCTCGCCCGTGGTGACCGTGTTCCCCGTGGGGGTGTTCATGACCACGACCCCACGCGCGCTCGCCGCCGCGAGGTCCACGTTGTCCACGCCCACGCCGGCACGCCCCACGAGCTCGAGGTCCTTGGCGGCCTCGAGCACGCGCTGCGTGACCTTGGTCGCCGAACGGACCAGCAGGGCCTGGACCCTATCGAGGCGGCCGATCAGCTCGTCCTCGCTGAGGCCGGTGGCCACCACGGGCTCGAACCCGCGCTCGGCGAGGAGGGCGAGGCCGTCGGGGTGGAGGTCGTCGGCGACGAGCACGCGGACTTCGTGGGCCTGGCGGGGGGGCATGGCGGGTGCGGAGGGAGGTCTGAGCGCCGGCGAGCGGCGTGCGGCCGTACCTGCCTCGAGAGGGCGGCGTGGCTGCGGTGGTGAAGACTGGGCCCGGCCGGGGGCAGTTCCAACCGGTGCGCTGGTTGCGGGAGGCGCGGAGCGCGGCGGATCAGCTGCGCAGGGCGGCGCGGATGAGCTGCTCGAGGTCGGTGTCGCCGGTCTGCTCGAGGGCGGCCTCGACGCGCTGGCGCGCGTCCTTCTCGGCGTAGCCGATCGACACCAGGGCGGCGGTTGCGTCCGCGACGCGCGGGTTCTCTGGCGCCGTGGCCGCGGGCTTGAGGACCCCGGGCTGCAGCTCGCAGCCGGCCGCGAACTCCTCGGCGCGGTCGGCGAGGTCGAGGACGATCTGCTCGGCGGTCTTCTTGCCGACGCCCTTGGCGCGCGTGAACACCTTGGCCTCGCGCGCCTGCAGGGCCTGGACCAGCTCGGTGCGGTCGAGGGCCGAAAGGATCGCGAGCCCCATGCTCGGCCCCACGCCGCGCACCTTCAGCAGCAGCCGGAACAGGTCGCGGTCCTCGCGGCTGCCGAAGCCGTAGAGCGTGTGGGCATCCTCGCGGACCACGAGGTGCACCCAGACCCGCGAGCGCTCGCCAAGAGCGGGCAGGCGCCCGACGAGGGGCGTGCGCAGCTCGTAGCCCACGCCGCCCACATCGAGCACCAGCGCGGCGGCGAGCCGCGCAGCGACGGTCCCCTCGAGGTACTCGTACACGGGCTCAGTCGTCGCCCTTGAGCTTCAGGCCGTACTCGGCCAGCTTGCCCTTGAGCTCCAGGAGGCTCGTGACGCCGAAGTTCGGCATGCCCAGCAGCTCGTCCTCCGAGTGCTGGGTGACCTCGCCGAGGGTGAGGCAGCCCAGGTTCTCGACCGTGCGGCGCGCGCGGATCGAGAGCTTGAGCTCGGTGATGGACTTGTTGCGCGGGTCGTTCGGGTCCCCGCCGCCCACGGCGCCCGGGCCGCGGTCGATGGCGTGGACGGCCTCCTCGCGCTGCATCCCGAGGCGGAGGCCCTTGCTGGTGAGGATCTCCTTGATCTCCTGCAGGCTGGTCTCCCCGAAGTTCTTGTAGGTGAGCAGCTCGTTCTCGGTCTTCTTGACCAGGTCACCGAGGGTGACGATGTCCATCTTGGCCAGGCAGTTGCGGGCGCGGACGGAGAGCTCGAAGTCCGTGATGGGCGTGCGCAGGATCTGGTTGAGGCGATCCTCCTTCCGCTCCAGGTCCTCGTCGTAGTACATCTCCATGCCGGCCAGGGCGTCGCGCAGGTAGAGGCGTGCGCGGCTGTCCATGGGATAGGTCTTGGCGACCATGTCGTAGCAGGCGGCGGCGTCCTGATCGCGTCCCAGGTCCTCGTAGAGCACGCCCAGGTTGTTCAGCACGGAGGCGTCGGCGGGCAGGATGCGCACGAGCACCTCGTAGGCCTCGAGGGCCAGGTCCTCGTGGCCGGCGCGCTCGGCGAGGTAGGCCAGCCGGAAGAGGTTGCGACGGTGGGTGCCGTCCACGTCACGGGCCTGGCCGTAGGCCTCGAGGGCGGCCTCGTCCTGGCCGCGCAGCTCGGCAACGCGCCCGGCGAGGTAGCGCCCCTCGGCACTCGGGTGGAAGGGCTGCGGTGCAGCGGCGAGCGCCTGCTCCAGGGCGTCCGCGGCGGCCTCCTCGCCGTCCTTGGCCAGGGCCTCGTCGCAGAGGGCGTCGAGAGCGGCCCCGCGGGGGCGCGGCTCGTCCGGGTACTTCTCGCTGAGGCGCTCGAAGATCCCGCGGGCCTCCCCGGCCCGTCCCAGGCTCATGAGCGCGTTGCCGCGGGTGAAGGCGGCCACGTCATCGCCTTCGTGAGCCGCGAGCAGGGCGGCGGCTTCCTCGTAGCGGCCGGCCATCCACATGCCGAGGCCCTTGCGGCGCCCGGGGTCGCCACCGTCCTCGAGGCGCTCGACCTGGCGGGAGAAGGACTCGAAGCTGTCCTTGCGTCCGTAGACGTCCGCGCGCTCGGTGAGCAGGGAGCCGAAGCTCGGAATGGGAT
>JBDQFW010000110.1:0-11872 GCA_040265735.1 Planctomycetota bacterium | reverse complement strand
GTGGTGTGCCCCAACCTGGGCGAGGCCCGTGGCCAGATGGGAGGCGTGCCGGCAGCCCGAGCCCCGGATCGAACCCCCAACCCGGGGTCGGGCGAGCCATCGGGGCCCCTCCCTCCGCGCCCAGACCAGCTCCTGGAGAGGCTCCTCGGCCCCGTGCCCGGCCTTCAGCACGACCCCCTCGGCGCCCCGCTCGAGGAGGCGCTGGGCCGCGAGCAGACGCGCGGCGGGGTCCTCCGCCAGCACCTCGAGCGCCACCCCCGTGAGGGCCGCAGCCTCGCCCAGGTTGGGGCACACCACGGGGCCCAGCTCCAGCAGCCCCAGGAGCACCTCCAGAGCAGGCGCGTCGAGGAACACATGACCCGAGCTGGCGGCCACGACGGGGTCGAGGACCCAGGGCAGCCCCGGGGCATCGAAGCGCAGCTGCCCGAGCAGCCCGCGCAGCTCGGTGAGGTGCTCGGCCCCGGGGAGGAGCCCGGTCTTCAGGGCCCCGGGGTTCTCGACCGCCAGGGCGGCCAGGGCCTCGTAGCGCCACTGCCAGCCCGGCCGGGCACCGAGCTGCTGGACTCCGGCGTCATCCTGCTGGGTGTAGGCCGTCGCCGCGCCGACGAACCTCCCTCCTGCCGCGACCACGGCCTCCTCGTCGGCCGACAGGCCGGGGCCGTTGGGCGCGGTGCCCCCGATGCAGAGGACCAGCGGCTTCACTCGTGGAGCGCGCGCCCCTCCTCAGGAATGCCGTCCTCGGACGACGCCCCGAGCAGCTCGAGAGCCCGCGTCCGCAGGCGTCGCTCGACGGCCCGCACGGAGCTCTCGCCAGCGTCCTCGAGGGGGATGCGGCCGCCCGCGATGTGGCCATGCCCGCCGAACGAGCCCTCGCCGTCGAGCACGCGCTGCATCAGCGGGTAGGCGCGCCCATAGGCTGGATCCGTGCGCAGGGAGAGCACATAGCCGCCCTCGTGCTCCGCCCCCACCAGGGTCCAGGAGCAGCCCTCCATGCGGAGGAAGAGATCCGCCATCTCCGCCACGGAGGCTGGGTTCTCCACCTTGCCCATCAGGGCGAGGATCAGAGGGCCGTGCCGGCGCGCGCAGGCGAGGGCTCCCGAGAGCTCGGCGTAGTAGACCGGCGGCAGGGGCGGATGCGCGATGCGCGCGATCGCGGCCCGGTCCGCCAGCCGGAAGGTGGCGAGGTAGGCCTCTTCGTCGAGCGGCGTCGCGTTGCGGGAGAGGTCCGCGGTGTCGTACCGCACGCCGCAGAACAGGGCAGAGGCCGTGCGCGCGCTGGGCTCGAGGCCAGCGTCGCGCATGTACTCCCAGATGAGCGAGCTCGTGGCCCCGAGCTCCAGGCGCACATCGCGGTACTCGACCGGCACGGAGGAGGGCTGATCGCCGCCGCCCCCCGGAGGGACATGGTGGTCGAACACCGCCACGATGGGCAGGTCGTCAGGCACCACGGTGTGCCCGAACTCGGGCTGGGTGTCCACCAGCAGGACCCCGGCGAAACGGCCGTGCTCGAGGGCGAGGTAGTCCTCCAGCTCGAGGTCCAGCTGCTCGACCAGGGCCAGGTTCTCGGCCCGGTGGATCACCCCCACGGTGGCCACCACGGGCTCGTGGTCGAAGGCCTCGGAGAGGAGCTGGCGCAGGCCCTCGCAGGCTCCGAGGGCGTCGGGGTCGGGCCCGCGATGGGTCAGCACCAGGAACCTGCCCCGCGCCTCGAGGGGGGCGGCCCGGCTCACCCGCGAGAGGACCTCGCGCAGGCGCTCAACGGGCGCCTGCTGCGGCGCGGCCGCGCTCGCGGCAGGCTCGCCGACAGCGGCGGGGTCGTCCTCGGTCTGGCTCATGGGCTCCACCCCGCTCAGCGGGGACGGACAGCCTAGCGATCCCCCGGGCTCGGCGCGGTGCTGCGGGGGTGGGCCGGCAGGCCTGGCCCTGGGGAGAGTTCCAGGGTGCGCGGACTCCGGGCCCGCAGCGGAAGTCCCGGGCCTAGAGCCCGAGGCCCATCAGGAACTTCACCGAGGACAGGATCTCGGGGCGGCCGTGGGTGGGATCCGCCTCGACCACCCGAGCCGCACTCTGCGGCAGGTACTCGGCGACCAGCTTGAAGTCGACCTCCCCCATCCCGGGGGGCAGGCCCTCCTCCTTGCGGGTGGCGTCCGAGAGGTGCACGCCCTTGAGCTTGCTGGCGAAGGCATCCAGCCAGGGCCCCTGGCCGGGCAGGCCCGCACGCTGGCGCGCGTGGAGATGGCCCGTGTCGTGCCAGTAGCCAACCGCGTCGCGATCGAGATCGTCGAGGACCCAGCGCATGGCCTCGAAGTTGAGCAGGTCGTTGAAGGAGTAGCCCGGCTCCAGCGCCAGCTGGGTCTCGGGGAACATGCGCCGGAGGCCGTGCAGTGAGCGGCAGAACTGCTCGAGCTGCTTGGAACCCGAGCGCTGCACGCGATCCACCAGGTCACGCACGCGTTCGCGAACCTCGATCAGCTCGTCGGGATCGCTGGTCTCCAGCTCCTCGACCAGGCGCTTGGCCTCCTTGGCGAGGCCCGTGTCCTCCACGGCGCAGCCGCGCACGACGACCACCGGGGCACCCAGCTTCTGGGCGATGGTGATGTGGCGGCGCGTGCAGTTGAGGGCACGCTCGCGCTTCTCCTCGTCGAGAGAGCCGAGGAAGCTGCCGCTCATCACGTCCTTCTTCGGATAGAGGGCGCCAACCACAACGGACTCCGCCGTGATGCCCGTCTCCCGGTGCGCGTCGAGCCAGCCGCCGAGCTCCGAGGGGTTGTCGGAGATCCCGAGCTCCAATCGACGGAAGCCCATCGCGACAGCCGAGAAGGCCTGATCCTCGATGCGCCCCAGGCGCGGCCCGTAGCAGGCCGTGCTCAGGATGAGGTCGTTCGGAATGCCAGGCTGGGTCACGGGTTGAGGGGGCGAGGGTGGAGGGCGAGGACGCAAGAAACCTACCGCGCCCAGGGGGCGGTCCACCTGCGGGCTGCGTGCCGCGCGACGCCATGACGCAGAGCGCCCCGAACCGGGACAGAGTTGCACCGATCCGGGGCGTTCGGAGCGGCAGGAGCGACCTCCCCTACACGCGGATGTCCGCGTCGGGGGCCGCCAGGTCGGCCCAGCGGTCGAGCAGCGGGTCCACCTCCTCGGCCACGAACTCGTCCACCTGCTGCGGCGCCCGCCCCACATAGCGCGAGCCGTCCAGGATCTCGTCCAGCCGCCCAGCCACCGCGGCGAACGCCGGGTCGGCCGCGATGCGCTCGACCAGGTCCGACTCACGCCCGGCCTTCACCTCCCCTGCGGCCGCGTGCGAGTGCTGGCGGATGCGCTCGTGCAGGTCCTGACGGTCCCCGCCCGCGCGTACGGCCTCCATCATCAGCGCCTCGGTGGCCAGGAACGGCAGCTCCTGGTCGAGGTTGCGCTTGACCACGGCCGGGTGAACGAGGAGCCCGCCGGACACGTCCAGCATCAGCTGCAGGATCGCGTCCGTGGCCAGGAACATCTCCGCCAGAGCAAGGCGGCGGTTGGCCGAGTCATCGAGGGTCCGCTCCAGCCACTGGTTCGCGGCGGTGTGCGCCGTGTTGCCCAGGGTCTCTATCACGAATCGCCCCAGGGCACAGATGCGCTCCGAGCGCATGGGGTTGCGCTTCCACGGCATGGCCGAGGAGCCGATCTGCTTGGCTCCGAAGGGCTCCTCCACCTCGCGCCGGTTGGCGAGGAGGCGCAGGTCGGTGGCGAACTTGTGCGTGGACTGGGCGATCGATGAGAGCACCTGCGTGACGCGGAAGTCGAGCTTGCGCGGGTAGGTCTGCCCGGTGACGCCGAAGGTCCTCGCGAAGCCCATGCGCTGGGTCACGAGGCGGTCCAGCTCACGGACCTTGCCGTGATCGCCCTCGAAGAGTTCCAGGAACGAGGCCTGGGTCCCGGTCGTGCCCTTCACGCCGCGGAAGCGAATGGCCTCCTCGGCGTGCTCCAGGTCCTCGAGGTCCTGCAGCAGGTCCTGCAGCCAGAGGCAGGCCCGCTTCCCGACCGTGGTGGCCTGGGCCGGCTGGAAGTGCGTGAAGCCCAGGGTCGGCAGGGCGCGGTGCTCGACCGCGAAGGCGCGCAGGTTCTTGACCACGCCCACGAGCTGCGCGCGCACGAGCCGCAGGGCCTCACGCAGCAGGATCAGGTCGGTGTTGTCCCCCACGAAGCAGGAGGTGGCCCCCAGGTGGAGGATCGGACGCGCCTTCGGGCAGCTGTCCCCCCAGGCGTGCACGTGCGCCATCACGTCATGCCGCAGCTCCTTCTCGTACTGCGCGGCGAGACCCAGGTCGAGGGGCTCGAGGTTCGCGCGCAGCTCCTCCAGCTGCTCGTCTCGAATGGGCAGCCCCAGCTCCTGCTCGGACTCGGCAAGGGCGATCCACAGCCGGCGCCAGGTGAGGAACTTCTTCTCCTCGCTCCACAGGTAGCGCATGGCCGCGCTGGCGTAGCGGGTCGAGAGCGGGCTGGTGAAGGACTGGGGATCGCTCATGGTCGAGGGCCGCTTCCGGCGCGCCGGTCGAGGAGGCCGGGGGGCCCCACAGCCGGCGCAAGGCTCCAGCGGGCCGCGCAGTCTAGGCCCTGGCCCCATCCCATCGGACGCCGCGCGGCATGGAGCCCACGCGCGGGCCGAGCTCCCCAGCGAGGGCCCCAGCCACTCGAGAGTGGCTGCCCCTCAGGAGCCCTTACCCCTCAGGAACCCCGGCCCCTCAGAGGTCCCAGCTCCTCAGAATGCGTCGACCAGGGTCGAGAGCCCCCCGACCAGCCAGCAGGCGGCGAAGCCGATCCAAAGCGTGCGCACCACGGGCACGCGGCGCTCCTCCGCCCACGGGCGCGGCCCAAGGGCCGCCACCGTCGCCAGGGTGGCCGCGGCGCCGACCGCGTCGGTGAGCAGGTCCCACCCCGAGGCCACGCGCCCCTCGACCCAGGACTGGTGCCACTCGTCGAACGCCCCGTAGCCCACCGCCATGCCGAGGACCGCAAGGGCCCCCAGGGGGGTCAGGCGGACCCATCCGTCCCTGCGGGGCAGCAGGGGGACGCAGAGCAGGGCGAGCACGCCGTAGAGGAACGCGTGGCCCGTGTTCAGGACCAGGCCCCAGCCAGGGAAGGGAGGGCGTCCGCCGCCGGGCTGGTGGTCCGAGAGCAGCCAGATGACTCCGATCCAGCCGAGGGGGAGCAGGCCGCGAGCCCAGGCCGGCACGGCGAGCAGCGCGCGGCCCGTGGCCACGAGCGCGGGGACAGGATCGAAGGAGCCCATGATCAGGAGCCCGGGGCGCGCTCCGCCTCCACCCGCACCCCAGGGCCCGAGGCGCGTGCGCGCACGCGCACCACATCCACGAATTCGCGCAGCAGGAGCAGACCCCGCCCGCGCGGGTCATCCAGGTCGGGCATGGGCGCATCCGCGCCGAGCATGGCCTCGAGGGCCGCCGGGTCGCCGTCGCCGGCATCCTCCACGGCGACGCGCCAGCCGGTGCCCACGCGCTCCACCTCCAGGTGCACCTGCACGGGGACCTCCACCTCGGTCGCATCGCGAGCGGCCTCCCCGCCCCCGTGGTCGATGGCGTTGTCGAGGAGCTCGCCGAGGACGAACACGGCCTGCTCCAGCTCGACCCCCTCCAGCCCCGTGGAGGCCAGGTACTCGTGCGCGACCCGGCGCGCCATACGGCCCGCGGCGTGGGTCGCGGGCACCTCCAGGTGCAGCTGGTGGCCCGAGCCGTCGGTCACGGGCAGGGCTCCAGGTAGAGGGAGAGGTCGAGGGCCCGCGCCGAGTGGGTGAGGGCACCCACGGAGAGCCGGTCCACCCCCGCCGCGGCGTACTGGGCCACGGTCTCCAGGGTCAGGCCTCCCGAGGCCTCGAGCTCGACCGTGCGCCCGGTCCCGCCGGCAGCAGCCCGCAGGCGCGCGCACACGGCGGGCAGCTCGCTCGCCGCGAAGTTGTCCAGGAGCACCACATTGGCGCCGCCCTCGATGGCCGCCAGGGCCTCCACCTCATCCCGCGCCTCGCAGGTGATCCGTACGCCGTCCCCCAGCTGCGCCCGCAGGTCGCGCAGGGCCTCCGGCACGGGCCTCCCGGCCAGCGCGGCGTGGTTCTCCTTGATCATGGCCTCATCGAAGAGACCGAACCGGTGGTTCTCGCCCCCGCCCGCGCGCACGGCGTGCTTCTCGAACAGCCGCAGGCCCGGCGTGGTCTTGCGCGTGTCGAGCACGCGCACCCCCGGGCTCGCGGCCACCGCGTCGACGAAGCGTCGGGTCAGGGTCGCCGTCCCGGACAGGCGCTGGATGAAGTTCAGCGCGGTGCGCTCGGCCTCCAGCAGCGCGCGCGCCCGCCCCTCGACCCGCACGAGCTCCTGGCCCGCCTGCACGGCGTCGCCGTCCTCGGCCGCGCGCTCGATCCGCACCTCCGGGTCCCGCAGCTCGAACGCAGCCACGAACAGATCCAGGCCCGCGATCACGCCGTCCTCCTTGGCCACGAGCCGCGCCACCGCGCGCGCCTCGGCCGGGACGGCGCCCAGGCTCGTGAGGTCGCCGCTCCCGAGGTCCTCGGCCAGCGCCGCGCCCACGGCCTCGCGCACCGCGCCCGGATCCAAGGGGCGCGGCCGGCCCACCCGCGGCGCGGGGAGCCCCGTGACGGAGTCGGGAGCGGGGGTGGTGCTCACGGTGAGTTGGAGGAAGGAAGGGAAGAGGCCGGTGCCCCAGGGCGGGAAGAACCTGAACGCTACGGGCCCGCAGAGCCCGGAGCCCCGCCAGGGCCTGATCGAAGGCGGGACGGGGTCAGGGCCAGGTCTCGGGCCTCCAGTGTACGACGCGACGCAGGTATCCCTGAGCTGCTGCGAGCCGCGCCGCCGTCACCGCGCCAATGCCCGAGACCCGCTCGAGTCCGGCAAGGGAGGCCTCGCCCCCTCGCCCGAGCCTGCCCAGCTCCGGGGCTGCCAAGTCTGAGGCAGGCTGATCCGAGGCGGCCGCATCGGCGGCACCCAGGTCCGCGGCCTTCACGACGGAGGCCCCCCTGTCTTCGCGACGCCAGAGGGCCTCGGCCACGGCCTCTCCACGCCAGGCCCCCACCCCTGGGATCCGGGCCAGAGTCCCCGTCCCCGGCGGGCCCTCGAGCGGCGTGCAGGTGGGAGCAAAGGCGGAGCGCTCCGGCGCCTCACACCTCACCCCTGCCCCGCGCGGGCTCTCCTCGGAAGCGAGCTCCCGCGCGATCATCCCCACCAGCCCATTCCCCAGCAGGCAGGCAAGGCCGAGCTGCACGAGCCGCGGGACGCTCTCCTCGCAGCGCCCCGCACCGCGCGCGCAGGCCCCCGCCGAGGTGGCCACCATCGAGGAGGCCCCCATTGATGAGGCCACTGCGGAAGGGGCTCCGCTAGCGAAAGCCCGAACGGCGGACCGCAGACGGCTTGTCAGCGCCCGGCACGCCCGCTGGAGGATCGACCTCCCCCTCGGGAGTGACCGGTTCGAAAGGGGAGCGAGGAGCGACAGCATCAGCGTGATGGGCGGGTGGCCGGCGGAAGCGATCCCCTCCCGCGGGCGTCGGGGAGAGAGAGCGCCAGAACCGGAAACCCGGAACCGGAAACCCAGCACCAGCGACAGAGCCAGGACGAGCAACTCGCGGTGGGGTTGCGGACCGTCGCGAAGAAATCCGGACCCTGCGCGGGTGCCCGCCGGGCTCCGATCCCTTCGGACCCGCCCTGCGGACCCGCCACCCACCGCTCGCGCAGCAGGCTCAGGGAATCATCGGGACCCCGCCGCGACGGGGCTGAGGCCAGAGCTCGTGCTGTGGAAGGTCGCTCTCCTCGGGCGCCTGCTGGAGGTACTCCCGCGCGCAGCGATCGAGCAGCGCCTCGAGGGCGCCATCGTGGTCGAGGGCTACGGGCCGCTCGTCGCCCACGGCCGCGAGGGGCACTCCATCCCGCACCCAGGCCGTCAGCAGCGTCCTGCCGCCCAGGCCCCACGAGCGCCCGTGAGGCCCATCGCTCAGCTCGAGGCGCTCGTCGATCCGCCGCAGCCGCTGCGTCAGCGCGTCGAGGCGCAAACGCTCCGGCTCCGCGAGGCCGCCAAGCCCCTGTGCCCGCGCGCGGGCGCCCAGGGGCTCGAGGCTCGCCATGCGCTGCTCCCTCCCGCCGGCTCGCACGCTGCGCAGCCTCACCCACCAGCAGTCCGCCTGCACGGCCTCGAGGCGGCGCATCAGGACTCCGGAAGGAGACCACCCCACCGCCGCCAGGGAGGGCGACACCTGGCGGTCGATCCGGCCGGGGTGCCGCTCCTCAAGCCAGGCAACGAGCCGCGCTCCGAGAGCGTGTGCATCGACCGCCGCCTCCAGCACCGCTGCGTCCCCGCGCGCGGCCTGCACCACGAGCCAGGCTCGACCGGTCCGATCCGCGCAGGCCAGGTCGAACCGGGCCCCGTCGAACTCGAGGTCACGCTCGAGCAGCGCCAGGTCCGGCAGCGCCTGGTGGAGGGCGCTCCCGAGGTCGGCGTCCGTGAGGAGGTCGCTGGGCTGGGAGGACATGGGGAGAGCTTGGGTCGAGGGCTGGGCAAGGCGCCTGAGCTGGGTCGTCCGTGCTGGGTCGTCTGAGCTGGGCGCTCTGGATCGGCGCCTGCGGCGCTAGCGCGAGGCCGCCGTGCGCGCCGCAAAGCGCTCGCGGGAGAGGAGGGTCAGGGCGATGGCCAGGGCATCGGAGGCGTCCAGGGGACGCGGGGCCTCGGCCAGGGACAGGCTGTGGGCAACCATCTGCGCGACCTGGCCCTTGTCGGCCTGGCCGTTGCCGACGAGGGCCTTCTTGACCTCCGCCGGGGTGATCTCGTGCACCTCGGAACAGGCTTGGGCCGCCGCGGCGAGAGCCACGCCGCGCCCCTCCCCGATGCGCAGGGCGGTCGCCGGGTTGCGGCCGCTGAAGCCGCTCTCGACCGCGACGGCCGCCGGCCGCAGGCAGCGCAGCAGGTCGTCGAGTTCCTCGCGGATGAAGGCGAGGCGCTGGGGGACCGAGGCACCCTGGGGCGCGCGCAGGGCCCCGGCCGCCAGGAGGACGGGACCGTCGCGCCGGTCCACAACGGCCCCATAGCCAACGACCTGCGTGCCAGGGTCGATGCCCACCACGATCCGCTGGCCGTGATCGGCCGGCAGTTCGGGGAGAAGGTCTCGGACCCGGGGGCTTGGACGCGCCATCCCCGTCAACCTACGCTCCTGGCCCCGGCGTTCCCATGGCCTCCCCTGCGCAACCCGTCCCCTTCCACGCCGTGCTCGTCGCGGCCGGGAGCTCACGGCGGCTGGGTGGCCCGGTGCGCAAGGTCTGGCTCGCCCTCGGCGGACGGCCCGTCCTCGAGCATGCACTGGCTGCCTTCGCAGCGGCCAAGGGCCTCGTGGGGGTGGTCGTCGTCGCGCCGGAGGAGGACCACGCGCGCATCGAGGCGCTGGCGGCGGGCCTCGGCCTCGCGGGGCGCTGCCGGGCTGTGACGGGCGGCGCCGAGCGCTGCCACTCGGTGCGCAAGGGCGTCGAGGCCCTCGGGCCCGAGGCCGAGCTCGTGCTGGTGCACGACGCGGCGCGCCCCCTGGTGCGCCCCGCGGATCTCGAGAGGGTGGCCGCAGAGGTGGGGCGCGCGGGCGCGGCCGCACTCGCGAGCCCCGTGCGAGACAGCCTGCACCGCGCCGCCGACGGCCTGGTGACCGAGGCCGTGCCCCGCGCCGACCTGTGGGCCGCAGAGACGCCCCAAGGCGCGCGGGTCGAGGTGCTGCTCGCAGCCCTCGCTGCGGCCGACGCCCGCGGCGAGCACCCCACCGACGAGATCACTGCGCTGCGAGCTGCCGGCGCGAAGGTCTCCCTGGTCCAGGGCGAGGGCCCCAACCCCAAGCTCACCTGGCCGGGAGACCTGCCGCTCTTCGAGTTCCTCCTGTCCGCGCGCGCGAACCCGTCCTCCCCCACCCCATGACCCTCGACATCCGCATCGGCCTCGGCTTCGACCTGCACCGGCTCGCGCCGGGGCGTCCCTGCATCCTGGGCGGGATCGAGCTGCCCCACGACGCGGGCCCCGTCGGACACTCCGACGGGGACGCGGTGCTGCACGCGGTGGCGGACGCAGTGCTCGGAGCCGCTGGGCTCGACGACCTGGGGACCCTGTTCCCGGACACCGACCCGGACGGGGAGGGTGCCGATTCACGCGCGCTCCTCGCCGCCTGCTGGGGGCGGGTCCGCGAGGCCGGCTGGGCCCTGGGCAACCTCGATGTGGTCATCGCCACCGAGGGCCCGCGCATCGCGCCGCACCGGGCCGCCATGGCCGCTTCGATCGCCGCGCTCCTCGAGGGACAGCCCGAGCAGGTCAATGTGAAGGGCAAGTCCCTCGAAGGCATGGGGGCCCTCGCGGGCGGCGCGGGGGTCGCGGTGCAGGTCGTGGCACTCCTCCGCAGGGCCTAGGGAGCCAGGGCCCAGGGAACGAGGCTCGGCCTCAGGGCGCGCGGTCCGCGAGCGCCTCTTGGGTGCCCCCGCCGCCCTGCATGGACCACAGCCGCGCATAGAGGCCATCGGCGGCTAGGAGGTCCTCGTGCGTGCCAAGCTCGACCAGCCGGCCCTCGTCCAGCACGGCGATGCGATCCGCGCGGCGGATGGTCGACAGGCGGTGGGCGATGACCAGGACGGTGTGGTCCTGCATCAGGCGATCGAGAGCCGCCTGGACGAGTCGCTCGCTCTCGCTGTCGAGGGCGCTGGTCGCCTCGTCCAGCAGCAGCAGCGGGGCGCCGCGGAGGAAGGCCCGCGCGATAGTGAGGCGCTGGCGCTGGCCCCCGGAGAGTCGCGCTCCCGCATCCTCCACATCGGTGGAGAGGCCCTGGGGCAGCCCCTCGATGAACTCGAGGATGCCCGCGGCCTGGGCCGCCTCGCGCACCTCGGCGTCGGAGGCCTCCGGCCGGCCGTAGCGGATGTTCTCCCCCACGCTGGTGTGGAACAGGAACGGCACCTGGGTGACCATCGCGTACTGGCGCGTCCACGAGTCCAGCGTCAGCGTCCGCAGGTCCACGCCGTCGACCGTCACGCGGCCCTCGGTCGGGTCCAGAAAGCGCGCGACCAGGTCGACCACGGTCGACTTGCCCGATCCGGAGGGCCCCACTAGAGCGAGGGTCTCGCCCGCGCGCAGCTCGAGGTCCAGCCCCTGGAGAGCCGGCCCCTCGGCCCCGGGATAGGTCAGCCCCACGCCCTCGAAGCGCAGGCCAGAACCAAGCCCCTTCGCCTCCGCCCCACCCGCGTCATCCGCGATGTCCACGGGCTCGTCGAAGAGCGCGCACAGGCGCTCACTTGCCCCCTGGGACTGCGCAACGGTGCCGAGGGCGCGGGTGGTGCGCTTGATCGACGCGTAGCTGCGGCTGATCAGCATGAAGAAGGTCAGCATCTCCCCCGCGTCGCGGCTCATGCGACCGGAGACCGCAAGCCACCCGACGAGGAGGACGATCAGCCCGAGACCCGCATGCGTATACAGGATGGTCCAGACCACCGAGAGCGCGGTCGTGCGCGCGAGGCGCACGGCCTCCTCGATCCAGGTCCGGTTGGCCTGCTCGAAGCGCGCGAGCTCGCGCTCCTCCGCGCGATAGGCCTTGACCGTGCGGATGCCCTGGAGCATCTGGGTCAGGACCTGCATGGACGCGCCGAGCTGGGTCTGGCTGCGGGTGCTGCGCTTCTTGACCTTCCTCAGGATCCGCCCGATCGGAATCACCAGGACCGGAGTCCCCACCAGGACGAACAGGGTCGCCTCCGGCGCTGCGAAGAACGCCCACAGGAGCGCGGTCCCCGCCATGAGCGGCTCCTGGACCAGGTCCTTCAGGACGATGTTCGTGACCTGCTGAGCCGCATCAGCGCGGACGTGGGCCAGACCCTGC
>JBDQFW010000109.1:0-11894 GCA_040265735.1 Planctomycetota bacterium | reverse complement strand
CTGCGGCCGAGCGAGCTGCAGCCCAACGAGCTGCAGCTGAGCGAGCCGCGGCAGGACGAGCTGCGGCGGAACGCGCGGCGGCCGAGAAAGCTGCAGCCAAACAGGTTGCTGCGGAACGAGCTGCGGCAGCGCGAGGGGCTCGGGGTTCCACACCTCGTTCCCGCTCACGGCAGCGTGGAGGACGGCGGGGTGGTCGCGGTGCGTTTCAGCCTGATCGGGCAGGGCCAGACCCTCGCCCATCACATCGCAGAGGCGCGCGACGGCGAGGCCGTTCACGAGCCACGCAAGGTGCTGCTCGCGATCATGCCGGCCCTCCGGGCGCTCGCCGCGCTCCACGCGCGCGAGGTCAGCCACGGGGATGTGAAGCCTGGCAATTTGATCCTCGATGACCGGGGGCAGTGCCACCTCTCGGACCTGGGCCTGGCTCGGCCGTTCCGCCAGGTATGCCTCCAGCTGCACGGGCAGGTCATGGGAACGCCGGCCTACCTGGCGCCTGAGCTCCTGTCGGCTCAGACCGCTGCCAGGACCCTTCCGACGGTTCGCCCCCAGGCCGATGTCTGGTCCTCTGGAGTCCTCCTCCAGGAGGCTCTGACCCTCCATCGCCCCTTCGAGGCCACCTCTCCGGAAGGGCTCGCCGAGGGCCACATCACCCGGTCGCCCCCGCGGGGGGGCGCCCCCCGCGGCTCCGCAAGCCGGGAGTTCGAGCGCGGCCTCCGCTCGATCCTCGCGCGCTGCATGGAGCCTTCGCCCGGAGCCCGGTACCCGGATGCGGGCGCTCTGGTGGAGGACCTCGACCGTCTCCTCGCGGACGAACCCGTGGTGGGCAGCCCCCTGAGCACGCTCGTGCGCAATGGGTATGCACGCCACCGACGCTCCATCGGCGTGGTCACGATCGCCGTGCTGACTGGCCTTGCAGGGACCGGGCTCGCCCAGCACTACCGCGGCCTGAGCCAGCGCATCCTCGCGGAGGAGGCCGGGACCGAGAACGCCAACGCCCTCCTGAACAGGGCCCTGAGCTCCCTCCGTCGAGACGCCCTCGACCGCGAGGGAGCGGTCCAGGGGCTCATGGGAGAGATGGCCTCTCTCGTACCCCAGGACGCGCCAGGCGATCCCCTCGTGCGCGCGAGCATCCTCTCCCAGTTCGCGTTCCTCGTGAGCGAGACTCCGCTCCCCAATCGAGAGGCCCTCCCGGCAATCGACGAGCTCAGCGAGGGAGCGCTCGCCCTCCTGCCGGAAGAGCACTTCTGCGCTCGGGCCGAGGTTTGGATCCAGCGCGCCATGCTGGCGACGCGGTCCTGGAGGTACGACCTCGCCGAGGCGAGCTGGGCCAGCGCGTGCGCGGAGCTCGAGCACGGCATCCCCCACGAGACCGATCCTGAGCGGCGGAGCTTCGAGGAGCTGCGCCTCAGCTGGGCACGCGCCATGTGGGCCGTGAGCCAGCTCGAGCAGGCGGCGGTCTACTCGGCCGACACCAGAGTCCCCACTGAGGAGATCCTCGCCGGGCTTGAGCGCGGCGCGGCAAACGCGCGGTCCCTGGGAGACGAGCCCTGGGCCCTCCGCTGCGAGCTGGCAGCAAACCTGCTGATCTGGCACTCAGGCGGCGTCTCGCCGCAGCTGGCCTGGGAGGCTCACGGGCTGGTCGAGTCCCTGACTCGCGAGCTCGGGGCGCTGCACCCCTGGACGCTTGACGCGAACTACAACGCGGCCTTCCTCGCACACCGGGTTCCCGAGCAGCTTGAGCTCGATCAGATGGCGGCGTTCCTGGCGGACCCCTCCTTTCCGGAAGGGGCCCCAAGAACGCGCGAAGGCTATGCCGACTGGGCTTTGGAGCAGTTCGTGGAGCTCGAGGAGCAGGCCACCTTGGCGTATGGGCCGCGACACCTCGTGACCGCCCTGGCCACGCTGGGCCGTGGGCAGCAGCTGATGCTGACGGGCGATCCCGAGAGCGGGGTGGGGTTCTACGAGGCCGCCCTGGAGACCCTCGAGCGCGTCATGCAGCCCAGCTCGGAGAAGCTCCGCCGCGTCTCCACCGGCTACGGGATCTGCCTTCAGAAGGCAGGCAAGTTGACGAGATCCAGGGAGGTCCTGGAGGAGCAGGTGCGGCTCTGCGAGGAGCACCTGCCGACCCGGGGGGCGAACTGGACCGCGATCATTGCGCGCAGGGCACTGACCTCGACGCTGCAGCAGCTCGGGCTTGGCGAGGATGTGCTACGCGTCCAGCGGGAGCAGTGGGAGGCCGCGCAGCCGCGCCTCACGGAGCTTCGTTCGACGCTCCTGAGGGATGTTCGCTGGTCGGCGTGGTACCTGCGCCTCTGGGGTATCACGGCCGCACGAGTCGAGGAGATCAAGGCCCGCCTCGAGACGATCGAGGCCACAGCGGCGGACGCTCCGTTCTTGGACCGCGAGGAGATCGATTTCGCCCGCTGGGCCGTCGCGGAGCTCGAAGCGGTCTTGCACGCAGACGCAGCGGAGCTCGCCCGAGTCAACGCAGCCGAACGGCTGCGGCGGGACATCGAGAACTCGGTCGACCCGGGCTTCCTGGAGCGCACGCTCATCTCTCGCGGCTCCGTCGCCGAGGCCCTGGGGAATGTGCCCATGGCCAGCGCTCTGCTGGAGGAGGCGCGTGAGGCTGGGCGAGACACGCCCCACCTGATCGCCGATCTGGAGTGCTGCCGCGCCCTCGCCGCTCTGAAGGCGGGTGATCCCGGCCCCGCCCGGGCCCTGCTCGCAGCGTTCGAAGCGCGGCGAGAGGCGCCGGAGGCGCGCATCTGGATCGTCCCTCAGATCGGGCGCCTCGAGCGCGCCCTCGAGGACTGACGCCTCTCCGTCAGGGGAGCGCTTCGGGGCGGCCCACCCGCCAGCCGTCCCGCCGACGCACCAATCGCTCGTCGGCCCCAGCGTCGCCACGCAGGGTCGCGAGCAGGTAGTCGAGCACGAGCTCGCGGTGGAGGGCGTGCGCCTCGTCGGCTGGCAGCCCCCCGCGCTGCCAGCGGCCATCCACCGGGCCCAGGTGCCCCAGGCCCGGGACCCTTGCCCACAGGCGGCGGGCTCCAGAGGGCGCGGCCTCGGAGAGGGGTCGGGAGCCGCTCGGCGGGCAGGTGCGGTCGTCACCCCCGGTCAGGACGAACACGGGCATGCGCATGCCCTCGACCGCGCGCGCCGTCTGATCCATGGCGCGCGGCCAGCCCGGCTGGAGCGCGCAGACGGCGCCGATGCGCTTGCTGCCAGCAGCGAGGCGGAGCGAGGCGATGCCGCCCATGGAGTGCCCGACCGCGCCCCAGCCCGACTGCGTGACCGGCGCGGTCAGGACCCCGGTCGAGCGCAGCAGCGCCTCGGCGAGCAGCAGCGTGTCCCGGGCCTCGACCACAGGGCTGGCCAGGAGCCCCGTCTGCGTGTCGTTGGAGAGGACCACGAAGCCGTGCGAGGCCAGGTGATCGCAGAGCTCCTCGTAGTCGCGCGCGCTCCCGAGCCAGCCGTGCTGGAAGAGGACCAGCTCGCGCTCCGTGGAGGCCGCCTGCTCCGGCTGGTGCACGACCGCTCCGATCGAGGCGCCGTCCGCGCGCGTCGTGCGCAGGGGAGTGCGCTGGACCTCGAAGGGACCCGGGGCCCGCGCATCGAAGAGGGGCGGGTCCTCCGGCGTGGGGAAGCGCGCCGAGGGCTCGTGCTCGGCGGCCATCAGCGCCACCAGGCGCTCGACTAGCTCGGGATGCCGAGCCGTGAGGTCCTCGCTCTCCTCGGGATCCTCGAGCAGGTCATAGAGCTCGAGCCGCTCCTCGTACTCACCGTCCTCGTCCCCCTGCCTCAGCGTGCGGTGCAGCTTCCAACGCCCGAGCCGGAGAGCCTGGCGCCGGTTCGACTCGAAGTAGAGGGGGCGCTCGGCGAGCTCGGCCGCGGGGTCCTCCAGCACGGGCGCAAGGGAGACGCCGTCCAGCGCGCCCCACGGCTCCACGCCCGCCAGGTCGGCGAGAGTGGGCAGCAGGTCTTGGAACCCAACCGGCTCGTCGCAGGTGACGCCTGCGGGGATGCGACCCGGCCAGCGCGCCACCAGGGGCACGCGAATGCCCCCCTCGTAGAGCGTGGTCTTCATCCCTCGGAAGGGGCCGTTCGAGCGGAAGAAGGCACGATCGACGCCGCCGTTGAAGGTCGCCCCGTTGTCGCTGGTGAACAGCACCAGGGTCTCCTCCGCGAGGCCCAGCCGCTCGACGCGCTCCAGCAGCGCGCCGAGGTCGCGATCCATGCGTGAGATCATGGCCGCGTAGGCCGCCCGAGGCGTCGGATGCGGGAGGTACCCCTTGGTCCCGAGATAGGGCGGATCTTCCCAGCCCTCGGCGAGGTACGGCGCGAGTGAGTCCTCGGGCACCTGCAGCGCGGCGTGCGGAACGGGCGTGGGGAAGTAGAGGAAGAAGGGCCGCTCCTCCGCGTGCGCCCGGTCGACGAAGGCAAGCGCGGCCTCGAGCATGACGTCCTCGGCGTAGTCCTTGCCCGAGAACTGCTCCCAGAACGAGTCCTCTTCGGGCAGCGCCTCGAGGCGCCGCGACGGCGTGTACCCGGGGTTGCGGAGAGGCAGCGGTGCTCCGTCCTGCCATAGCGCCGGCGGGTAGTGGTCATGCGCCTGCTTCTGGCACAGGTAGCCGGTGAACGAGTCGAACCCCTGCGCAAGGGGCCGGCCCTCGTCATGGGGCGCGCCCAGCCCCCACTTCCCGAAGGCGCCGGTGCGATAGCCCGCCTGCCGCAGCAGCGTGCCAAGGGTCTGGGTGCCGAACCGCAGGGGCTCCTGACCCTCGCCAAGGGCGTGCAGGCGGCTGGCCCACGGAGAGTTCTCCCGAATCTGGGCGTGGCCCGTGTGCAGGCCCGTCATCAGCACGCAGCGCGAAGGCGCGCAGACCGTGTGCCCCGAGTAGGCCGCCGAGAACTGCACGCCCTCGGCCGCGAGGCGGTCGATGTGAGGCGTGCGGATGCGCTCCTGGCCCTGGTAGCCCACCTCGCCCCAGCCAAGATCGTCCGCCATCCAGAGGATGACATTGGGACGCGGGGGGTCCTGCGCCGCGGCCGACGCGGGACCGGCCACCAGGGGGCCAAGGAGAAGGAGCAGGGCGCGCACGGGCTCATCCTAGGGCGCAGTTCACGGCCACAGGGCGGGTCTTCGTGTCGCAGGAATGGAGCCCGAGGGCCCGTCCAACCGATCTCGCCCGCAACCTCCCGGCCCACATGGTCGAATGAGGAGCTGGCATGGTCCCCTCAACCGATCCCGAGCTGCGCCTCGCACGCTCGCCCCTCGCCCGTGCGGCCTGGGTGAGCGTGGGGACGATCTGTGTCGGGCTGGCCGCGCTGGGCGTGGTCCTCCCGGGGCTGCCCACCACGCCGTTCCTGATCCTGGCGACGGCCTGCTATGCCCGCAGCTCGGAGCGCCTCACGCGGCGCCTCCTGAACCACCGCCTGTTCGGGCCGCTGATCCGCGACTACCGCGCAGGGCGCGGCATCCCGTTCCGCGCCAAGGTCCTCGCCCTGGTGACGATGACCGCCTTCTCGGGCTACGCCCTCGGCCCGGGCATGCCCGAGCACCTGATCTGGCCCCGTGTGGTGGTGGCGAGCGCCGCCGTCATCGGCGCGCTCTACATCCTGAGCCTGCCGACGCGGCGGCTGGACTGAGGTTCCTGAGCCAGCCGGTGGAACGGCTGGACTGAGTTGTTTGAGCCAGCCGGCAGAGCGGCTGGACTGGGTTGCCTGAGCCAGCCGCGGTCCGGGGGGCCGCACAGAGGAGGCGATCCCTGGGGCGTGGCTTGCGCCGGCGTGCGGGAGCCGCACCATGGGGCCATGCGTCTTCCCCTCCTGGGCCTGAGCCTAGCCCTGTTCGTGAACGCCCCCGGCCTCGCCGCCCGGCAGGACTCCGGACCGCCGAACATCCTCCTGCTGCTCGCTGACGATCAGCGCCCCGACACGATCGGGGCGTGGGGCAACGAGGCCATCAAGACCCCGAACATCGACGGCCTGGCCGCGCGCGGGATGTCGTTCCGGGAGGCTCACTGCATGGGCTCCCCCCACGGAGCGATCTGCGTGCCGAGCCGGGCGATGCTGCACACGGGGCGCGCCTACCACTCCATCGACATCAACGACTTCCCCGATCGCAGGACCCTTGGGGAGACGCTGGGAGAGGCAGGCTACGCGACCTTCGGCACCGGCAAGTGGCACAACTCGAGGGCCGCCTTCCAGCGCTCCTTCCAGACCGGCAAGAACATCTTCTTCGGAGGCATGTGCGACCACGACCATGTCCCGGTCGTGGACCTCGAGCCCAAGGGGTACAGCGAGCGGCGCGAGGGGGGCAAACACTCGAGCGAGCTCTTCGCCGACGCCGCGGTCGGGTTCCTGGAGTCCTACGAGGGAGAGGCGCCGTTCTTCTGCTATGTGGCCTTCACGGCCCCCCACGACCCGCGCACGCCCCCGGGCCCCGAGGCCGAGCCCTACTACCAGGACAGGCCGCCGCTTCCGGGGAATTTCATGGGTCAGCACCCCTTCGACTGCGGCTGGATGCAGGTACGCGATGAGAACCTCGCAGGCTGGCCGCGTACCGAGGAGGTCGTGAGCGACCAGCTGTGCGAGTACTACGGACTGATCACGGACCTGGACCTCCAAGTCGGGCGCATCCTCGCCGCGCTCGAGGCCCGCGGCGCTGCTGAGAACACGCTCGTGCTGTACGCGGCGGATCACGGCCTGGCCATGGGGAGCCACGGCCTCCTTGGCAAGCAGAGCCTCTACGAGCACTCGAGCGGCCTCCCGCTGATCCTGGCCGGCCCCGGCGTCCCCAAGGGCGCGCGCACCGATGCTCTGGTGTATCTCTACGACCTCTATCCGACCCTGACCGAGGTGGGCGGCGCAGAGAAGCCGGAGGACCTGCATGCCACCTCCCTCTGGCCCGTGATCCGGGGCGAGCAGGAGACGGTGCGCGCGACCCTCTACACCTCTCTGGGCAAGCACCAGCGCGCGGTGCGGGACGGCAGGTGGAAGCTCATTCGCTACCCCGAGGTGGAGGTCACCCAGCTGTTCGACCTGCGCGAGGATCCGCTCGAGCTCGTCAACCTGGCCGACCGCTTCGAGCACGCGGGCACTCTCTCCCGGCTTCGCCGCGAGCTCGAGCAGTGGCAGGCGTTCGCCGGAGACGCGGCCCCCTGGACCGCAGAGAAGACCCGCAGCCCCGAGATCGACCTCACCGGCGCCAGCCGCAAGCCCGACCGTTGGCAGCCCAGGTGGGTGCGCGAGAAGTACTTCGATACGAAGTGAGTCCCTCGCCACGAACGAGACGAGGGCCCCTCGGGCTCACGCCCGTGGGGCCCTCCACATGCTCGTTGGAGAGAGAGGAAAAGGAAATCAGGGCCAGAGCAGGAAGCCCAAGAATCGGTCATTCGACCCACCCGTACCATCGGGTGAGGAGCACAGCGCGAGCAGGCGAGGGGTCTCCGAGAGCTGGCCGCGGTAGCGGCCCACGCCCGGGAGATCGAGGGTGACGACAGCCTGGGAATCCATGTCCCAGGTGCCCGTGAAGGTGGTCGCCTGCAGGCCCGCGGGGCCGGCCTCCTGCTGGATCCAGGAGGCGCTGCCGTCCGCGTGGAACTCAACCCGGAAGCGGCCGGAGCGCGCCTGGGTGCCGGCACCGTTGGCGGAGTCCCCGAGGTAGGTCCCCGAGAGGGTGCGGCCCGCGAGGGGTGAGCCGCTCACCGACCACGGGATGGCGACCGTGAGGGTGATGCCGTGGGTCGCCCCGACCGAGGAGGTGGGCGCGGCCACGGTCAGGCGGCCGTCCTCGATCACGGATCCGTGCAGAGGCAGCTGCCAGTCGAGCAGCTCCAGGTCGAGCTCTCCCCCGGTCGTGAGGACGCTGAAGGGCGCGCCCTGGGGGAAGGGGACGGGGTCCGAGTCCACGACCACCTGGTGCGGCGCCGGGTCGAAGCAGGAGAGCACGCGCAGCTCGTTCACCTGGACCTGGCCGTCGAAGCCGACCCAGCCTCCCGAGCCCGACATCCGTCCCCAGGCGTCGCGCCAGATCAGGTCGCCGTCGAGGGGCGCCTCGGAGAAGAGCTCGAGGTGCGCGCCGTAGTGGAGGAAGCGCGTCGGGGGGATGTACGGATCAGCCGGCGCCGACTGGGGCCAGCGGTGGCCGAAGAGCGTGATGCGTGTCGGCTCCGGGCCGCAGGCGGTGAGCGCCAGCGCCTCGTCGTGGTTTCCCAGCGCGCCGGTGAAGAAGCCGTCGTAGCCCGCGAGGGTCAGCCAGACCGAGCCGGCGGCGGTGGTGCCCCAGAGTCCATGCCAGGTGGAGGGGTCTCCCGCGCCGGCCATGCCCGTGGTGAAGTCGGAGGTGCGCAGGCTGGCGGACTCGAGGGTCCAGGTGCCCTCCTCCGCGAAGTCGAGGATGCCCTGCACGGTGCTCACGAGCGGCAGGCCGGCCTCCTGCTGGGCCACGCGCCGGCCCGCGACCTGGACGCGCTGCCCCGCGAGGGGTGCGCCGGGCTCAGGGCGCTCATCGGCGACGACGCGCACGCGCGGCGTGTCCACCGCCACGGCTCCGTCCTCGCAGCGCACAAGACCCGTGGTCTCCACCAGCACGCGGATGCGCGTGTCACGCCCCTTGGGCGGCGCGATGGGATCGGGGAGCCAGGCCGGATCGGCAGCGGCGCCCGTGCCCGTGAGGCTGCCCCCGCTCGCTCCGGTGGCGTAGTGCAGCTCCCAGCGGCCGTCGCCGTCGGGATCGTGGACGGGGTCGCCGGTGAGGTCGATGGAGTGGTAGACGGTCTGGCCCGACCCGCAGGGATCGAGGGCCTGCACGAGCACCTGAGTCTCCAGGGCCACGCGAACATGGTGCCACTCGGCCGCCGGCGCGGTCACGGTCGCCAGGTCGTGGGCCTGCTGACTCCCCAGGTCCACCGCAACGCCGCTCGGATCCTCGAAGATCGAGAACCACTCGACGCCGTCCACCGACGCCGCGAGCTCGAGCACGCGGACATCGAAGTCGTTGGGGGTGCTGTCCTGGGGGACGCAGAGCAGGAGCGCGAGGGGAAGCATGATCAGTGCGCCTGGATGGAGAAGGTGACGGTCCCGGGCTGCTGGACTGGCCCTCCCGAGCCGGGGGAACCCGGGTCCTTCACGCAGGCCACCACGGAGAGGGCGCCTGCAACGCAGATGCTGAGGACGACGCGGACGGCGAGGGGGGTGCGAGTGGAGTTGGGCATGGCGGGACCGGTGGCCAGGAGCTCACTCATCGACCGAGAGGCTCCCGTGCCTTGAATCGAGACAGGCCCGCCTCCCACAGTGGCCGCGCCATGGCGGACAAGGATCTCCCCGGCTGGATCAGCTGGCTGGCGGGCTGGGCCGAGCCCGGTCCCCGCCCCTGGCGTGGGGCCCTCTGGAGGGGCCTCGCGGCCGTCTACGCCGTGCAGCCGGTGGCCTTCCTGACCAGCCCGCTCGGCGAGTGCGACCACTGCATCGCCCAGTTCTGGCGGCTGTTCGTGGCCCTGCCGGGCCTCGTCGTGGGCCTGCTCGTGAACGGGCGAGCGGGGACCATGGGCTTCAAGCTCGTGACGGGCGCGGTCCTCGTCGCGGTCCTCGTCGCCTCGATCGGCGCGGCCCGCCGCGGCGGCAGATTCGGGGCCCTTGCGGCCCTCGTGATCGCCCTGCTCTCTGCCCTCAACGCGACCATGGTCGGTCACTTGATCCGCATGTGAGAGCGGACCTCAGGGCTTCAACAGGAAGCCAATCAGGCGGTCCTCGAAGCCCTGCACGCCAAGCTCGCTCGAGGTGATCGAGAGCGTCTGACGCGCCGGATCGACCTGCCCCTCATAGCGCCGGCCGTCGGCGAGGGTGATGACCACGCGGCCCTCCCCCCAACACTCGAAGGTGCCCGGCGAGCTGGTCTGGAAGACCTCCCCCGGTCCCGTGTGGGTCATCTTCACGAGACAGGCGATGCCGCTGGTGAAGTGCACGGACATCCGGCCCGTACGGAGACCGTGGGTGAACTCGTCCACCTCGTCCTCGAAGAAGGCGCCGTGGAAGCTGCGCCCCTGGAGGCTGTTGTTGCTGAATCCCGAGGGCAGGCGCAGGGTGACGCCGAGGCCCACCCGGTATGCGGGCAGGTCGCGCCGGTCCACGAGGCCCACATCCCCGCTCGGGCTGAGCCAGCCGTCGTAGTAGGCGGAGAGGTCCAGGACCGTCAGGCTGTACCCGGAGCCGCCGTCCTGGACGGCGTACGCCACGCCCTGGTGGAGGGCCAGCCAGTCCACATCGATCAGCGGAGGCCCGGGGAGCCCGGTGCCGATCCACCCCTCGCGCCGCATGCGGTTGCGCTGGGCCGTGAGGTCGAAGTGTGCGAGGCCCACATCGCCCACGAAGCGTCCGAAGAGCCGCCAAGTGGCGAGGTCCGCGAGCAGCGGGTCGTCGTCGTGGACGACCACATCCACATCGTGGACGATCAGGCGGTGCGGCGAGGTGAACGGGTCCTGCGGCGCAGGTCCCCCCTTGCGCAGGCCCCACATGAGGAACGCCTCCTGTCCCGCTCCCGCGGAGGCCACGGAGAGGGCGTCTCCATCGCCGCGCAGCCAGCCAGTCAGGGGGGCGTCGAAGCCCGAGCGGGTGAGCCACAGCTCGCCCTCGGGCGTGACGCTCCACCAGCCCTCCCAGGGGTCCGCCCCGAACGCATTGCTGCCCGAGGCCACCTCGAGGTCACGCCACTGGACCAGGGGCGAGGACCAGCGCCCGTCGGCGTGCAGGGTGGCCTCGGCCTTGAAGGTCGAGATGGTGGGCTGGCCGGCCTGGAACAAGAGCCGGGCCCCAGTGAGCTGCCAGGTGCTGCCCGCAAGGACCGGGGCGGCCGAACCCGGCGCGGTCCCCAGGTGTGCGCGGGGCCGGCGGACGGTGGTGACTCCCTCGACGCATTCGAGGATCCCCTTCACGCCGAAGACCATGCGCAGGGTCACGGTCTGGCCCTGCACGACGGCAACTGGCGCGTCGAGGAGGAGCGGGCTCTCGGCCCGGCCGTCCCCATCCGCGCGCCCGCCGCCCGCGGCCGTGGCGAAGTGCACCTGCCAGCGCCCGTCCCCATCCGGATCGAGCACCTCGTCCCCGGACCAATCCACAGCCTCGAGGACCGAGGCCCCGCTGCACGGGTCCTGACCCTCGTACTGCATCAGCGTCCCGATGGAGACGCGCGCGTGCTCGTAGAAGCCAACCGGAGCCTGCCCCTCGCCGATCGGGTGGACGGGCTCGCCGACGAGGTCCACGAGCTGGCTGGTGGCCGGCGCCCCGGTGGCGTGCCAGGTCGCACCGCCTTCCGAGAGCTCGAGCCCGTGGACACGCACCAGGAAGTCGCCAGGAGTGGTGGTGCCCTGGAGAGCAGGCCCAGCTGCCAGGCCAAGGAGCGCGGCAACCAGCATCACAGGTCCCCGGAGAGCTCGAGCCGCACGCCGCCGACGGTGCCGCCGGTGTCCGGAGGGGCCCCGCCGCCATCCCCCGCGTCAGGGTTCGTCTCGACGCAGGCGAGGGGCATGCTCACCCCGACCAAGCCCAGGAACAGGACCAGCAGGGCGGTACGGGAAGACCAGGGACGGGGTGCACGCATGGGGAAGCCTCCAAGGAGACGGACCCCCGGGTCCTCGACCGCGAGCGGCCGCAACCTTGAGGCAGCCGAGCAGAAGGCCCGTTCAAGGCCCGCGGGCCCGCCCCCCTAGTGGAGGACGGGCCCGCGCGATGGCGAGAGCGCCGGGGTCAGCGCCTGCCGAACGAGGAGCCGAGCATCTCCGTAATCGACTCGGTGCGCTCGAGGACGAAGTCCTGCGCCGCGAGGGTGGAGTTCTCTACCGTCGAGACCAGCTTCATGGACACGACGACGCTGTTGGTGACCACCTACTCGGTCG
>JBDQFW010000108.1:11661-11927 GCA_040265735.1 Planctomycetota bacterium | reverse complement strand
CCACCCTCCTCCTTCCCCTCCTTGCCGCTGCTCCCCAGCAGCCCCAGCACCCGGTCGTCCCGGAGGCCTTCCAGCCCATCCGCCTCGGGGACAAGGAGGGCCACGAGTCCAGCGCGCCCTTCTTCCCGGCCGCCGACCTCGACCCCGCCATCCCCGACGCCTCGGCCCTCCTCGGCCAGCCCGTGGGCAGCCGGATCGCGCGCCATGAGGAGGTCCTGCGCGCCTTCTCCCTCTGGGCCCAGCTCTCCGACCGGGTCACCGTTCAC
>JBDQFW010000108.1:0-11651 GCA_040265735.1 Planctomycetota bacterium | reverse complement strand
GTACGGCCGCACCCACGAGGGCCGGCCCCTCGTCTACGCGGTGATCACCTCCCCCGAGAACCACGCGCGCCTCGACGCCATCCGCACGAGCGTGGATGCTCTCGCCGACCCGCGCGGCCTCGACGACGCGCGCGCGGCGCAGCTCCTCGAGCGCACGCCGGCGATCGCCTGGATGGGCTACTCCATTCACGGGGACGAGACGAGCGGCACCGACGCCGCCCTCGCCGTCGCGCACCGCCTTGCCGCCGATCGGGACGAGGCGACCCTGACCCTGCTCGACAGCCTGGTCGTGGTGATGGACCCGTGCATGAACCCCGACGGGCGCGAGCGCATCGCCTCCCAGGTCGAGCAGTCGGCTGGCCGCCGCGTCAGCCTCGATCCCTCCGCTATGCAGCGCGGCCGCTGGCCCTTCGGGCGCGGCAACCACTACCTGTTCGACATGAACAGGGACTGGATGGTGGGGGCCTGTCCTGAGACGCGCGGGCGCTGGCGGGTGAACCTCGCGCTGCGTCCGCAGCTGTTCGTCGACGCCCACGAGATGAGCGGCCTCGACACCTTCCTCATGTACCCCCAGTCGGCGCCGCGCCACCCGGAGCTCCCGAAGCGGCTCCTGCACTGGCAGGGGGTGCTGGCGGATGCCCAGGGTGAGGCCTTCGACGCTCAGGGATGGGGCTACTACACGCGCGAGTGGGCGGACGCCTGGTACCCGGGCTATTCCGATGCCTGGGGCAGCCTCAGCGGGGCGATCGGAATGCTGTACGAGCAGGGGCGGCAGGCGGGCCAGCCCCTGGAGCGCGAGTCGGGGGAGATCGTCCCGTACCGCGAGGCGGTTCACGGGCAGGTGCTGGCGAGCTGGTCCAACATGGAGTCCCTCGCGCGCCACCGCGCGGAGATCCTCGGAGACTTCCTGGCCTATCACCGCAGCCATGTGGACGGCTCGCGCGAGGGCAGCGAGCGGGCCTTCTACTTCCCCGTGGCCGGGGGCGAGCGGCTGCTCGAGGCGCTGCTCGGCCAGGGTGTGGAGGTGCATCCCGTTGACGCGGGAGCGGGGATGACCCGCGCGCAGAGCGCCCTCGGCGAGCAGCGCGAGGCGGAGGTCAGCGTGACCTCGCTCCTCGGAGGGGCGTCATGGTGCGTGCCCGTGAGCCAGCCGCGCGGCGGGCTCGTGCGCGCCTACCTCGAGTTCGATCCGCGCATCGATGCGGACACCGTGGCGGATGAGCGCGCGCGCCTGGAGCGCGGAGACTCGAGCCGCCTCTACGACGTGACGGCGTGGGACCTCGGGCGGCAGCTGCTCCTCCAGGGAACGGCCTGGTGGGGGACGCCGGCCGCTCCGCTCAGCGAGCCCCTGACGGGGCCTTCCGACCCGCGCATCCCCGTCCGTGCCCAGGGCGTCGTGGGAGCCGGCGCCGCCCCGGCCTACGCCTTCGCCGTGTCGGTTGAGGAGCCGCGCTACCACGCCTTCCTCGCGCGCGCGTTCGAGGCGGGCATCCAGGTGCACCTTGCGGATCGCGACTGGCGCGCGCGCGGGGCCGCGGGCTACGAAGACTTCCCGCGCGGGTCCCTGCTGGTGCGCGCCCATGAGAATGGGCCCGAGCTAGACGCGCGCGTGGCGCGCGTGGCCGCGGAGACCGGCACCCGCGTGCTGGCCGTCGAGGGCGGCCGGTCTCCCGACCTCGAGGCCCCTGACCTGGGTGGCCAGCACTTCACCCTGCTGCACGCCCCGCGCGTGGCGCTGGTCTCCGGGGACGGCGTGAGCACCGCGGACTTCGGTCACGTGTGGCAGTACCTCGATGAAGAGGTCGGGGCCGCCGTCACGCTGCTCGAGGGCGACTCCCTGGGCGGCGTGGACCTGCGCGAGTACGACGTGCTGATCCTGCCCCCGGGTCGGGCGAGCGGCTGGATGAGCCGCTCCGTGGAGGAGTGGGTGCGCGCGGGTGGCACCCTGATCGCGATCGGAAGCGCCGCGGCCTCCGTGGCGGCGGAGGAGGAGGGCCTGGCGAGCGCTCGGCGCCGGAGGGATGTCCTGGACGACCTGGAGCGCTACCGGGCGTCCGCCGCGCGCATCCGGCGCGCCGGAACCTCGCTGGGCTCCTGGCTGGACGAGCGCGCCCTCTATGGCGATGGAGTGGTCGATGCGGAGGTCCCCGAGGAGGGGAGCGACACGGCCTTGCCCTTCGAGGACGACGACCCGGAGGCGGAGGACGCCTGGAGGCGGCGCTTCATGCCGGCCGGCGTCGTGCTGCGCACCGAGCTGGATCCGCACCACTGGCTGACCGTCGGGGTGGGCGCGGAGCTTCCGGTGCACTTCTCGGGGAGCACGGTGCTGCTCGACGAGGGGCGTGTGCCGGCGCGCTTTGCGGCCGCCGAGCGCGTGCGCCTGGGGGGGCTGCTGTGGCCCGAGGCGCGGCGCAGGGTCGCCGACAGCGCCTGGATGACCCAGAGCGCGGCGGGGCGCGGGCAGGTGATCCTCTTTGCGAGCTCGCCCGTCTATCGCGGCGGCTGGCGTCGGGCGGCGCGGCTCCTGGGGAATGCGGTTTTGTTGGGGCCCGGCGCGGGCGCGGATCCGGCAAGGCGTCGCTGACCGGAGACTGTTCGGAGAAGCGGCGTCCGGATGCCGCTTCTCCTTTCGCTCTCGGCCGTCCCTGCCTAGACTCGGGTCCGTTGCGGTTTCCGCGACACCTTGTCCCGATGGATCGCCTCCCCTCGCCGCCCACCTCCGCCATCAGGACGCTCCTCGGCGCCTGCGTCGAGCTGGCGGGGCGGGACCCGGAGGTGCGCGACGCCCTGCGCGCGGTGCACTCGTGGCTTGGGCGCCAGCTCGAAGGCACGGTTGGGCCGCTGCGCGACAAGGTCGTGCACACCGCGGACGGCCGCCGCGTGACCAGCGAGCGACCGCTGCCCTCCGAGCCCTTGGCCGACCTCACCGTGGTCGCGCGTCGGGCGCGCTGGAAGGCCGCCGCGCTCCGTCTCGCCTGCGATCGCCGGGCTGGGAACGAGCAGGGGCTGGAGTCCGTCGAGGCCGGGCTGCGTGAGACCTTGAAGAGCCTCCCCGAGTGCTACCCGTGGATGCTCGATGGGCCGATGCCCCTGCCCCCGGATGGACCTGTCCGCCAGGCAGCGGCGTCCTACGACGCTCTGGCCCGGGTGGCGGAGCTCGGAGCCGAGCTCGGGGCCGACGACCACGACGCGCCGCCGCCCACCGAGCTGCTCTACATGATGGCCGAGGCGCAGTCGGCGATCCTGGTGGCCGTGCGCAACCTCGGCCTGCGGGGGGACTCCGACCAGCGCGACCTGTTCGCCTGGCTCAAGCATCAGACCACCGTCCACCGCATCTACGTGGATCGCCACATGCGGCTGGATGACCCTGCCGATCCGGCCGGGGCCGCCGACCTCCTGACGCGCGCCGACGGGGGCGCCGAGGAGCTGCGCCGTAAGGGTCAGGACCGCAAGGAGCGCCAGCAGCTGCTGAAGAAGCTGCGCTACCACCTGCAGCGCGGCGCCCAGGGTGCCCTGCTCGCGGGGGACCAGGAGTCGATCGTCACCGCCCTCGCACGCTGGAAGGAGCTCGGTCTCGCGACTCGCGACCGCGCTCTGTCCGAGACCCTCGCCGAGCTTGGCGGTCGGGACGACCTGGGCGATCCCCTGCGCCTGGCCCTTGGCGGCTTCGAGGAGCCCCCCGCCAAGCCAGAGGACGCGGGCCGCGATCCGAACGCGGAGGCCCGTGCCCTCCTCAAGGACCAGGCCATCGCCGGGCTGCACCTGGCCGGGGACGATCCGGACCTCGTGGGGATCGCCGAGCAGCTGGACCTGGAGGCCATCGAGTCCCTCGAGGTGAGCGGCCTCAGCGCGGCGGACGAGGTGCGCTCCTGCGTGCAGAGCACCTCCGCGAGCCTCATCCTCCTCGGGATCCGCCTCGACCAGAGCGCCTATGAGGCCCTCAAGGAGGCCTGCGCCGAGCGCGACCTGCTCTTCGTCCGCCTGCCCGGCGGCTACGACCGTGACCAGGTGGCGCGGCAGATCCTTCGCCAGGTGGGCTGGCGCCTCCGCCGCGGCGTCGAGGCGTAGCGCGGCGGATCGCTCCTCAGCAGAGCGCCCGCGCGGCCCCGGAGGGCGGCGCGGGCGCTCGAGCTTGAGGGGGCAGAGGCCCCTTGGGGATCAGAGTCCGAGGAACGGGTGGGAGCCCATGTCCGGAGCCGAGCCGTCGGGGTCGGGCTCGAGGCTCGGATCCCCCGAGTCGATCGCCGGCGAGCCGGACTCGACGCCGTGGTCCCCGGAGGCCGCGTCCCGGAACAGGGGATCGAGGTGCAGGACCGTCTCATCGTCGCCGAGCTCATCGCCATCGACGATCGAGTAGACCACCGTGCCCGGGATGGACTGGGAGCCGCTGCTCGCCACCGCCTGGCCCGAGCCGTCCTCCCAGAGGATCGAGCTGTTGAGGTCGACCTCCGTGGAGTTCATCACGTACAGGGACTGCCCGTTGGTGGCGACCGTGGAGCGGTCGATCTCCAGGACGCCGTTGTCCATGTAGATGCCGCCGGCCGTCGGGGCCTGGTTGTTGGTCACCTTGGTGGCCAGCAGGTGCACGTGCGCCGAGTTGCGGCCGTGGATGCCGCCGCCCGCGTCCGAGGCCGCGTTGCCCGTCACCTTGCAGCGCGTCAGCGTGAGGCTGCCGCCGTCCATGGCGACCGCGCCTCCGCGGTCGGCCTGGTTGGCCGACAGCGTGCAGTCCGTGAGGGTCAGGCTTGCCGCGTTGCGTGCGGCGAGGGCGCCGCCCTCGCGGCCCGTGTTGTCCAGGAACAGGGTGTTGTGGGTCGTGGTCGAGCCACCCTCCAGCTGCATGCCGCCGGCGCCGTTCATGGAGCTGTTGAGCTCCACGAGGCAGTCGACGAGGTCGAGCTCGGCGTTGTTGCGTCCGAAGAGGCCGCCGCCCAGGTCGCCGGTGTTCTCACGCACCGTGCAGTTCACGAGGTCCACATCGGCTCCGTCGGTGGCGAACACGCCGCCGCCGAGACCGCTGCCGCCGGTGATCACCAGGCCCTCGAGCCGAGAGCTGCCCGTGTTGGTGCCGAAGATCGTGATGACCGGAGCCGTGCCCGAGCCCTGCAGGGTCGCGCCCTCCGGAGCGATCAGGTCGACATCCCGGTTCTGGATGAAGACATCCTCGTAGTAGGTGCCCGGCGCGAGCTGCAGGGTGACCGAGAGGTCGTTGCAGCCGAGAGCGTTCGCGATCGAGTGGAAGGGGTAGTCCTCCGTTCCGTTCTCGAACGGGTCCGTCGCGTTGACATCCACATAGAGCACGTCCACCTGGTTGCTGGTGTCCAGCACCTCGAAGTCGTAGCCCGGGAGGACGCGGCCGTTGTAGTTCGGGTCCGCGCTGCTCGCGGCGCCGAAGACGACGCTGGCGATCTCGGTGCCGTCCACCACATGGTCTTGGACCGCGACGATGCGCAGCTCCTGGGGGTGGAACCAGTTGGAGGAGGTGAACACCAGCTGGGTCACGCCGTCCTTAAGCTCCACGCCCGTCCCGCTCACGGAGACCGGGATGGTGACCGTGGCGCTGGGTCGGTTGCCGAGCCACACCCGGGCGACGCGATCGCTGTCGTTGCGGCGGCCCAGGAGGCCGCAGCCGATGTTGCCGCTCTCCTCGACCACGAGCAGGTCCTCGTTCACTCCGGTGTGCTCGGAGCCCGAGAGGGTCGCGAGGAGGCTGGCCTCCAGGAGGTCGAGGAACTCGGGCGACTCGTCACCACCGGCCATGCCCGTGGCCGGAATCTCGAGGACCTCCGGCGTGGCCTCGCCCTCGCCGTTGTCGATGACTTGGAACTCGTCCCCGAGGAAGCCGACCTTGATCGGCAGGGAGGGGTGCGAGAACACGTCCGAGCTGTTGGCCACGCGGGGATCCAGGAGGCCGTTCGCCATGAAGGCGACCATGGCAGCCTGCTCCTCGGGGTCGTTGCGCAGGGCGCCGACGCCGAGCACCTCGGGAGAGAGGTCGGCGATGTTGGTGTGCGCGAAGTCCGCACCGCGGGCGTAGAACTGCACCACCTGCTCGAGGGAGGACATCGAGCCGTTGTGCATGTAGGGGCCCGTGAGGGAGATGTTGCGCAGGGAGCTCGCGCGGTAGGCGCCGTTCACGGCGGCGTACTCGTCCGGTCGCACGGGGTCCGCGAGATCCAGGTGGGCAACGGTCGGGTCGCCCTGCTGCAGGCGCTTGGTGATGGACAGGGGACCGAACGGACCATCCCGGCCCTGGCCCTCGTCCTCGGAGGTCGGCCGCACGCCGATGTTGTAGTAGCCCACGTCGTAGACGGCCTTCGGGGCCGACACGGGGAGCTCGAGCGTGCCGATCTGGGTGCCGTTCAGCAGCACCGGGTAGGACCCGCCGGGGGTGTCCGCATCCTCGACGATGTGCACATTCAGGTGCAGGCGCACGCCGCAGGTGCCGTCGGGCAGGGTCTGGCCAAGGGTCGTCACCGTCAGCTCGTACTCGCCGGCCGGTTCAGGCTCCACGGGATCGATCGGCGCGGTGGGGGCGCCGGGACCGTCCATCAGGGTCCCCTCGACCTCGGTCTCGAGGCAGCCTCCGCCACCGGGGACCGGGCCGTAGGCCATCACCTGGCCGGTGTCGGGGCGCAGGATCTCCATGGTCATGCCGCGGGGATCGAAGCCCAGGTACCAGTAGGGGAGGTCCTCGATCACCGTGGGATCCACGGGGCCCGGGACGGTGGTCAGGCCGAGCTCGGCGTTCTGGCCGCTCAGAAGCATGCCCATGCGCTCCACGGCCTCGCCGTTGTTGCCCAGGGGGTCCATGATCTGGCTCCAGGTGCCGCCGGCGAACTCGGTGCCGTAGTGGCAGTCGGCGCAGGCCGCGCCGCCTGAGAAGAAGCGGTTCATGCCGCGCTTCTCCTGCTCGGTGAGGGCATCCTCGTCCCCGGCCTCGTAGAGGTCGTAGGGGCTCTGGTCGGAGACCAGCTGGGCCTCGTAGCAGAGGATCGCGAGGCCCCAGTAGAGCGAGAAGTTGTGCTCCATCATGGTGTGGCCGGCGAAGGTGCCGCTGCCGTTCCACCACTCGTCGACGAAGGCCTCCTGGATCATGGCCTCATAGGTGAGGCCCGGGGTGAGGCCCCGGTCGGGCATCGCGGACAGGCCGCCCAGGTGCATGTCGGTCGGGTCGACCTCCTGCAGCTTGAGGGGCTCGGCGGCGAGCATCTTGCGGCCGAGCTTCTTGAAGCTCTTGCCGGCCCAGCTCATCTCGAAGCCGGAGAGGGGCGGGCCCACCGCCTGGGAGGCGAGCGAGGCCTTCTCGATGCTGACCTGGACATAGTCCACGGCGCCCGAGGGCTGGGTGCGCAGGACGCGAGCGTTCGGGTCCCGGTCGCCCCAGATGTTGACGCCGTTGAAGTTGAAGTCCGCACGGCCGTCCCAGAACTGCCGGTGGTTGAAGACCGCGTTGATCACGGTCGGAGCGTTGCGGGGCTCCATGCGGTCCGTGTTGAGCCCGCCCACGTTGAAGATGGGGTCCGGCACCACGAACCCCGCCTCGACGCCCTCACCGGGAGTGACATCCTGGAACACGCGCTGAGGGACACCGGCGCTGGTCAGGGCGTCGTTGGAGCTGCGCAGGACGCGCGAGTCCATGTCGTTCAGGTCCGCCAGGAGGTGGAAGGGGAAGTCCTCCGAGGTGACCGTGCTGTTGGGGCCGCTGGCTCCGCTCGCCAGCATGTCCCACAGGTCGTCGCATCCCGGCGCGAGCTGCGACTTCACGCGGACATCAGCGCCCCCGTTGTAGTGGCAGGTCGCGCAGGCCACGAGGCTGTCGGAGCCCACCTGGACATCCCAGAAGAACGCCTTGCCGAGGCGGACCGCTGCGTCCATGTCCTTCACATAGGTGTCGAGATCGGGGGGCAGGGGCACCTCGATCTGGCTGAGGGGGACCTGGAGAGTTCCGGGTCCAACCTGTCCGGGTCCCGCGGCTCCGCCGCCGGGGGCACCCGCGCCAGGGACGCTGCGGCGGGTGCGGTTGCCGCCGCCCTGAAGACCGGCTGCCTCCGTGAGGGGCAGCAGGGCCAGGGCAAGGAGGCTCGAGAGGAGGAGCGTCGAGCGACCCAGACGGGGAGCGCTCGAGCGAGGGGTGGGGGACAGTTGCATGGCTGAGAGGTGGTGCCGCGCTCCCGAGACCGGGGGCGCACGACCTCGATGCTGGAGGTCCTCTCCCTTGCCCGCAGGGCCGTGCCTGGCACCGGTCTCAGTCCGAGATGCGCCTCCTCAGGGCCCATGGGCCAGCGACCCCATGCGAATGGCCGTTTGGCCCTGAGTTACCCGCCAGAGCGACTCATTGCGAGGCGCGATGAAGGCGCACGGCGAGGCTCTCGTCCTGGGACACCCTCACCCTCCGACCGCCGCGTGCCCCGAGTCGGGGCACGCGGGACGGGCCTCAGTCGCCCAGGTGCGGGTGTGATCCCGCGTCCGGCGCCGACCCGTCCGGATCGGTCCCAAGGGCCGGGTCCCCCGCGTCGATAGCCGGCGAGCCGCTGCTGACCCCGTGGTTGCCGAGGTCCCCACCGTCGAAGAGAGGATCACCCACGATCGGGCTGCCCGCGCTCGGATCCCACTCCGTGAAGTCCGTCACCGAGTGGTCCACCGTGCCCTGGACCGGGTGGCTGAACGAGCGCGTGATGCTCCCGTCATCGTCCCCGAACAGGATGGAGGAGCGCAGGTGCACCTGGGCCGAGTTGTGCAGGTGCAGCTGGGCGCCTTCGTTGTCCGCCAGGGTCGCACAGAGGGCGTCGATGGCGCCCCCCTCCAGGTACGCACCGCCGCCCTGCGGGGCGCTGTTGTTGGTGAGCTTGCTGCGCACGAGGTGCAGCGTGGCGGAGTTCATCAGGAAGGCGCCCCCGCCCTGCTGGGACGCCTCGTTGCTCCGGATGCGGCTGTGATCCACGAGCATGGACCCGCCCTCCAGGTAGAGGCCTGCGCCGCGCGGAGCGTGGTTGTCGCGCACCTCGCACTCCACCAGCTCGACCGCCGCACCGTTACGGGCCAGGATGGCTCCACCGCGCTGGTAGGCCTGGTTGTCCCGCAGCTTGCAGTCCACCAGCGTCACGCTGCCGCCCTCGGCGTGGATCCCCGCGCCCTGGGCGGCGATGTTGTCGCGGAGGTCGCACTCCTCCAGCAGCACGCTGGCGCCGTTCCGCACCATCAGCCCGCCGGCCAGCTGGCCGGCATTGGACTCCAGGCTGCAGTCCACGAGCTCCACGGCCGCGCCATCCGTGACGAGGAGGCCCGCGATCAGGCCCAGGCCACCCGTGAGCGTCAGGCCCTCAAGCACCGTCCCCGAGGCCTCTGCTCCCTGAATGGTCAGCACGGGGCCCGGCCCCGAGCCCTGCAGGATCGCACCCCCGCTGGACACGAGCTCCACGGAGCGCCCGCTGATCGTGACCCCGCCCGTCGCGTGCACGCCGTCCTCGAGATGGATCCGCGCGTTGTCCGGCGCGCAGTCGAGGGCCGCCTGCAGCGTGGGGTAGGGCCAGTCGCGAGAGCCGTTCGCGAAGCCCGCGCCGGCGCCCGGATCGACGAACAGGATGTCCGCATCCGCCGAGGTGTCGCGAACGGTGAAGGTCGCGCCCTCGAGCAGGTGGCCATCGAAGGCCGGGTCGGCCGAGAGGCTCGGCTGGGGCTGCAGCTGCACGACCTGATCACCGTCCAGGTCACCGTCCTGGGCTCCGGTCAGGCGAATCCACTGGGGGTGGAACCAGTTCTCGGGCGTGAACCGCAGCTCGGTTCCGTTGAGCTCGGCAGCCGTGGGGTCATCGAGGGTGAACGGAATCACCACCTCGGCGCTGGGGCGGCTGGCGAGCACGACGCCGAAGCGGCGTTCGCTGTCGCAGCTCGTGCCCAGGAGGCCGCACCCCAGGTCTCCCTCCTCGTCCAGCTCGATCCGACCGTCGAAGAGGCGGACCAGGCCGGTCTCGAGGCGTGAGATGAAGGTGTGTGCGGGCATGCCACCTGCCGCTCCGGTAGCGGGAAGCTCGACCATCTCGTGCACGCCCTCGTTCAGCCCGCTGTTCTGGACCCAGAGATGGTCCCCGACATGGCCGACCTTGAGCGGCAGGGAGGGCGCGCTGAACACCCCCGAGCGCGCCTCGACGCGCGGGTCGGTGAGCGCCTCGAGGAACGCGACCAGGTCGCGCTGGGCGGCGGCGTTGCCGCGGAGCGCGGGGATCCCGTTCATGCCCGCGTCACGGTCGGGGAAGTTCGCGAAGTCGGAGCCGCGCGCATAGAACTGCACGACCTGCTCGAGGGTCGCGGCTCCGCCGCTGTGGAAGTAGGGCCCGGTGAGCGCGATGTTGCGCAGGGTCGGGGCCCGGAAGGCGCCCCGGATGGCCAGCAGGTCCGAGCCGTTGACCGGACCGCGAGCCGCGGGGATGTCCAGGTGGGCGACGAGGGGATCACCCTGCTGGAGGCGCTTACCGATGGAGAGGGGCCCGAGGGGCGTGCCCGCGCCCACTCCGAGGTCCTCCTCCGTCGGCCGCAGGCCCAGGTTGTAGTAGCCGATGTCGTACACCATGTTCGGCACCGGCTCACCCACCGCGAGGGCCCCGATCACCACGCCGTCGAGCTCGATCGCGTAGGACCCCGCGGGCATGTCGAGGAGGGGGGCCGCGTCGTAGAGGACGGTGAGGTCCATGTGGCAGCCGCCGCCCGGGAGCGCCTGACCGTGGATGCGCAGGTCGAGCGCGACCTCCAGGGGCACCTCATCGAGGACCACCCCCGGCGGGTTCGGCGGCATGGGAGGGAACGCGGGCCCCGGGTCCAGGATCAGGTGCAGGCGATCCTCGGCGCAGCTCCCCGGCCCGCCGGGGACATGGCCCTGGGCCAGGAGGCCTCCGCTCGGAGTGCGCACCACGAGGCTGCGCCCGCGCGGATCCAGATCGAGGAAGGAGCCCGAAGGAGAGGGAAGGGTGCTGATCGTGAAGGTGGCCTGCTGGCCGCTGTAGGCCGTTGCCATACGCTCGACCGCGCCGCCGGCCCCCTCGAGGGGGTCGAGCAGCTGGGTCCAGGTGCCGCCCGCGACCTCGGGGCCGGAGTGGCACACGAAGCAGCCGACCTTGAGGTCGTAGAAGAGCTGCATGCCACGGTGGGCCTCCTCGGAGAGGGCGGTCTCGTCGCCCGCCAGGAACGCGTCGAAGGGGCTCTGGTCCGTGTCCGGCTGCGACTCGTAGCAGAGGATCGCGAGGCCCCAGAACAGTGAGAAGTTGAGCTCCGCGTGGGTGTGGCCGTCGACCGCCCCGGAGGCCTGCCACCAGCGAGGGTGGAACGCGGCCTCGATCAGGTCCTGGTAGGTGATCCCCGCGTGCAGGCCACGCTGGGGGTGTGCGCTCCAGGGCCCCAGGTGGACATCGCTCGACTCCACGAACTGGCCGGCCAGGGGCCGCGCGCTCAGCAGCTTGTGCCCAAGGTCGGGGAAGGACTTGCCGCGCCAGCTCATCTCGAACTTCGAGAGCGGCGGGCCCAGGGCCTGGCTCGCGAGGGACGCGCGATCGATCTGGACCTGGATCGGAGCGAGCACGCCGCCCTGGTCCTCGTACACCACGGCGCCTGCGTCGCGCGGGCCCCAGATGCTTGCGCCGTTGAACACCTCGTCCGCG
>JBDQFW010000107.1:0-11970 GCA_040265735.1 Planctomycetota bacterium | reverse complement strand
CAAGAACGAGATCGACCGCCGGCCGACCCGCGGTTGAGCCCCCGTGGGCGGGTCCCATCGCAGTGGCCCGCTCCTGGGACTAGGCTCGACCCCATGGCCCTGTTCCCCCTGCTGCTGACCGCGCTCCCGCTCCTCCTCGCGCCCCAGGACCTGGCTGAGGACCTGGCGACCCTGGGCAAGGAGCGTGACGACGCCTCCGCCGAGGTGGTCCAGCGCATCGCCGCCACGGGCACGCGCGAGGCGGCCGAGGGTCTGGTGGGGCTCTATGAGGGCATGGCAAGCGTCTGGATGCGCCGGGAGATCCTGCGCTCCCTGCCGCGCTTCGACGGCAGCAAGGACGCGGAGCAGGTGGCTCTCGACCACCTCTTCACGGTGGCCCAGACGACCGACGACCCGATCCTGCGGGAGGCCGCCCTGACCGGCCTCGCGGACGCGCCGCGCCTGGGCCGCGGCTACCTGGCCCGGATCGTCGAGAGCCCCAGCGCGGACAGCGTGCGCGTGCGCGCCATGGAGCTGCACGCCCAGGGCTTCGCGGAGAGCGACTCCGCCTGGTACCGCACGCAGTTCGAGCCCCAGGCCGCGCCCGCAGAGTCCAAGGACAAGCGCACGCGCCGCGGCCGCCGTGACGAGGAGGAGCAGGAGCCCAAGGAGATCGTGCATGTGCTCTCCGCCGTGCGCGCCCTTGCTTTCCCCCCGATCGCGCGCAGCTTCGAGGAGGCCCAGCTGCTCACCATGGTGCGGACCGAGCGCTCTGCCCTCGTGCGCAGCGCGCTCCTGCGCGAGCTGGAGCAGCGCAGCGCCGCAGACCTGCCAGACCTCGCCCGGGCCGCGGTCGAGGACCTGACCCTGCGAGGCGACCTGCGCGCCGAGGCCGCGGGAATCCTGGCGCGGGCCGAGGGCGCAGAGGTCACGGACCTCTTCGTGGAGCTCGGCCGCAAGCAGGAGGTCACCCCCGAGGTGCTGCGCACCCGGATGGCCGAGCTGCTCGCTGGTATGAAGGATCCCAGCGTCCGCAAGGCCACCAGCCGCCTGATCGGCAAGGGCAAGCCCCACGAGAAGCGCTTCGCTCTCCTTTGCGCACGGGGGACCGACGACCACAAGCTCCTGCAGAAGCTCGCGCGCGGGCTGAAGGACAAGGACTCGCTCGTCGTGCGGCTCACGGTCGAGATTCTTGGGGAGGCGCGCTTCGAGGACGCCCGCAAGGACCTCGAGAAGCTGCTCGAGAAGGCCGATGACGAGCTGCTGCTGGCCGAGGTCCTGCGGGCCCTGGGGCGGCTCGAGGGGGGCGGGGACGCCTGGCAGGAGCGCCTGCTCGCGGCGGCCTCCGCGGAGGAGCGCGCCCTGCGCAACGCGGCCCTCACCGAGCTCGGCCGCTCGGGTCAGGGCTTCGAGGCCCTCACGGCCGGACTCGAGCACCCCGACTGGTCCACGCGGCTCGCGGCGGCCCGTGGGCTTGAGAGCCTGCGCGAGCCGCGCGTGGTCGCTCCCCTGGTGGCTCGCATGCAGAAGGAGAGCGGTCGCCCCGCTCTCGAGCTCGGCGGCATCCTCTTCCGCCTCACCGGGCAGCCGTTCCGCGGGCGCGCCCGCGCCTGGCAGGCCTGGCTCGAGGACTCCGGCACGGAGGTCGTCCTGATCGAGCCCTCGGCCCTGCGCAAGCTGCAGGACGAGGAGGAGACTCGCAGGCTGAAGGAGGTCAGCCGCGCGGCCTTCTTCGGCATCCGCGTCGAGTCCCATCGCGTCGTCTTCGTGCTCGACATCTCCGGCTCGATGCTCGAGTCCCTGCGGGCGCGCTATGTCGGCCAGAAAGGGGAGTACCGCATCGACCGGGCCAAGAAGGAGTTGCGCCAGGTCATCGAGAACCTCGACGAGGGTGCGCTCTTCAATGTGATCGCCTTCAACTCCGCCGTCATGCCCTGGCAGGAGACCGTGGCGGCATCCAGCGGAGCCACCCGCGGCGAGTGCGACGCCTGGATCGAGAAGCTCGGGGCCCTCGGCGGCACCAACCTGTTCGACTCCCTGCGAGCCGCCTTCGACGACTCCGATGTGGACACCATCGTCGTGCTCTCCGACGGGGAGCCCTCGGTCGGGGAGCTGACCGAGCCCAGCGCGATCCGCGACGAGGTCCTGCGCTGGAACCGCGACCGCGGCATCGTCATCCACACGGTCGCCATGGGGGGCAGCTTCAAGATCCTCGAATGGCTGGCCGAGGACTCCGGCGGGCTGCACGTCCGGCACGACTGAGGCGGCCGCTTCCTCGGGCCGCCCACGCACGCCACACTCCACCCGTGCCGCGCCCCCTCCGCGTTCTCCTCTCCCTGGCCCTGGCCGGGGGCCTGCTCGCCCTCGTGATTCTGGGCTCGGGGCTCAGCTGGGAGGACCTGCGCGCCGCGTTCGGAACGCTCGGCTGGCGCATGTGGATGGCCTCCCTCGGCGTTCAGGGGACCCTGTACGCGCTGCGGGCCCTGCGCCTGAGGGCCCTGCTCGGGAGCGAGGACGGAGGCCCCAGCCTTGGCTCCCTCGTCGCGGTCAGTGCGACGCACACCACCCTGGCCTACTTCCTCCCTGCGCGTCTCGGTGAGGCGGCGCTGCCCCTCCTGCTGAGCCGCGGGGCCGGAGCGCGCGCCTCCGCAGGGACGGCCGCGCTGCTGCTGGTGCGCCTCCTGGACCTCGCCTGCCTAGCTCTGCTCATGGCCGCCGCGTGCCTTGTCCTTGGCTCGGGCCCGCAGGCGGAGCGCCTGCCCTGGCTCACGAGCGCCGGATTGGCGCTGCTCGTCCCGGCCGCGCTCTTCACGACGCTGCTCCTCTGCAGCGGCGCGGCGGTCCGCCTGGGGGCCGCGCTGCTGCGTTTCACGGGACTGGGACGGACGGTCCCGGGCGCGCGGGCGCTCGCCTTCCTGCCGCGCGTGGCCGCGGACGCCAGCGCTGTTGGCCCCAGGCGGCTGCTGCTCGGAGCCTTCTGGTCGGCACCCCTTTGGTTCGGGGTGTTCGCGTTCTGGGGCCTGGTCAGCGTGGCCACCGGGCTCGAGGGCCTGAGCTGGGCGGAGGCGACCTTCGGCGCGTCCCTCACGGTGCTGTCCACCCTCCTGCCCCTGAACCTCTTCGCGGGCGTCGGGTTCCAGGACGCCGGCTTCGCCTTCGGGTTCGGCCTGCTGGGCGTCCCCAAGGAGGCCGCGGCGGCGAGCGCCCTCGCAACCCACGCGATCTACGCCGGCAACCTCGCGCTGTTCGGGCTCGCAGGGCAGGCCTGGCTATCGCGAACGCGAGCCTCAGGCGCCGCCCGCTGAGGGCGTCTCGAGCGCGCGCACGGCCTCTGCGATGCGCGCGCCGACCACCGCGGCTCCCTGCGGGGTGAGGTGCAGGTCGTCGTAGAAGTGCTCGAAGTCCATGGGCAGGCTGCCCATCAGATCGAGGGTCTCCGCGCCGAGCTCGCGCGCCACGGCGAACTGGACCTCATTGGCCCTGCGCAGGAGCTCGTGGGCCACGCGGTGCGTGTAGTAGGTGTCCACGGGACCCTCGAACGGACGGCCGCGGCCGAAGCTCCAGAGCAGGCGCTCCTCCTCCGGCGTGAAGGCGCGCTCCAGCCACGGCTGGCCAACCACCAGCACACGCGCTCCGTGGGCGCGCGCGCGCAGGACGAGGACGCGGAACTGCTCCTCGAGGTGGGCGAGCATCCCCTTGGCCTCCGGGACCTCGTCGAGGAGGGACTTTGCCTCTGCCCGCATGCGGCGGTTCCGGCCGACGGTTCCACCGACGCCCTCCCGGCGCTCCACCGGGCGCAGCAGCCTGCGGGCGACACGCACGGCCACGCGCCGCAGGGCTAGGTTCCCCGGGCGCCAACTGAAGGGCTCCTCCGGCCCCACCGGGAAGAGCTCGGCCTCGGGGACCGCCTGCGGGCGACAGGTGGCCGGTGCGCCCTGCTCCATCCAGGCCACCACATCGCTGGCTCCCGCGTAGGTGACCAGCAGGTCGAGGTGGGGGTAGCGGGGGAGGACGCCCTCGAGCATGCGCGCCAGCGAGGCGCAGGTCAGCAGCGAGCGGGCGATGCTGCCCATGTGGACCGTGCGCCCGGTCAGGGGGCCGGGCTCGGCCTGAAGCTCACGCTCGAGCGCACGCGGCCAGGCGTCTTCCTGGTCCAGCATGTAGCACTCGGCCGCGCTTCCTCCGATCACAAGCCCGCGCCATAGGTGGGGGTCTTGGCGGGGCACCTCGGCTCCGCGCTCGCCGTCGGCGTTGACCTCGATGCGCACGCGGGCGGGCAGGCCGGGCAGCTCCTCCGCATCGAGGGTGTGCTCCGAGCGCGCGTGGGGCGTGAGGGCGTAGCGGCCCGACCGCCGGACCACCGCCCGCGCCGCAAGCTCGAGCAGGACGAGCCCGGCCGCGAGGCCTCCGATCCAGGCCGCGATCATGCTGCGGCACCTCCGCGGGCGCGCCAGCGTGCGAGGGGGTCGAGCTGCGCGTCCCCCCGCCAGATGAACAGGACCCCGACCGCGAGCTGGGTCGCGCTGTAGGCGAGGCCCACTGCGACGAGGGGCCAGAAGCCCTCCGCCCCGGGCCCGAGCTTGACCGCGACGAGCAGCGCTAGGCCGGGGAGCCAGCCCACGGTCACGCGGCCGAGGGCGTGGCCGAGCCAGGCGCCAGCACGGGTGTGCAGGGCGCGGGCCGTGCGGGCGACGAACGCGAGGGCGAAGAGCGCGTTGGGGATCGCCGTGCCCAGGGCGACCCCGAGCAGCCCGTGCTCGCGCACCAGGGCGAGGGAGAGGACCAGGTTCCCAAGGCCCATGGCCATCAGTCCGAGGCCGGGTCCGCGGGGGTTGCCCGCTCCGAGCAGGATCGGGAGGGCCACGCCGCGCACGGGCAGGAAGAGCAGGAACGAGGCCATCAGCACCTGCAGGAGGCGTCCGGCGGCAGGGTCGTACTCGGGCCCGAGCCACCAGGCCAGGAACTCAGGGCCGAACACGAGCAGGTAGCCGCCGAGGGTCGTGACGAGGAACGCGGCCACCTTCGACCAGTGGTGCAGCAGGCCCACGAGCTCGCCCTCACGCCCCTGTACTCGCAGAGTCGCCGCCGCGGGCATGACGACCATCCCGATGGCGAGCAGCAGGTTCACGAGCGGGTCGAAGATCTTGTTCGCCATGCCATAGGTGGCGACATCCTCTGGGGCCATGTGCGCTCCGATCACCAGCGCGTCGAGCTGGAAGGCGAACAGTGCGCCCATGTTCATCAGGAAGGCGAACAGGCTGAAGCCCAGCAGGGCGCGGACCTCGGTCCACACGAGTCGCCCGGCTCGGAACCGAACGGATGGATGGCGTCGGCGCGTCACCGCGAGGGCCGCGACGAACTCGAAGGCTGCGACCAGCACGTGGATCCAGGCCAGGGTCAGCAGGTCCGGTCTCCAGGAGAGCGCCCCGACGGTGGCCCCGAGCCTCAGCAGCATCCCGGCGCCCATCACCTGGTTCTTGGTGATGAAGTCCTGGTGCGCCTCGAGGGCCGTGTACGGAAGCCGCAGACAGAAGCCTGCGGCGAGGTTCGCCAGGTAGACGGCCAGGGCGCTGCGGCCGTCGAGGACCTCGGCCGGCGAGAGGGACCAGCCCTCCCCCTGGAGGAGGGCCTCCTGGAACCCGGCCCAGATCCCGACCCCCACGGCCAGCGCCGTCGCAGCCATGCACAGGGTCAGGCTCACGCTCTGGCCCAGGGCTCGGTTGGCCCCGTCCGCATCGCCGCGCCCGAGGGCCTCGCTCATGCGCCGCACGGTCCCCATGGGGACGCCCAGAACGAGCAGCTGCAGCGGGCCAGCCGCCGCGACGATCGTCTCCCAGACCCCGAAGGTCCCCTGGCCCAGGGCGGTCAGCGTGAACCGCGCCAGGGCCATGAAGACCAGGATCTGGAGGGCGTTGAGGGCCCAATTGGAGGAGACGCTCTTGAGCACGGGTGGGTCTCCTACTTCGGCTCCCCGGGGGTCAGGCGCTGAGCGAGGGCGCCTCCGTGGGCCAGGAGGCGCGCTGAGAGGGCCCTGTAGCCCGCCTCGTTCAGGTGCAGCGCGTCCGTCGAGAGGTCCGGCGCCAGGCGTCCCGCGGCGTCGGTGAGGGGAGCGCCGAGCGTGGGCACGAACGAACAGGAAGCTCCAAGCCTCGCCGCCGCCGCCTCCAGCGCATCGTTCGCCTGCGTCAGACGCAGGAGCTCGGCTGGCGCGAGGTCGCGCTCACCCAGCAGCCCCAGGACGGCAATCGGGATCTCGCCGTGGCGGCTGCGCAGTGCGGCCACGAGCGCCTCGAGGCCTGCCCCGAGGTCTTCGGCCCGCGCGTCCTCGAACCGGTGGTCGATGGAGCCCGCGTAGAGCACGACCCCTGCGATGCGCTGGGGGACCGCCACCGCGAGCCGCTCCTGGAGCAGGCCGAGCGGCTCGAACGCGACGCCGCGGTTCAGGACGCTCACTCCGGGGAACAGGTCTGCGAGCGGGAAGCGCTCGATCGTGGAGGAGCCGAAGAAGACCACCGGGGGCGCGGCCGGCGCCGGCTCGGCGGCAAAGGCCTCGAGGCGCTCGGCGCGCCACTCGGCCTGCCGGCGAGCCTCGCGCTCGGCGTGGGGCTCGAAGAGGTTGCGCAGGCGCCAGCCGCCGGGGACCTGCTCGGCCCAGGCGAGGCCCAGGTAGGCCGCTGCTGCACCCGCCAGGGCCAGAACGGCGTTCCTCTTCGTGGAGGCGCTCACGCTCGACAGCGTGCCGATCCCCTGCGATCCGATCGAGCCCTTTCTGGAGGGGTCGTTCCTTGCGCAAAGGCTCGGGGGCCCAAGCGGTCGATGAGTAGACTCACCCCCTGGGACCATGGCGACCGGCAGCAACGCACAAGCGCAGATCGACCTGCACCGCGAGCTCGCGCCGCGCTATGCGTACCGCTATTCGTTCCCGTTCTCGCGGCTGTTCCAGCAGGACTGGCACGCCGAGATGATCTCCCACGTGCCCGCCGGGGCGCGGCGCATCTTGGACCTGGGCTGTGGCACGGGCTTCTTCCTCGCCGAGCTTGAGGAGCAGCACCCCGGCTCCGTGGGCCTCGACATCTCCCACGACATGCTCAAGGTCTCGGGCCAATACGTCCCGGGGGCGCGCCTCGTCACGGGCGACGCCGAGCGCCTGCCCTTCAAGCCGGGCTCCTTCGACGTGGTGTTCTGCAAGGGCAGCCTGCACCACACGCGCGACCACGTGGGCTTCCTCACGCACTGTCGGAACGCCCTGGGAGGTGAGGGAGTGCTCATCATGAGCGAGCCCTGCAACGACAACCCGATCATCCGGCTGGCGCGAGCGATCCTCTATCGGCGCTCTCCTCACTTCGACGTGGGGGATCAGGGCTTCACCCGCAGGGGCATCGTGTCCCTCTGCGAGCAGGCCGGGTTCGAGGTGACGCGCGTGAAGAAGTACGGCTTCCTCGCCTATGTCTTTGCCGGCTTCCCTGACCACGTGGGGGTCCTGCGGTTCCTGCCAGGCAACGCCCTGCTGACGCGCCTGTTCCTCGGGCTCGACCGCGTCCTGTGCGCCCTTCCGGTGCTGTCCCTGCTGGGGTTCCACATCGTCATCGTCGGGCGTCCGCGGCGCTGATTCGTCGGGCGCCTCCGGCGAGGTGTTGTTGGGCACCTGCGGCGCGGCGGTGCCGGACGCCTCCGGTGCGGTGTTGCCGGGCACCTCCGGTGCGGTGTTGCCGGGCACCTCCGGCGCTGTCCTGTTGCGCGCCTCTGGCCCTGTAATGCCGGGCGCCTCCGGCGCGGTGTCGTCGGCCGCCGAAGGCGCGGGATGAGGGGGCGTCCGGGACGCGGCGTTCCGTCCCGACCCGGATGCGGGAAGGTCCTTGGGGAAGCTCCCCCCTGGGCTCCAGTTCTGGGCCGATTCCCCCGATCCCTTGCGGACATGTGCGGCCTGGTCGGAGCCCTGACGGACCTCGCGGTCCATCCCGCCCTGGCCGCGGAGACCCTCACCCGCATGCGGGACCGTGCCGCCGAGCGCGGACCCGATGCGGGGGGTCTCCACCTCGAGGGCCCCCTCGCCCTGGCGCACCGGCGCCTCGCGGTCGTGGGCCTCGGTGAGGACGGTGCTCAGCCCGCCGTCGGCACCGACTGGGTGCTGGCCTACAACGGCGAGCTGTACGAGCTCGAGAGCCTGCGGACGCGCCTGCGGGCGGCCGGGCGCCCGGCCCCCGCGCGCGGGGCGGGGCGGGGCGGGCGGGGGGGGGGGCCCGGCCCGCCGCGGCACATGGACAGGGGCGCGTCAGTCCTGGCCGCCGAAGCGAATCCCCTGGGCGAGGGGGAGCTCCGCGGACCAGTTGACCGTGTTGGTCTGGCGGCGCATGTAGGCCTTCCACGCGTCGGAGCCCGACTCGCGGCCGCCGCCCGTGTCCTTCTCGCCGCCGAACGCGCCGCCAATCTCGGCCCCTGAGGTGCCGATGTTCACATTGGCGATCCCGCAGTCGGAGCCGATGTCGCTCAGGAACTGCTCCGCGGCGCGGACATCCCGAGTGAAGATCGCGCTGGAGAGTCCCTGGGGCACGCCGTTCTGCTTGGCGATCGCGTCCTCCAGGCCCTCGATGCGGATCAGGTAGAGGATGGGCGCGAAGGTCTCCTCCTGGACGACCTCCCACTCGTTCTCGGCCTCGACGATGGCCGGAACCACGAAGTTCCCGCCGCCGAGGGCCCCGTCGAGCTGGGCCCGTCCACCGCCACAGAGCACCTTGCCACCCGCGGCCTGGGCCGCGGCGAGCGAGCGCTCCATGGTCTCCACGGCGACCTCGTCAATGAGCGGCCCGCAGAGGGTGCCCTCGTCCATCGGGTCCCCGATGGAGATGTCCTGGTAGGCGCGCACCAGCCGGTCACGGACCTCGTCATACACGTCCGCGTGGACGAGCAGGCGACGGGTGGTGGTGCAGCGCTGGCCCGCGGTGCCCACGGCCCCGAACAGGGTCGCAGGCAGCACCATCTCGAGGTCGGCGTCCGCGAGCACGATCAGGGCGTTGTTGCCTCCGCACTCGAGGATCGTGCGCCCCATCCGGCCGCCAACGCGGCCCCCCACCAGCTTGCCCACGGCCGAGGAGCCGGTGAACGAGATCAGGGGCATGCGCGCGTCGTCGATCATGCGTCCGGCGACCTCCTCGTTGGTGCCAATGACGAGGCTCGCGAGGGCACCCAGCCCGGCCTCCTCCAGCACCGGCCGCACCACGTTCGTGATGCCGATGGCGCACAGAGGCGTCTTGGGGCTCGGCTTCCAGACGCATGAGTCTCCACAGACGAAGGCGAGCATCGAGTTCCAGGCCCACACCGCCATGGGGAAGTTGAAGGCCGTGAGGATCCCGGCCACCCCCAGCGGGTGCCAGGTCTCGCGCATGTGGTGACCGGGCCGCTCGGAGGGCATGGTCAGGCCGTAGCACTGGCGCGAGAGGCCCACTGCGAAGTCCGCGATGTCGATGCACTCCTGCACCTCGCCCCAGCCTTCCTGGACGATCTTGCCCATCTCCAGGGTGATCAGGCGCCCAAGCGCGTCCTTCTTGGCCCGCATGGCCTCCCCCATGCGGCGCACGAGCTCGCCGCGCTGGGGCGCCGGCATCGAGCGGAAGCGCAGGAACGCCTCGCGCGCGGCCTCGACGACCTGGTCGTACTCCGCGGCCGTGGCCTGGCGCACGCGGCCGATGACCTCGCCAGTCGCCGGGCTGCGGCTCTCCAGCCAGGGTCCAGTCGTCTCCAGCCAGGTGCCGCAGTAGGCGCCCGACTGATCACCGTCGATTCCGAGTTCGCGCAGGAAGTCCATGGTCGTCTCCGAGGGGGTCCGAGGCGCCTGAGAGACGCCGAACGAGCCCATCACCATAGCCCCTGCCCGGGCCCCGGCCGAGGGGCTGCGGTGCGATCCACGGCGCCGCCCCGCGAGGCGCCGCCAGGAGCCGCTCCCCGGGGGCCCGCGGCCAGCAGCCCGGTCGCCCCCTGACAGGCGCGGCTCGCTATCCTGTGCGCGCCATGAGCGACAAGATCGTCTACCAGCTCCAGGACCTGCACAAGTTCTACGACCAGCGCGAGATCCTCAGGGGCATCACGCTGTCCTTCCTGGAGGGGGCCAAGATCGGCCTGATCGGCCTCAACGGCGCGGGGAAGAGCACCCTGCTGCGCATCATCGCGGGGCAGGACACCCAGTTCGAGGGCACGGCGAAGGCCGTCGGGAACCTCTCCGTCGGCTACCTGAGCCAGGAGCCCCCCCTCGACGACACCAAGACCGTCGCGGGCAACATCGAGGACGCAGTCGGCGAGCTGCGCGCACTCGAGGCCCGGTACTACGAGGTCATGACGCTCATGGGCGAGGCCGAGGGCGACGAGGCCGCCAAGCTCTCGGACGAGTACGACCGCCTCCAGCACGACATGGACTCCAAGGGCATCTGGGACCTGGACAGCCGCCTGTCCCAGGCCAAGCACGCCCTACAGGTCCCCCCCGACGACCGCGACGTGACCACCCTCTCGGGCGGTGAGCGCCGTCGCGTCGCGCTCTGCAAGCTGCTGCTGGAGCACCCCGACATCCTGCTCCTTGACGAGCCCACCAACCACCTGGACTCCGAGTCGATCAGCTGGCTCGAGGGGCACCTCGCCGAGTACGAGGGCACCGTCATCCTGGTCACCCACGACCGCTACTTCCTCGACAACGTGGTCGGCTGGATGCTCGAGATCGAGCGCGGCATGGCCAAGCCCTATGAGGGCAATTACACCCAGTACCTCGAGCAGAAGCAGCGCGAGATCGACGTCCAGCGCGCCCAGAACGCGCGCACCGAGAAGGTCCTCGCCCGCGAGCTGGAGTGGATCCGCCGGACGCCGGCCGCCCGCCAGAAGCAGTCCAAGGCGCGCCTCAAGCGCTACCAGGAGCTGGCCAGCCAGAAGCCCGACGACCAGGCCGACTCCATCGACCTGCGCATCCCGCCCGGGCCCCGGCTCGGCGACAAGGTCGTGGTGGTGCGTGACCTGGCCAAGGGCTACGACGGCAGGAGCCTCTTCGAGGGCCTGACCTTCGAGGTCCCGCCCCAGGGCAAGCTCGGCGTGATTGGCGCGAACGGCCTCGGCAAGTCGACCCTGATGAAGATCATCATGGGCAAGGAGACCCAGGACTCCGGCGATGTCGAGATCGGCTCGACCGTGGAGATGAGCTTCGTCGACCAGAGCCGCACGGTGCTCAACGACGACGAGAGCGTCTTCAAGAACATCACCGAGGGCAACGAGCAGCTGCCCTTCGGCAACCGCACGATCGACAGCCGGGCCTACGTGGCGCGCTTCAACTTCAAGGGCGAGGACCAGCAGCGCCCCCTGCGCGAGTGCTCGGGCGGAATGCGCAACCGCGTGCTGCTCGCCAAGATGCTGCGCGAGCCCGCCAACCTCGTGATCCTCGACGAGCCCACCAACGACCTGGACCTGGACACCCTGCGGGTCCTCGAGGAGGCCATCGAGCACTACCCCGGCTCGATGATCATCGTGACCCACGACCGCTACTTCCTGAACCGCGTGGCCACCCACATCCTGGCCTTCGAGGGTGACGGCCGGGTCGTGTTCCACCACGGTGACTACGAGTCCTACAAGGACTGGAAGAAGGCCCAGGGCGAGGACATCGACGCCAAGAAGGGCCCCCACCGCCAGTTCAGCCGTGGCTGAGCGGAGCCCGGAGACCGAGGTCGCCCGGGCCCGCGCCCTGGTCGCAGCCTTCGACGCACCGGACGGCGAGCAGGCCGCGGACCGCGAGGCGATCCTGGCCTTCCTGGACCGCCACCCCGACGCGCTGCTGCGGACCTGCGCTCCGGGTCACCTGACCGCTTCGTGCCTGCTGCTGGACAGCTCGGGCGAGCGCGTCCTGCTGCACCACCACCGCAAGCTGGACCTGTGGCTGCAGTTCGGCGGGCACGCCGACGGCGAGGGTGACCTCCGCGCGGCCGCCCTGCGCGAGCTCGTCGAGGAGAGTGGCATTGAGCCGGC
>JBDQFW010000106.1:0-11972 GCA_040265735.1 Planctomycetota bacterium | reverse complement strand
GTCGTGGCGGGGGGGCTCACCTCGTGGCTCTCATCGGCTGCGGAGCCTCCGGAGGTGCTCCTCCGATGCCAGAAGCCCGCCTCCCAAGGCCCCAGGGCTCGTCCTGCGACGCTCGGATCCCGGCCGGCGCGTGCTTCCCGCGGAGCCTGGCGCCAGAATCGAGGCGTCCCCCCGCTCCGTCATGACGACCTCCAGCGCCAAGTCCTCCGAGGCCCCCTCGAGCCTCCTCCCGAACCTCTCCCTCCTGGAATGGCTGGTCTTCGCAGTCCTCGCCGCGCTCATCGCGGCGGCCAACATCTACACCACGCTGCTCATCGGCTGGGGTGATACGGGCTCGATCGTCGCGGTCCTGGCCTCGGTGGCCGTCCTGGGCGGGATCGCCCGGCGCAAGGCGACCATCTACCAGCTGAACCTTGGGCAGACGATGGTCAGCGCCGGCGGCGGCGTGGGCTTCGCGGTCGCCTGCTACGCCGCCCTCCACATCGTGGACCCCGAGTGGGGGCCCGACCCCTTCGCGCTCACCGTCCTGTTCGCCTCGGCCGGCCTGCTGGGGACCCTGGTTGGCAGCCTGGTGCGTAAGCAGATGGTGCAGTACTTCTTCCCCTCGGGGACCGCCTGCGCCGTGATCCAGCGCGCCGTGGGGGCCGAGCGCGCCGAGGGCGAGGGCAACCGGCCGGTCCGCCTGCTCACCCTCTGGAGCCTCGTGGCCGGCGTGCTGACCTTCCCGACCAAGGTCTCCTTCGCGAAGGCCGGCGAGCTCAAGCATGCACTGCTCCAGACCTTCGAGGTCCAGACGGGCTGGTCGCGCCTCGGCTCGATCCCCATCGGAGTGGATCCCCTCTACTACGGCATCGGCCTCGTGGTGGGGCCGCGCGTGGGACTGGGCATGATCCTGGGCGCCCTTCTCCCGGGGCTCCTGCTGGTCCCCATGGTCACCGAGGCCAATGCTGCCGGCGGGGCCTGGGGCTCGCCGGGCGAGTGGGTGAAGTGGACGGCCATCGCCGTGCTCACCGCGCCCACCTTTGCGACCATCGTCTTCGCCTATCGCTACCGGCGCGAGGTCGCCGTTCCAGCCGGCTTCACGCCCGGCGCCACGGCCTACGCACGCCCGGCGGGCCAGGGCACCCTGCACAACGCGCTCCTCGTGGTGGGCCTCGCCGCCGCCGCCTGGTCTGGCAGCGAGGTGTTCGACCTGCCCTGGTACGCCTCGGTGGCGACCATGGCCATGGCCATCCCGCTCTCGGTGGTGAACGGCCGGGTCTGCGGGGACACCGACATCAACCCGGTCCGCCTGGTGGCGATCGTCCTGCTCTCGGCTTTCTTCTGGCTCGTGGCGAAGGACGCCGTGGTCCTGCTCGGGATGGCCGTCCTCGGGGCCACCATCGCCTCGGTGGCCGTGGACATGATGCAGGACCTGCGCACCGGCCACCTGCTCGACCAGAACCCGCATCACCAGACTGCCGTGCAGTTTGCGGGCGTGGTGATGGGCGCGATCGCGTCGGTGCCGGTGCTCCACCTGCTCGTCGAGCGCCTCGGCGTGGGGGATGGCGGCCAGCTCGCGGCCCCCGGCGCCAAGGTCTGGGCCGAGATGGCCCGGGCCATGGCGGGCGGCATCGACTTCACCGGGCCCCTGATCTGGGGCATGGTCGTGGTCAGCGTCGTGGGGTCGGTCTACGCGTTCCTGACCGTGCACCCCTCCACCGCCCGCTTCATGCCCTCACTCTTCGGCCTCGGGATCGGCCTGCTGGTGGGCCTGGAGGGGTCCCTGGCGATCTTCCTCGGCGGCCTGCTCAAGCAGATCGTGACGGCGCTCTACGGGAGGGGCTCCCAGGGCGAGGCTCGCAGGGAGGCCGAGCAGCGCGCTGGAGACGACACCATGGTCGCCGGCGCCTCCGTGTTCGCGGCCGGCGCGGTGCTCTCCATCCTGCTGGTCGTCCTCGACCTCATCTTCGAGCAGGCGGGCGTGCGCCCTTGGTTCCTCGCCGGCGGGCACTAGGGGGGCACCAGCCCCCCGTGAACTCCCGCGCGGGGAGTTCACCCCGTGTCTTGAAGGGGAGCACCATACGGAGAAAGGCCAAGAGGACGATACAGCGCCGATACATCTCGGCTACCGCTTGATCTGGCAGGCCGGACACTGGAGAAGAGCCAGTCAGATCCAGCAGTCATGCCCCGCCCGCGCAAAGTCCCCTTGGTGCCTCCCGTGCACACGGAGCCGCTCCGTGTGCGCGCCGAGCTCCTGGGGGATCGCTTGCGCCAGGGCTTCCAGGCCTGCTTGAGCAGCCTTGGCCTCGAGGGGGCGCGCGTGGGGGAGGTCGCCCGCAAGCTCAAGGTCCAGCCCGTTCTCGCCTCGCGCCTGGTGCGCTGTCTCGAGCACCAGAACCCGGTCGCCGTGGTCTTCCATGCTCCGGGGCCCGAGCCCCTTCGGGACGCCCTGGAGGGCTTCAGCCAGGCAGGCGCTCCCGACGAGCCCGTGCTCCAGCTGATCCAGGCGATCGAGCACCTGGATCAGATGATCCGCTTCGAGTTCGGGGACCAGCGAGGGCTCGAGGCGGCGCTGGCGCCCTGGGTGTCCGGAGGCATGGCCTCGCTCGTCCCCAGGCAGCGCCTCGCGATCCACCGCTCGGCGATGGAGAGCGAGGGCTTGGAGATCGAGGCCTCGTCCTTCTCCGTGGCCTTCGTCCCGGCCACCGAGGGAACCTGGCGGTCCGTGCGCGTCACTCGCCTGCTGGGTGTGACGCGCTGGCTTCCCGAAGCGACCTTCGGGGTCGCCATGGACAGGCCCCAGGACGAGGCCACCTGTGAGGTCGAAGGCCTCGACGGCAAGAGCTTCTTCGAAGGTGGACTCGCTGCCCTCCGCCAGGATGACTTCGCCCTCCGCGCCCCCGCTGAGCTCTCGGCCCGTGAGGTCGAGGGGGCCGTCATCTACGACCTCCAGCCGACCGGCTTCGGGTCCAGAGCTGCGGTGGACCTGAACCTGGTCGAGCGAGCGCGCACTCCAACTCCGATGCGGCGTCCCAGCGCCGAAGCCTCCTTCGGGGCGAGCACGGTTGCCGCAGGCGCCGTGGGGCACCAGATGCTGGAGGTCCTGCTCCCCCGAGGCCTGTTCGAGCCCCTCTCCCCCGAAGCCGTGAGCTACTGCACCCTCGAGCGCGGGACCGCGCGCGGTGCCGGCCAGCCTGGACGGGAAGCGGACCTTCGGACGGTGCTCGAGGAGGTGCAGCACCTCGAACTCTCCTCCCCAGAGGTCGCGCTCCAGCAGTTCCCTCGCCACGCGGACCTCCTCACGCACGCCCTCGAGTCCTCCGACGCAGATCCCTCCGACTTCCTGCTCTACCGGATCCTCGTTCAACGCCCCTTCCCCTGGATTCAGCTCTTCCTCTCCTGGATGCACCCTGACCAGCCGCGGGAGCAGTGGATTCCTGAACGGGAGCTGTACCAGTGAAGGCGTTCCCGGAGGTCGCCCTCTGCCGGAGGGTTGGTGAGGAGCTGCGCGGCGCGGTCCGCGACGCTCTCGCCGCCATCGGCGCCGCGGACCTGGGGACCAAGGCCCTCGCGGAACGGCTGGGCACGACGCAGGTCTTCACCAGCCGACTGCGCAAGCTGATCGCGAGCGAGAGTGGAGAGGAGGCCGTCCTCTCCAGCCCTGGGGTCGCCCCCCTGCGCAAGCTCCAGCTCATCCTCGTCACGGCCGGTCTCGATGGCTCGGCTGCAGACCGGCTCCTGGCGGCCATCGTCGCCTTCGACCGGATGCTTCGTCTCGAGATCGGAGACCGGCGTACCCTGGAGGCCCTGCTGATCGACTTCGTCCCGGGCGGGCGTGAGGCGTTCGAGAGCTCCCGTCGCCAGGCCGCCTATCGGGCCTTTGCCGAGGGACGAGGGGTGTCTGCCCGGCTGCTCGTGGACACCACGATCGTGGTTCCTGGTCCGAGCGAGGGCCGGGCAAGCCTTGCGACGGTGGCGACTCTCCACGGCATCGAGCGGCACGCGGAGGGGGCCGCGTTCGGATTCGACCTCCAGACCGTTCCGCTCACCGGCGAGGGAGGGCAAGGCGCCAGCTCACGCAGCGCGGACCTCGCGGCCCTCGATCTCCAGCCATACATGGACCGGCCTGCGGCACCCACGGAGGTGGTGTCCGATGGCGAAGGAAGGCGGCGCCTCACGCTCGGCGAGACCCCAATTGGCCCTGCTGGCGCCGTGGACCTCGGGTTCGCGGACCTGCTGGAGGACGCCGTTCCAGCAGGGGCGCCGTCCCTAGGAGACCCGCGCCGCTTCGCGATCACGAGCGGCCTGGCCTGTCGCGACCTGGTCACCGAGGTACTCGTTCTCCGTGGGCTCTTCGGGGGCGTGCACCCCGAGCTCCGGCACGCGACGACCTCCGGCTTGGGCCTGGTCGATGTGGTCCACCCCGAGTTTCCGAGCCTCCTGCGCCCCATCCATCAGCGCCTCGAGCCGCTCGATCCGAGCCCCCGCAGCCTGCGCGTGGACGGAGCGGCGCACCGTCACGAGCTGACGGTGCGGGTCGTGGAACTGCTTGGGCACCGGCTCGACGAGTTCGAGGTCCATCGCCTGACGATGCCCTTCCCGTTCCCCTGGAGCCGTTTCTTCCACTGCTGGTTCCACCCCGATGACCCCCTGCGTGGGGTCGAGTCCCCTGCTTGACCGGGGAGCCGCCTGCGAGTCCGAGGCCAGCCACCCGGCGCCGCTTGGCCTTCGGGCCCAGCGTGGGTGCCCTGATGCGCCTTGGCGGCTGGTGACTCAGGCGCACGGGGGCGCCGCCTCAAGGAACGCATGTTCTTCGCCAGCGATCCCCGTCTGACGCCGGTCTGTGGGTGGCGGGGCGGATCTCGTAGAAAAAACCCCTACGCATCTCTGCGGTCGAATTGACGCGCACTCCTATCAACAATTCGTGCCGTGCCTCGCCCTCGTGCGCAACCCCTGCAGCCCCAGCCTGGGCTGGCGACTCTAGAAGAGCGCGCCCGCACGCTCGGGGCCGACCTCCAGGCCGGCCTCCTCGCCGGGCTCGAGGAGCTGGGGGCCTCGGAGCTGGGCACCCAGGCCCTGGCAGACCGCCTGGGCCTGACAACGGTCCTGGCCTCACGGATTCGCGGCGCCCTCACGGCGAGTGGGCCGCTGGAGTTCCTCCTGGATCTCCCGGGCGCGGAGCCCCAGAGGGACTTCCTGGAGGGGCTGGCCGGCGGCGGGCTCGGCGAGGCCCATGTTCTCAGGCTCCTGAACCTGATCGAGAGCCTCGCCGCCACCGTCTCCCAGGAGTGCGGCGATCTCCGGGCATTCCACGGGGCCTTGGCCCAGTGGGTTCCAGGTGCGGTCGCAGCCCAGGCCGCTCTTCAGCGCCAGGCCATTCACCGGTCCCTCCGGGAGACCGAGGGGGTCGAGGTCGAGGCTGTCTCCTCGAGCTGGGCCGTCTTGCCCGATGCGGACGGTCGCCTCCGGTTCGCCCACCTGTTCTCGGCGCTTGGAATCACGCGCTGGCGGGAGGCTGCCCCTTATGGGCTGCAAATCGCGCTCCCCGAGGGGCCCGAGGGGGAGGAGGATCTTGTTCTGGGCCTCGAGGGCCAGCGTCCCACGCAGCTCGGGCTCGAGGCCCTGCGCCTCGACGCTGCGTGCGTCAGGCGGCCGGGCCCCTTCCGTATGACGCGGAGCGGCGTCTCGGGACGCTACGACCTCGCTGCGACGGGCCTTGGCCCGGCGCACGCCGTGGACCTCCGGATGGCCCAGGTTGAAGTCCGTAGCGGTCCCCCGCGCCAGCCGGATCCGGGAGCAACCGTGGGGCCGTCGTTCGTGCCCCACTACCCGACCGGTCGGGTGCTTTTCGAATTCGCCTGCCCTCGCGACTTTCATGGCGGGTCCGCTCCGCGCCATCTGGCGCTGGACACGAGCCTCTCAGGGGGAATGGGCAACCTAGGGGACCCGTCCCTGCGCCCTTCGCTTCGCTCCACCCTCGAGCCGGTCGAGCGCCTGGGTTTCGAAGGGCACGAGCTCAGTGACGGTCAGTTTCCTCAGCACCGCGAGCTGCTCCAACGCTTGGTTCGGGCCCTGGGAGGCGACCCCCGCGAGTTCGTGGTCTGGCGGCTCGACGTGCGGCGCCCGGTGCCTTGGGTGCAGGCGTTCCTGGCCTGGACCCATCCCGACACGCCAGAGGACTGCCTGGCCCCCAACCCGGAGGTCTACCTGTGAGTGCCTCGGGCTTGGAGTTTCGCGAGCGAGCGGTGAACCTCGGGGAGCGCCTTCAGCGCGCCTTTCTAGCCGCGCTGGAGGAGGTCGGGGCTCCCGTGGAGCGCAACAAGGCGCTCGCTGAGCGGCTTGGGATTACCCCGGTCCTTGCAAGTCGCCTCCGCAAGATGCTCGCCAAGGAGGATCCCGCCCAGGCCCTGCTCGTCTCGCCAGGGGAGGGACCCCTCCAGGCCGTCTCCATGGCCCTGGCTCGGCTGGGTGCGACGGCCGATGCCTGCTCCCGGATCGACTCCGTGCTCGTGGCGATCCGAGGCTTCATCGCCTCCGAGGCGGGAGACCGACGGGCCCTGGAGACCCTTCTTGCGGACCATGTCGAGGGCGGCAGGCCGGCCTTCGAGGCCCCAAGGCGCCAGGCGGTGTTCCGGTCCCTCTCCGAGGCCCGAGGCCTGCACGCGGACCTCGTGATCCACTCCGCGTTCCTGACGCCGATGGCCGGAGGCGGGGTGAGCTTCTCGACCCTCCTCGGGATCCACGCCTTCGAGCGGACGCGGGCCGGGGCACAGCACTCCTGGCTGGTGAGGCGCCGCCTCGAGAAGGGGCTGCAGCTTGAGGGCCCCACGGTCCACCACGGGCACAAGTCTGGCGCCCTCGAGTCTGGAGAGGGGCTTGCCCGCTTCTGCCTCCATCCTCCTGCTCCCCTTGAGATGAACGAGCTTGGGGAGGATCTGCTCGAGTGCCGACTGGGCCCCACGGGATTCGGACCGCCTTCACGCGTCGATGTCATTTCGCTCGAGCAACACCTCGCGCAGGTGCAGCGGTCAGAGCCTGATCCTGGGAGGCTGCGGGGCGTGGGGTTCACGCCTCAGATCCCCGCCCGTCGGATCGTGGTGGAGATGATCGCCCACCGGGAGCTCTTCGGCGGTCGGCCGCCTCTCATCCTGGCGGGATCGACGATTGATCGGGGTCCTTTGGACATGAACGACCCGGAGCAGCGCGCGCTCCTCGCCCCGCCCTCCGAAGAGGTTGAGGCGCTGTCGCCGGGACTGAGCGGGCTCGAGCTGCGGGGCCTCCACATGCGCCGAGAGCTTCTGCAGGAGACCTTCGCGCGCCTGGGCCAAGAGCCGCGCGACTTCCACGGTTGGCGGCTCGAGGTGCCCTTCGCCTATCCGTGGTACCAGTACTTCTTCTGCTGGGAAGGGCTGGGCTGAGCTACTGGGCGGAGCGCTGACCGCTCCCGCTGCCCAGGGCGCGCGGGCTGTCCTTTGCGGGCGTGGTGCCGACATTTGCGCTCAGGGTGCGCGTAGCCTCCGCTTGCGGCGGCAGCCCCTCTGAGACGGCCCTCTCTTGGCGCGTCCGAGGGTCCTCGCGGGCGGGTGGAGGCCTCAGGCCGAGGCCAACCCATCCGCGGCGCCTCGGCACAGTAAGCTCTCCCGCCCATGGCCCTCCTCGAGCTCCGACAGGCCTCCCTCTCCTTGGGCGCAGGCGCGCTCCTGGACAGCACGGATCTGGTGCTGGAGCGCGGCGAGCGCGTTGGCCTCCTCGGCCGCAACGGCGCGGGCAAGTCGACCCTCCTGCGCGTGCTGGCAGGGGCTCTCGAGCTGGACGAGGGCGTGGTCGAGCGCGCCCCAGGGCTCGTGGTCGCGCGGCTGGAGCAGGAGGTGCCCGGCGACGAGGGCTCGGTGGGGGATCACCTCGCCGCCTCCCTCGCGGGGCTGCACCTCGAGGCCTGGGAGCAGGAGGCGCGCCTCGAGCGCGAGGCTGCCCGCTTCGAGCTGCCCCTGGCGCGTCCGCTTGACGAGCTGTCCGCGGGCATGAAGCGCCGGGTGCTGCTCGCGGCTGCCCTGGTGCGCGAGCCCGACCTGCTCCTCCTGGATGAGCCCACCAACCACCTCGAGCTCGGGGCGATCGCCCAGCTCGAGGAGCTCCTGGTGCATGGACGCACCGCGCTCCTGTTCGTGACCCACGACCGGGCCTTCCTGCAGAGGGTGGCCACGCGGATCGTGGACCTAGACCGCGGGCGGCTGCGCTCCTATTCGTGCGACTACGCCACCTACCTTGAGCGCCGGGCGGCGGAGCTCGTTGCGGAGGAGAAGCAGAACGCCGAATTCGACAAGTTCCTCGCCCAGGAGGAGGTGTGGATCCGCAAGGGCATCCAGGCGCGGCGGACCCGCAACATGGGACGCGTGCGACGGCTCGAGCAGCTGCGGGAGGAGCGCGCGGCGCGGCGTGAGGCCGTCGGACGAGCGCGGGCGACCGTGCAGGAGGCCGACCGCTCCGGCTCCCTCGTCCTGCGCACCAAGGGGCTCGGGTTCCGGTACGACCCCGCGGGGCCCGACCTCGTCCACGACCTCGACCTCGAGGTGCGGCGCGGGGACCGGATCGGGATCGTGGGCCCCAACGGCGCGGGCAAGTCGACGCTGGTGCGGCTCCTGCTGGGCGAGCTCGAGCCCACGGCCGGCGAGGTGCGTGAGGGCACGCGGCTCGAGGTCGCGCGCTTCGACCAGCTCTCGGCGAGCCTCGACCCTCGGCGCAGCGTGGGTGAGAATGTCTCGGGAGGCAGCGACCAGATCACCGTGGGGGGGCAGGACCGCCACATCATCTCCTACCTGGCGGACTTCCTCTTCACGCCCGACCAGGTGCGCGGGGGCATCGAGCACCTCTCCGGCGGGGAGCGCAACCGCGTGCAGCTGGCCAGGATCCTCGCCCGGCCCTGCAACCTGCTGGTGCTCGATGAGCCCACGAACGACCTGGACCTCGAGACCCTCGAGCTGCTCGAGGAGGTCCTCGCCGACTACCGGGCACCTCCTGCTGATCAGCCACGACCGCGCCTTCCTCGAGAATGTGGTGACCTCGATCCTGGCGCCCGATTCAGAGGGCCCCGCGGGCGCCTGGGTCGAGCACCCCGGGGGCTTCGAGGACTGGGCCGCCCACGAGGCGGCGCGGGCCGAGCAGGCCCAGAGGGCCGCTGAGGCCTCCCGCTCCGCAGCCCGGCGCGCAGCCGACCCGCGCCCCTCGGAGGGATCGCGGCCCGCCGCGCCCGAGGGCGCCGCCCCGCGCAAGCTGACCTTCACCGAGCAGCACGAGCTCGAGCGCCTCCCCGACCGCATTGAGGCCCTCGAGGCCGAGCAGACGGCCATCCACGACGCCATGGCCCAGCCCGGCTACTTCGAGCGCCCCCAGGCCGACCAGGCCGCCGACCGTGAGCGCCTCGCCGCCCTCGACGCCGAGCTCCTCGAGGTGATGGCCCGCTGGGAGGAGCTCGAGGCCCGCGCCTGAGGCGCGCGAGGCCTGAGCTGCCTGGCGTCGGTGCCGCGCGAAGCCGTCCCGCGCCAGGCGTCCGCCATCAGCGCTCCGCCCGGCGCACCTCGAACCAGTTCAGGTTCCACTGGCTGCCGATGGACTCGAAGCGCAGCGTGTGCTCCCCGGCAGCCAGGCGCACGGGCTCGCTGCTCTGGGTTGCGTAGGTCTGCCACGCGCCCGTGGAGGCCACGGCCTGACGATCGAGCGGAGCGCCGTCCACGAGGACCGCGAAGCCCTCGCTCCCGTATTGGGAGGCCAGGCGGTAGTCGAGGACGAACAGGCCCTCCTCGGGCACGGTGATGCGGTATTCGAGGGAGTCCCCCGGGTCGAAGAAGCCCAGGTTCAGGCCGCCGCCTTCGTCCCCGCAGGCCTCAGTGGCCGCCCCGTCCATCTTCGCGTAGTGCTCCGCCTCCAGCCGCGCCGGCAGCGCGACCGCGGGGATACGCGTGTGGACGATGGCGCTGGGTGCGCTCTCCTGGCAGCCGGCGCTGGCGCTGACCGTGTAGTACCAGGCGCGGCCCGCCGGCGGAGCCTCATCCACGAAGCGCGGCTCCTCGAGCTGGAAGGCAATGCGCACGCCGGCCTCATCGGGCCTCTCCGCGCGCTGGACGCTGTAGCGCAGGCCCGGGGCGCTCTCCCAGGTGAGGGTCGTGCCGCCCTCCGACTCGCTCAGCTCGAGGCCCTGCGGCGTCCGCGGGTCGGGGAACGGCACCGACGCGTCCCAGGCCGCGTGCTCGACCCAGTCGACCTCCATCACCCACTCGCCCTCCATGGGCGCGTCGGTGATCTTGGCGAAGTTCAGGATGGCGAACATGGCCTCGGGGTACTTGTCGCCCTCGCCCTCGTTGCGGTGCACCTCACGGCCGTCCACGCGGTAGACGAGGTCGCTTCCGGCCCACTCCACCGAGTACTCGTGCCACTCCCCAAGGCGCGCGTCCACGTCGGTGCGCAGGGTCCACCAGTCGCCCTCGTTGTTGCCGAGGTTCTTGATCGCGCCCGTGGTGAAGTGGCCTGCCCCGTAGTCACCGTGGTGCTCGAAGATGTCGATCTCGCCGGAGCCCTCGAGGGGCCAGGGGACATCCTCGTCCGCCTCCTGGACCGGCGCCTCGTTGTTGCGGTTCCCGAGCAGCCACCACGCCGGGAACATGCTGGGCTGGCCCTCGCCCCACACCCGCAGCCGAGCGGTCCACCTGCCCTTGACGAACTCCTGACGGTTCTTGGAGCAGATCCGTCCGGCCACATAGGGCGTGGGGGGATGAGGCGCGCCGAACTTGTCCAGGTTGTCGCACGGACACGGCTCGTCGAGGCGCACGACCTTGAGCTTGAGCGTCCCATTGCTGACCTCGCGCGTCCCGTGCGCGTTGTCCGGGACATAGCACTGCTTCTCGTTGTTGACCCAGATGCGCTGGTCCTGCCAGTTGCTCGGGTCAAAGGTGTCGAAGTCGTCGCGGAAGTCCGTGATCCAGCCCGTGGCAGGCTCTGCAGGCGTCACGAGGGTCTGGATGGCACGCGGCGGAATGACCGTCGTGGCCTCCGCTTCGCCGGTGGCGAAGCGGTAGCGCACCGGCTCGTCACCCAGGTTCAGGACGACTGTCGCCATCGAGCCGTCGGGGTTCCTCCAGGAGGTCGCCTGCAGGCTGCTGCGCGTGCTCGTTGCGCTGAGCCGCTGGGCCCCCGGCCGGATGAAGCGGGAGAAGTGGCCGAGGTACCAATAGCTCGGCGTGAAGATCAGCTCGCCGGACCCAAGGTCTGCGTGGATGGGGGCGAAGCAGAGGTTGCCGACATGATTGGGGCCGCCGGTCTCGTCGAGCAGGATGTTCCAGTCGAGCCACGCGACCGCACCGGCGTTCAGGTCGTTGACGATCGCGTCCCCGTAGCGCTCGGCGTTGGCCCAGTCCTGGGTGCGGGCGGCGTCGAAGCCCTCGACGCAGGCCTCGGTGAGCAGGACCTTCACCTCCGGGTAGGCCGCGTCCACATCGGCGACATTGCCGTACATGGGCTCGCCGCCGGCCCAAGTCTCGTACCAGTGGAACCCCACGCCCCAGACGAACTGGGCCGCCTCGGGGTCGCCCAGGATCGTGTGTGCCCGGTGGGGAAGCAGGTCGCGGTTGTGGTCCCAGACCACGATCTTCTTGTCCCCGAGCCCGGCATCGCGGAGGGTGGGCCCCAGGTGGTTCTTCAGGAAGTCACGCTCCTCCTCGGCCGTGTAGAGCATGGACTCCCAGGTCTGGGTCGCCAGGGGCTCGTTCTGGACCGAGACCCCCCAGATGGGGATGCCCGCCTCCTCGTACTCCTCGATGAAGCGCGCGGTGTACCGCGCCCAGGCGTCGCGGTAGCGCGGCAGCAGGCCTCGCAGCGCACGGTAGACGCCGGCACCGTCGGCCTTGATGTCGACGAGCAGCACGAGCGGCTCGCCGTCGGAACGCAGCGACTGCCCCGCGCGCAACCGAGCCAGGAGCGGGTCGAGGTAGAGCGAAGAG
>JBDQFW010000105.1:0-12050 GCA_040265735.1 Planctomycetota bacterium | reverse complement strand
TCGGGGGCGAAGAGCACGCCGAGGAGGGGGAGGCCCACGGCCGGCGCCAGGACCCCCTGGCTCCAGGGCGCGTTCACGAGCCCGGTGGCGAGGGCGGCCAGGACCCCGAGGGCGGCCGGCGTGCGGCCGGCGTCGCTCGCGAGGAGGACCTGAAGGGCGCGCACCCCCGCGAGGAGGAGCAGCAGGACCAGCGCACCGCCCACGGCCAGTCCCTGCTCGGCCAGCCAGTTGAGGGCGTCCATGTGCATGTGCTCCACGTCCACCGGCGTGGGCTCCGTGCGGCCGTGCTCGCTGCTCTCGAGCTCCACCGGGTCGCGGTAGGGAGGGTAGGCACGCGCCAGCTGACCGGGCCCCACTCCAAGGGGGTGGTCGGCGAGGAGGGCGGGCGCGGTTCCCCAGACCAGGCGGCGGAAGAGCAGGCCCCCTTCCGGGGCGTCCTCGGCCGCGGCCGCGGCCGGGATCGCGGGGGCGGGGGCCTCCGGCGCCGTCTCCAGCAGAGCGCGACCTCCGAGGCCGACCGCGACGAGCAGGGAGGCCACGAGCGCGATGCGGGCGAGGGCGCGGTGCGCCGGGCGGGCTACCGAGATGAGGGTCACCAGCCCGGCCACGGCCAGGAAGCCCAGGCTTGCGATCCGCACCTCGCTCCATGCGGTCCAGCCGGCATAGGCGAGCACGCTGCCGAGGGCCGTTGCGCGCACGGCTCCCGCTCTCTGGGCGAACACCGCCAGGGCGAGGACGGCCGCGGGGAGAGCCGCCTCTGCCGCGTCGCCCGCGTTGCCCGCGAGGCCGGCGGGGTGTCCGACCCACAGGCTCCCCAGGGCGAGGAGGAGCGGGAGGCCCGCGAGGGCGGTGAAGAGCACCTGCCGCCCGGCGCTGCCGAGCCGGCTGCCCACCATCACCAGTCCCGCCGCGGCCCACAGGCCCACCGTCGCGCGCTCGGCCTCGAAGGGGTCGCCGGCCTCCAGCAGGGTGCGCACCTGGCTCGCCAGCGCCGCGAGCCCCAGCACGCTCGCCGCGAGGCCGGCGCGTCCCCAGCTCGCCCGCTGCGTGAGCGCCGTCAGCCCCAGCGCGGGGAGCAGCAGCAGGAGGATCCACCCGGGCGCGGCCGAGTCGGTCGTGGGGACGCTCTCCAAGAGCCCTGGGACCGGAAGGGCCAGAGCCAGGGCAGGGAGCGCTAGCAGGGCTCCGCGCAGGGCGTCCTCTCCGCGGCGCTCGCGCGGGCCGACGCCGGAGTGAGCCTCGCCTTGGGGGGTCATGCCTCAGGCGGACGGGGTGGTGGAGGTCGCCCCGACGATGCTGTCCACGAACGCATCGGGCTCGAAGGGCTCGAGGTCGCCGAGACCCTCGCCCAGGCCCACATAGCGGATAGGCAGGTTCAGGGCCTCCTGGATGGCGAAGACCGCGCCGCCGCGGGCTGTCCCGTCGAGCTTGGCCACCACGAGGCCCGTGACCTCGACGGCCTCCGTGAAGTGCCGCGCCTGCTGGATCGCGTTCTGGCCGTTGGTGCCGTCCAGCACCAGCAGGGTGTGGTGGGGAGCGTCAGGGAGGACCTTGGTGATCACGCGCCGGACCTTGGCGAGCTCCTCCATCAGGTTCTTCTGGGTGTGCAGGCGTCCGGCGGTGTCGATGATCACCACCTCGGAGCCGCGCGCCACGGCCGCGCTGACCGCGTCGAAGGCCACGGCCGCGGGGTCGGCGCCGTCCTTGTGCTGGCGCACGATCTCCGCGCCGTTGCGCTCGGCCCAGATCTGGAGCTGGTCCGCTGCGGCCGCGCGGAAGGTGTCGCCCGCGCCCAGCAGCACGCGTTTGCCCTGCTGGCGGAAGCGGTGTGCGATCTTCGCGATCGAGGTGGTCTTGCCGGAGCCGTTGACGCCCACGACCAGGATCACCGTCGGCCCCCCGGGGCGCAGCTCGAGCTCGCCGCCGGCGTCGAGGCGCGGCCGCAGGCGCTCCCGTAGGGCGGTGCGCACGTCCTCCTCACCCTTCAGCTCGCCGCGGCGCTGGCGCCGCTCGATCTCCTCGACGAGCTCCGTGGCCAGGGGGCCCAGGTCGGCCGTGTAGAGGACCTCCTCGAGCTCGGCGAGCAGGGCGGCGTCGATGGGGCGGCCGCCGCGGAACAGGCCGGAGATCGAGTCCGAGAGGGCCTCGCGCGTGCGCGTCAGCCGGGACTTGAGCCGATCGAGCAGCCCCATCACTCGGCGCCCTCGGCGGCCCCCTCGCGGTCGTGGGCGATCTGCCTCACCTTGTCCAGGATGCCGTTGACGAAGGCTCCCGTATTGGCCGTGGAGAAGCGCTTGCCGAGCTCGATGCCCTCGTTGATGCTGACCTTGGGCGGGACGTCGGGGACGAACAGCAGCTCCCAGGCTCCGATGCGCAGGATGTTGCGGTCGATCACCGCCATGCGGTGGATCTTCCAGTTCTGCGCCACCTCGGCGATCACGCGGTCGACCTCGGCGCGCTGGGCGTGCACGCCCTCGACGATGCGCTGGGCGTACTGCACGGACTCGGCGTCGGTCTCCATCTCGCGCAGGAACGCACGCAGGTCCGGGAGCACGGAGGGTCCCAAGAGGTCGACCTGGTAGAGGAACTGGAGGGCGAGCTCGCGCGCCCGCGTGCGCTTCTTGACGGAGGACATGGCAGGTCTCGATTCAGGAGGCCTCGGTGGACGGAGCGTCACCGCGCGCCGCCGAGAGGGCATGCAGGGTGGCGATGACGCCGCGCGCGAGCTCGCGGCCCTTGTCCTGCTCACCGCCCTCGGCGGGGGAGAGGGCGCGTGCGCGCGCCTGCTCGAGCGTGTTGCAGGTCAGCACGCCGAACAGGATCGGCTTGTCGGTCTCGAGCGAGGCCTGGGTCATTCCCTGCTGCGCTCCGGCCGCGACCCAGTGGTCGTGGGTCGTCTCACCCTTGATGACCAGGCCGAAGCACAGGACCGCGTCCACGTCCTCGCGGCGCGCGAAGGCGCGCGCCACCAGGGGCAGCTCGAAGGATCCAGGGACCCAGGCCACCAGGGCCTCGTCCACCTCTCCGCCGAGTCGAGAAAGCTCAGCGGCCGCCGAGCGCTGCATCGCGCCGGTGAGCTCGGCGTGGAACTCGCTGACGACCATCGCCACGCGGGCACCCGGCAGGGGCGCGAGCGGGCGCTCGATGGGGGAGCCTTGTCGGGACACGGTAGGGCGTTTTGAAGGTCGGCCGCACGAGCCGAGAACGCACAGCGTAGCCTCCCCCACGGCCTCTCCGCGATCCTGCGGGGCCCTTGGCGCCCCCGAAATCCGGGCCGGCCCGGCTCAGGCCCCGGCGCCCTCGACCTATGCTCTCGGCCCGACCCGACAGGAGCCCCGCCGCAGCGGGCCCCGCACACCCACCATGAGCGACCTCGCCTCCAACACCCGTCGGTCCGCGCCCCTCCCGCGCTTCCTCGCCTACGACAACGGCTACGGCTGGGTGGTCGTCGATCGCCTGGTCCCCGGCACCGGCCGGGACGGGGTCGAGGCCTCCTACGAGAAGGGCAAGCGCGGGCGCGTGGTGGGCGTCTTCGGCGCGCGGGACGCGGCCCTGAGCGAGGCGCGCGTGCTCAACGAGCGTCACCCCGCCTGACGACTCGCTGGGCGGCCCCCGCCCCGAGGTGAGGGCCGCTCTCGGGTCAGCCCTCGACGCGGTCCTGCACGCCCAGCACCGGCGGCCCCGCACCCGCGGAGCGGGCTCGGCTGCCAAACACGCGGACGCCCAGGGCCTGGAGCCCGTGCCAGAGGTCGTCGGCCAGGGAATAGGCCAGGGGCACCATCCACAGGGTGAAGAAGGTCGAGAGGGCCAGCCCGCCCGCAACGCAGGTCGCAAGGGCGCGGTAGTCGATGCCCTCACCGGAGGTCCGCGCGGTGGCCATGGGGAGCAGGCCGAAGACCGTCGTGAGGGCCGTCATCAGGATCGGTCGCACGCGCGCCGTCGCGCCCTCGAGGATCGCCTCCCGGCGGCCGAGGCCGTCCTCGGTGGTCGAGCGGTGGATCTTGTCGATGAGCACGATGCCGTTGTTCACGACCACGCCCACGAGGATGATGATCCCGATCCAGCCGACCGAGTCCATCACGGTCCCGGTGAGGAACAGGGTCCACATGGCGCCGAGCACGGCGAAGGGCACCGTGACCATCACCGCCAGGGGGAGGGTGATGGACTCGAACAGGATCGCCATCACGATGTAGACCAGCGCCGCGGCGAAGAGCAGGGCCAGCTGCATCTCGCGCACCTGCTGCAGGGCGTCGGCGTAGGCCGAGCGCTCGCGTCCCAGCCGAAAGCCGCGCGGCAGGTCCAGCTCGGCCTCGAGGGCGTCGTAGCCAGCCTTCACGCGCTCGCCCAGGCGGCTGGGATCGTCGATCCGCGCCTGCAGGGTGAAGGTCGTCAGTCCGTTCCAGCGCCAGATCGTGCGCGGCCCCGGCTCGAAGCCCAGGGTGGCGAAGGAGGATAGGGCGACGGGTCCCGTGTCCGACCACACGCTCAGGTCCTGCAGCGTGTCGAGGCCGGCCATCTGCTCCTCGTCGTACTCGATCAAGAGCGGGACCTCCCGGCCCTCCTCCTGGAAGCGCGGCAGCATCGCTCCGCGCAGGGCCCAGGACACGCTGCGGGTCGCGCCGTCGGCGGCGATGCCCATCGAGAACGCAGCCTCCCGATCGAACATCAGCCGGATCTCCTCGGGGGCCTCCTCCAGGGGGGAGCGCACGTCTCGCAGCCCCTCGACGCGCTGGAGCACCTGCAGGGCCTCCTCGCCGAGCTCGGCCAGGCGGTCGGCGTCCGGACCGATGAGCTGGAACTCGACCACCTGCTTGTCGGCGCTGCCGACCTCCTGCTCGCGCCCGAAGCGCAGGCGGTGACCCGGGTAGCGCGGGAGCTCGGCGCGCAGGCGATTGCGGTGCTGCTCCAGCTCCTTCTTGTCGAGGCGGTCCTTCCAGCGCAGCCCGACCTCTCCACCGCCGGCCCAGAAGCGGACGACCAGGTGGGCGAAGCCCATCTCGTCGCGCAGGCCCTCGAGGGCCCGCTCGTAGCGGCGCATCTCCTCTGAGGCTTGGCCCAGGGTGAAGTTGGACTCGAGCTCCACATCCACCTCGATCTCGGTCAGGTCCTCCTCCTGCCCGAAGGCGGTGGCGGCCATGTTGCCCATGGGGACGACGACGCTCGCCAGGGCGAGCACCGCGAGCAGGCTCGCCAGGAGCCGGTGCTCGAGGGTCCAGCTCACGAGGCGCTGGTTGGCGGCCTGGATCCAGGCCAGGACGCTGGCTCCCTCCGGCGCGGCCGGGGTCGGGCGTGCCGGGGCACCGCTCGCGCGCCGGCGCCAGCGCGGGAGGCCGAACAGCAGCAGGCCCGCGCCCAGGACGAGCGCTCCGATCCGGGCCCCCAGCGGAGCGACCAGCTGCGGCGCGCGCGCGCCGAACTCCTCGGCGAGGGCGCCGTAGCGCACGGTCTCTGCGGCGCGCTCGGTGCCCAGCACCCCCAGGGCGACCAGGCCGATGAGCAGCAGCAGGCGGGTGGGGGTGGTCAGGGCGAGGGCCGCGCGCTCGACCCTGTGCAGCAGGGCGACGAGGCCCCAGATCACGAGCCGCAGGGCGCCGATGCCATGCGCGAGCAGGCGCACGGGCACCGCAACCACCGCCGCGAGGGGGCGCTCCAGGGCTCGGATCAGGCGCGGCCGCTCTCCCTGGGCCCGGCCGGCGAGGACGGGCATGAAGACCAGGGCCACGAGCAGGCTGGCGATGAGGGCCGAGCAGAGGGGGATCCCCATGGCCGACAGGAACACCCGCATCTGGTTGTTCCCGATCATGAAGATCAGCGGCATGAAGACCACGACGCTGGTCAGGGTGGCCAGGGCGACCGCGAGGCCCACGTCGCTCACCCCCGCCACGGCCGCCTGCAGGGCGCCCATGCCGCGCGCGCGCAGCCGCGCGATGTTCTCGATCACCACGACCGAGTTGTCCACCAGCATGCCGAGGGCCAGCGTCAGCCCCGTCATGGTCAGCACATTGAAGGTGCCGCCCGAGAAGTGCTCCCAGGTCAGGGCCAGCAGGATCGAGATCGGGATCGACAGCGCCACGACCAGGGTCGTGCGGAGGCGCCGCAGGAATGCGAACAGCACCAGGATCGCGAGCCCCCCGCCCCAGATGGCGGTGCTCTCGAGCTGGGCCAGGCTCGCGCGGATGAACTCGGCCTGGTCGAAGAAGAGCGTCACGCCGAAGTTCCCGCCCAGGGCGGGGTCGCTCTCGATCGAGGCGAGCACCTCGTGGATGCGCTCGGAGGTCTCGACGACGTTGGCCGTGCCCTCCTTCTGGATCATGCCGTAGTAGGCATAGCGCCCGTCGATGCGCGTCAGGCGCTCACCGACCGCCTTGATGCGTGCGACCTCGGCCACGTCACCCAAGCGCATGCCGTTCCCGATGGGGTAGGCCTCGATCTCCTCGAGCTCCCGGAAGCGCATGTCCGAGCGCAGCAGGAAGCGCCGCTCGCCGTCGGTGACCTCGCCCAAGGGCTTGGCGAAGTTGTCCGCCGAGAGCCTCCGGATGACCTCGCCCGTGTCGAGCCGCGCGGCCTTCACGCGCTCCTCGTCGAGCAGGATGCGGACGGAGTCCTCGAGCATCCCCCAGATCTGCACGCGGCTGACGCCGTCGGTGGCCTCCAGCGGGCGCTGGATGCGCTGCTCGATCAGGCGGTCGATGTCCTCCTCGGGGGTGCCCTCCTCCGCGGTGACCGCCAGCCACATGATGGGCATGTCCCCGTCGTCGCTGGACCAGATGCGGATCCGGTCCACGGACTCGGGCATCTCGGGCCGGGCCCGCTCGATCCGGTCGCGCAGCTCGGCCTTGGCGAGCTGCAGGTCGCCGGCCCCGTTGAACTGCACGCGCAGGCGGACGCTGCCCTGGCGGCAGGTCGTGTAGACGTTGTCCACGTCGGCGAGGGTGCGCAGCTGCTCCTCGAGGGGGCGCGCGACCTTATCCACGTTCTCAGCGGCGCTGGAGCCCGGGTGCGAGACGAAGACCGTGAAGCGCGAACCCTGCACTCCGCTGGGCAGCATCTGCAGCGGGAGCCGCGAGTAGCTGATCAGCCCGACCACCACGAGCGTGATCAGGATCACCAGCGTGCCGACCGGACGGGCGACCGGCAGCGCGAAGAGGCTCGAGCGGCGGGCTTCTTGCATGGGCTCTCTGGGGCTTGGTGCGAGGCGCTGGGGACTGGCTGCTTGGGGATGGGCGCGGAACGCTCAGGCCTCAGGCGGTGGGGGGGAGCTCGAGGGCGTGGGTCTCGGCGGCGCTGACCGCCGCGTCGTCGGAGGCCGACGACGGGCCGGGGTCGGGCTCCGGCTGTCGCGGGGGACGGCGCGAGAGCAGCGTATAGACCACCGGAACCACGATCAGGGTCAGGAGAGTCGACATGGTGAGCCCCGCCACCACGGCCACGGCCATGGGGGCACGCAGCTCCGAGCCCTCTCCCGCGCCGAACTGGCCCAGAAAGGGCACTCCCTCCAGCCAGCCGGTGAGGGGCAGGAGGCCCAGGACGGTGGTGGCCGTGGTCATCAGGATGGGGCGCAGGCGCGCCCGCCCGGCCTCGCGGGCCGCGGTGGCCAGGTCGGCCCCCCGCTCGCGCTCCTGGTTGATGCGGTCCACCAGAACGATCGCGTTGTTGACCACGATCCCCGCCAGCAGGATCGCGCCTATGAACACGACCACGGACACGGGGATGGAGAGCCAGTCCAGGGCGAGCACGACCCCGACCGCGGCCAGGGGCACGCTGAACAGGATGACGAAGGGCTGCACAAGCGACTCGAACTGCGTCGCCATGACCACGTAGACGAGGAAGATGGCCAGGAGCAGGGCCTGCTGCAGGCTGCGCGTCCCCGCCTCCATCTCGCGCTTCTGGCCCCCAAGCTCCACGATCACCTCGTCGGGCACGGGCATGTCCGCCAGGGCCGCCTCGATGCGCGTGTTGAGGCCCCCGAGGTCCAGGCCCGTGCTGGCGGCCGTGACCAGTGCCGCGCGCGAGCTGGCGATGCGGCGGATCTCGGCGGGGCCGCGCACGATGTCCACGCGCGCCACGGCCGTGAGAGGCACGGGCTGCTCGGCGGTGGGGTTCACGATCAGGGCCTCGACGGCCTCGACCCCATCCAGGACATCGCGGTCGCCGCGCACCCGGATGTCGATGCGGTCGTCGCCCTCCACGAGGCGCGTTGAGACCGTTCCCTGCACCTGGTCGCGGACGAAGTCGCTGACCGTGCCGAGGTCCAGCCCGAACTCGAGCGCGCGGTCCCGGTCGAAGACGAGGCGCGCCTCGGGCTGGCCGGGGCGCACCGACGTGCGCACGTCGGTGAGCCCAGGGACTGCCAGCAGGCGGCGCTGGACCTCCCCGGCGACCTCGGCCAGCTGGTCCAGGTCGTAGCCCGTGACCTCCACCGCGATGGGGGCGTCCAGGGTGAAGGGCGTGGGGCGCGTGATCTCGACCCGGCGCACCTCGGGGTGACCCTCGAGCAGCGCGCGGACCTGGGCCACGACGCGCTCCTCGCCGAGGGCGTCGCTGGCCTCCTCGGCCAGGCGAATGGAGAGGCGCCCCGTGTGGTCGCCCTCGATCTCGCGCGTGAGGGTGTCCTCCTCGACCCCGCTCACCAGGGCGCAGCGGGTGACGCCGGGCAGTGCGCGCACCTCCTGCTCCAGCTCCCGCAGGACGCCGTCGGTGGTCTCGAGGGGCGAGCCCACGCCGAGGGCCACCCGCGCCGTGAACTCGCCCTGGTGGATCTCGGGGAGCAGCTCCAGGCCGAGCCCCTGGGCGACGCCGTACGCGTGCCAGCCCAGGGCTCCGGCAGCGATCAGCACGAGCACCGGCGCGCGCAGGCACGCGCCCAGGAGGCGCGGGTACGCGGCGTCGAGCAGACCCCAGGCCATGTCGAACAGGCGTCGCGCCGGCCAGGTGATCACGAGGAACACGCCGTAGGCCGCGCCCAGCAGGAGCGCCACGATTCGCAGGGCAAGGAACGCGGCCATCCGGACCAGGCCGGTCACGACGCGCAGCAGGTTCGGCACCAGCTCGCCCCAGCCCGGGGCGAGGTCCGCGAGGAGGAACTCGCGCACGACTCGAGTGGCGCTGGCCAGGGCCGCCGCGGGCGCGCGTCCGGGCTCGCGGCGCAGGACGCGCCCGGCCTCCCGCAGCCAGCGGGACGCTCCGTCGCCCTGGGCCTCGGTGTCCAGCATGGGCAGGGCCGAGAGCATCGGGATGAACAGGACCGCCACGAGGAGCGACACCAGGAGCGCGCTCACGACGGTCACGGCCTGGTCGCCGAAGATCTGTCCGGCGATGCCCTCCACGAACACGATGGGCGCGAACACCGCCACCGTCGTCAGGGTCGAGGCGGTGATGGCGCCGGCGACTTCACTCACGCCGCGCACCGCCGCGGCCGCGCGGCCGTCACCCTCCTCGCGGCAGCGCGAGATGCTCTCGAGCACCACGATGGCGTTGTCCACCAGCATGCCCACGCCGAGGGCCAGGCCGCCGAGGGACATGATGTTGAGGGACACCTCCATGAGGAACATGGGGGCGAACGTCGCGACGACCGAGATCGGGATCGCGAGCGCGATCACCAGGGTCGGCACCAGCCGGCGCAGGAACACCCAGATCACCGCGATCGCGAGCAGGGCCCCGATGAGGGCGGCGTCGCGCACGTCGTTGACCGCCGCGGCGATGAACACCGACTGGTCGGAGAGCACCGCGAAGCGCGCCTGGTCACGCAGGGACCAGCCCAGGAAGGCGAGCTTCTGACGCTCGTCCCAGCGCGGCTCGCCGCCGTCCGCGTACTTGGCGGCGACCTCCTGCTGCTCGGCGTTGCCGACGATGGCCTCGCGCACGGCGCGGGCCACCTCGACGATGTTGGCCCCGGCCTCGCGGAAGACCGCGAGCTCCACCGCCTCCTCGCCGTCCACGCGCATGACCACCTCGCGCTCGGCGTGCGTGCGCGTGACGCGGGCCACGTCCCCGACGCGGACCGTGGCGTCGCCGCGCCGCACGAGGGCGAGGCCGGCGATCTCCTCCACGTCGCGGAACTCGTTGAGCGTGCGGACCAGGAAGCGCGTGGAGCCCTCCTGCACCTCGCCGCTGGACGCGTTCAGGTTCTCTGCGGCCAGGCGCCGCCCCACCGTCGCGGGATCGAGGCCCTGAGAGGCCAGGGCACCCGGATCGACGGCGACTTCGATCTCCTCCTCGAGGCCCCCGCGGACCTGGATGGCAGCCACGCCGGGGAGCCCCTCGAGCTCGCGCTGGATGCGGTTCTCGGCGATCCAGCGCAGCCGCGTCAGGGCCTCGCCCGGGCCCTCCGGCCGCGCGCCAGGGGGCGGGCTCACGGCGATGCGCAGGATTGGGTCGAGGTTCGGGTCGTAGCGCAGGATCAGCGGCCGCTCGGCCTCACGCGGGAGCTGCACATTGTCCAGGCGATCGCGGACCTCCTGCACCGCCAGCAGCATGTCCGTGCCCCAGTCGAGCTCCAGCAGCACATCACTGAAGCCCGCGCGGCTGATCGACGACGAGCGCACGAGGCCGGGCAGTGTCGAGAGAGCCTCGCCCACCCGCGTCGAGACGCGGTCCTCCACATCCTCGGGGGCCGCCCCGGGGAAGGCCGTCCGCACGGTCAGCGTCGGGTAGCTGATGGCGGGCAGCAGGTCCATGGGCAGCTTGGCCAGGGAGACCAACCCGAACACGCTAATCGCCACCATCGCCATGGTGATGGCGACCGGTCGGGTCGCCACGAAGGCCAGGGCGCTGCCGCGCCGCGGGGGAGGGGTGGGCTGCACTCAGCCCTCCCGCGTGGCTTCCGGCTCCGAGCGCACCTCGGCGCCGTCCTCGAGGTCACGGTTGCCGACGGTGACCACCGCGTCGCCCGGCGCCAGGGTGCCCGCGAGGGGGAACACCTCGACGGAGAGGTCGTCCGCGAAACCCTCGCGCACCTCCACGCGCCGCGCGCGCTCGTTCTCAACGACGAACAGGAAGCGCCGGTCCCCCTCGCGCTGCAGCGCGCGCTTGCGCACCACAAGGGCTTCGGGATGGCGGTCGACGACCATGTTCAGGCGCACCAGCATCCCCGGCAGCAGGTGCGGAGCGTCGCTCCCGGCAGCCGGCTGTTCGAGGCCGATGGTGAGGCGCACCGAACCGGACGCCGCGTCGATGGTGGGGGAGACGATCTCGAGGGTGCCGGCGAAGCTCTGACCCGGGAAGGCGTCAGGCAGCGCCTCGATGGCCAACTCGTCACCCCGTCCCTGGAACAGGCCCAGCTCGCGCTGGGGCCGGTAGATCACGGCGCGCAGGTCCTCGGGATCGGTGAGCGTGACGAGCCCTGCGCCTGCGGTGGCGTTCTGACCGACGCGCACCGCCCGCGCGGCGACGACGCCGCGGAAGGGAGCGACCACATCCGTGTAGGACAGCTCGAGCTCGCGGCGCTCGAGAACCAGGCGGGCCTTCTCGACGGCCGTGCCGCTGGTCGCGCGGGCCTGCTCGGCGCTCTGAACGGCGAGTCGCGCGCTCTCGAGATCGCGCAGGGCCTGGTCGCGGGCAAGGCGTAGCTTCTCGAGCTCGTTCGTGGAGATGAGCCCGGCGTTCTCGTGGCGCGCGAACTCGCGCTGGGCCTGGTCCTGGCCCAGCTCCGCGCGGGCCACCGCCTCCTCGCGCTCGCGCACGGTCAGCTGCAGGCCAGGCAGGGCCTCCTCGGCCTCGCGCAGGGCGACGCGCGCCTCCTCGACCGCGGCCGCGGCCTCGCGCGGGTCCAGGCGCACGAGGACGGCGCCCTCCTCGACGGTCATCCCCTCCTCGACGAGCACCTCGACGACGCGGCCGCCAATCTTGGGAGCCACCTCCACCTGGCGGGCGCTCTCGATGGCGCAGGTCGTGGTGAGGATCTCGCGCATCTCCTTCACCTCTGCGGGCTGGACGCGCACCCGAGGCACCTCACGCTTCTGCGGAGCGGCGGCCTCAGGGCCAGGGCCTCCGGCCTCGGCGGAGCCCGGCTTGCAGGCCGCCGGGGCCAGGGCGAGGGGGAGGAGCAGCAG
>JBDQFW010000104.1:0-12056 GCA_040265735.1 Planctomycetota bacterium | reverse complement strand
GCCCGCTCCCGTGCGCGAGCCTTGGCGGCGCTCCAACCCCGACGAGCGCCTGCTGGTCGTGCTGCACGGCGCGCTTGAGGCCCTCCCCGTCCACCTGCTGCGGGTGGAGGGGCGCTGGCTCGACGAGGGCCTGGTGCCGGTCGTCCTGCCGGCCCTCCCCGCTCGAGCCCCAGGACTGCGCCCGTCCCTCGCGGGCGCGGGCTGGAGCCTCTTGGGCAGCCCGCTCCTGGGCGGCAGCGGCCACCCGCCCCTGCCGGAGGCGCGCGCGGAGCTCGAGCATGTGCGCAGCACCCTCGGCGGCCAGCACCGCGTGGACACCGGGGCGTCGTTCACGCGCAGCGCCTTGCTGCAGGCCCTCAACCGGCGGCAGCCCCTGCACCTGGCCACGCACCTGGTGGCAGACGCCGCCTGTGACCACGGCGTCCTGAGCCCGACCGCGATCGTCACCACCGACGGCGTCCTCTGCGCGGGCGAGGTGCTGGCCCAGGAGCCGGCACTGCCCCTGGCCGTGCTCAACGCCTGCGGAACGGCTCGCGGCGTGGTGGTGGACGGCGAAGGCCTGATGGGCCTCGCGCGGGCGTTCCTGATGGGCGGCACGCGCAGCGTCCTCGCCACGCTCTGGCCCATCGAGGATCGAGCGGCGCGCCTTGGGATCGAGACCTTCCACGCCCTGCTCGCCGAGGGGCGGCGTCCCTCGGAGGCGGCCGCCGGCGCGCGCCGGGACCTGCGCGAGCGCGGCTTCCCCGCCGCCGACTGGGCGGCCCTGCGCCTGCTGGGCCGGGACTGAGGCGCTGGGACTGAGGCGCTGGGACTGGGGCGCCCGGGGAGAAGGCCGCCCGGGAGAGTCCCCCGCCTGGAGGAGCGGCCTCCAGCGTGCCCAGGGCAGGGACTGTCTCAATTCGATTCAAGGCCCAGGGAGCACGAGGCCGATACCGGAGGACCCGCGCAGCGGTTCCCCCTCATCATGCTCCCCGCCCTGCTCCTCGCCCTCGGCGCCGGCCTCCAGGCCCCCGCCCCGGCCCCCATTCCCGAGGCCCTGCAGGGACAGGACCTGACCGCGCTGGTCCAGACCAGCGCCTCGCACTTCTGTGTGGAGAACACCTCCCTGAACCCGGTGGTGGTGGTCATCGGCCTCGACGGCCACGGTCCGGTGGGGACGCTCGCTCTCGCGCCCGGCGCTCGCATGGTGCACCCGCTCCCCCGCGGCGCGGCCCAAGAGCACTGGTTCCGCCTGGTCGCACGCGGCGCCCAGGCCTCGCTGGCCTCCGCCCGGGTGGGCCTGCCCGAGGTCGCCCCCGGCGCCTCGGCCTCGCTCTTCGTCGTCCCGTCCGAGGACGGCCACCTCGCCGTCTGGCGAGGAAGCTCACGACCCCGCCGCGTGGCGGCGGCCCTGCACGTGCCTGGAGCGCCGCCTGCCGACGCGCCAGTCGACCTGCCGCCCGTGCTCGGCGACAAGACCTTGCCTCCGGCCTGAGCCTCGCGCTCTGCCGACAGGTGGGAGACAGATGGATGGAAGCGAGGGGAGGGGTGAGAGCCTCCCCTCGCGCCTTTGCTGAGAACCTCGGCGCGCGCCCGATGCGCCGACGAGACTCAGCCCGGCGATGAGTCGCCGGGCTCCGGCCGCGCGCGTCGCGCCCGACGCTCCGCGTCCGAGGCCATGGGGACGAGACGGCGCAGACCGCGCGCCAGCTCCCAGTCCACCTCCCCCGCCAGCAGGTCGTCACGGCTGCGAGCCGTCACCTCGCCATGGGGTGACACCAGCACGGCCTCGCCGGGGAACTCGAGGCGCATGCGCCGGCGCCCCACCTCGGCCACGCCTCCGCGGTTGCAGGCCAGGACCCAGCACTGCCCCTCCACCGCGCGGCCGCGCAGGAGGACCTCCCAGTGCGCGGAGCGATCCACGGGCCACTGGGCAACGATGACCAGGAGCTCCGCTCCGCCCTGCACCGCACCCTGCGCGACGCTGGGGAAGCGCAGGTCGTAGCAGATGAGGCCCGAGACCGCGCCGCCGCCTAGGGCCTGGCTAACGGGCGCCTGCGCGCCGCCGCGGAACACCAGGTGCTCGGCGGTCGGGGAGAACAGGTGCTCCTTATCGTGCAGGGCGTGGATTCGCCCGTCGCGCAGCAGGTGCAGGCGATTCGAGGGGCGGCCCTCCTCGTCCACGGGGCCAAAAGCCGACCCCACGACCGCGAGGTTCAGCTCGGCCGCGTGCTGCGCCAGGGTCGCCACGGCCTCCGCGCTGGCGGCCAGGTCGCCGGGGGTGGCATCCGGCACGAAGGAGGTGGGCCACATCTCGGGCAGGGCCAGAAGCTCCGCGCCCTCGGCAGCCGCGCGGGTCGCCTGCTCGCAGGCCCGCGCCAGGTTCGCCGCAACGGCGCCGGTCTCGACATCCATGGGAGCGGCGGCCACGCGCATGGGCGCATGGTAGCCCTGGGTTCGCCCTGGGCTTCCGGCAGCGACCGTGGGAAGATCGCCCCATGGACCCCACCGCCGAATGGACCCTGCTCCCGCGCCTGATCGCGCTGGCCGGAGTCGGGAGGCTGCTGCTGGCTCTGCTCCCCGCGGGTGAGCCCGGCGGAGGCCGGCCTCGCGAGCTGCCTGCGGTCCTGGCCGCGTCGCTCGTGCTCGGCCTGCTGGCGGTGCGGGCGGCGGCGGACGCCTTCGAGGTGGGAACGGCGAGCGAGGGGTTCCTGTGGGCCTTCTTCGGCTCCGCTGGGGCCCTGGCGGTCGGCCGCGCCCTGGCGCTGCGGTTCGGCCCGTTCGCACTCGCCCCGCTCGCACGCGGACCCGAGGCCGAGCCCGGCGAGGGGCTGCCCGCTCGGGCGCTCCGCGCGGCGCCCCTGATCATCGTGGCCTTCTCCGTGGCCGTGCGCGCACGGACGCGCATCGAGGGTTCCCAGGACAGCGCGCTGCATGCGGCGCTCGAAGGCGCCGCGCTCCTCACCTGGATCTCGGCAGCGCGCTGCCTGCGCGTCCGCCCGGCGGCGACCCACGCACTCGCGCTCGTCGCGGCCGTGATGCTGCTGGTGCACGAGGGATCGCAGACCAACTCCCAGGGCGCCCTCACACTGGCAGCCGGCGCGCTGGGCACCGAAGGCCTCGTCCGCTGGAGCTTCCGGGCGGACCGACGGGGTCGCGCTCTGGCGGTGCTCGCGGGCGCGCTGCACGCAATGGGCGGGGGAGGCGCGGCCGGAGTGGGCCTGGCCCTCGGCATCGGCCTCGTCGCGGCGAGCGCACGCCCGCAACGACGCGAAGCCGGGCAGCTCGCCGCCCTGCTCGCGCTGCTCTCGCTGGGCGCCGCCGTGCATGCCAAGTGGAACCCCACGGATGCCTCGCCCGACGGGTGGATCCTGGCCGCCGTCGCGGTGATGCCCTGGGTCGCGCTCCGTATTCGGCCCGCGCTACAGCCCGCCGACGGACCGTCCCTCGCACCGCGCGCGCTGGCGGCCACCGGCGCAGCCCTCGGTGCCGCGGTGACCCTCGGTCACGCGCCCGGCACCCACGGCCTGCTCGCCCTGCCAGCCGCCTCGCTCGGGATGCTCCTTGTCGTGGGTCCGCGCACCGCCAGCGTGCCGCTTGTGCGAGTGTCGCCGGCTGCCCGGCGTCCGGGCGATGCGTCACCTGAGCAGCGAGGAGCCCACGCACCGTGACCGAGGTCCCTCCCTCCCCCGTCCCCGCAAGCCACGCGCGGGTGTTCCTCGCCAAGCCCCTCGCCGGCTCGGCGTGGCGCGACCTGCTCGAGCCGCTGCTCGTGCGGATGCCTCGCGAGGACGCGGACCGCACGATGATGCTCCTGGAGGAGAGCCGCGGGGCCTGGGCCCTGCTGCTCCCGAGCGCGCCCGGCCACGCCCTCTTCGTGGGCAGCGCCCTCTCCGGTACGGTCCCTGCCCTTGCCGCCCTGGGCTGGCGCGTAGTCGTCGTGGACCCGAGCCTAGACCGTTGTCGGCTCGCGCGTCGGCGGGACCGCGAGTTCGCGCCGGGCCGCGTGCAGCACCTCGCGCTCGCGGGCGGTCGCCTGCCCTTCCCGGACGACGCATTCGACCTGGCGGTGCGCGAGGATGGGGCTCCCGGCTACGCACACGGCGCAGAATCGCCGTCAGTGCCCCCCAGCGAGCTTGCGCGCCTCACGCGGCGGGAGGCCGTGCTCATTGCGGACAATCGCCTCGCTTACAAGCGGGCGACCGGCGTGCGTGGCCGCTTCCGGCGGCTCGGCCCGCTGGCCTGGCTGCGTCGCGCCCTGGCTCCGAGCGCCGGCGAGGCGACACTCTGGGGTCACGCTCGCTCCCTCGAGGCCGTGGGCCCCACGCGGCGCTTCGCGCTGTACCCGGACGCGCGCGAATTCAGTCACGTGGTCGGGCTGGACGCCTCCAGGCCGCGCCTGACGGTCGGACCGCGCGAACGCGCCAACGCCCCCAAGGTCTGGGCCCAGCGCCTCGGCCTCTTCCCGGTCCTCGCGCCCAGCTTCGCGGTGCTGGCCGCCCCGCGCGGACGCTCGCGCCTGCAGCGGGCCCTTGACGCCCTGGGCGAGCGGCTGGGTGAGCGCGGGGGCGCGCTCGACCAGCTGGTGGCGACGCGCTCCAACGCCGCGCTGGCTCTGACTGCGCCCGCGGGCGTCGAGCTCGAGCGCGAGTCCGGGCCGGTCGAAGGGGGGTGGGCGGTGCACCTGGCCCTGTCGCCTGGAAAGCGCCGCCTGCTGGCTCGGCACCAGGAGCACCTGCGCGGTGCGCACGCGCGCTTCCCGGCGCTGCGCCTGCCCGAGGCCCTGTTCGAGGGCGAGCTCGAGGGCCTGCACCTGTTCGCCGCCCGGCGCCTGCCGGGCTGGACGGCGACGCACATCACCGACGCGCCCGCGAAGACCGCGCGCGCGGCCGAGAGCCTGACCGAGGCCCTGAACACGCTGCGCGTCCGCGCGCCCGAGCCCCTGAGCGAGGAGGCCTTCGAGCAGCTGCTCGGGGCGCGCATCGAGCGCGTCGCGCGCCAGGTCCGCGTGCCCTCCTCGAGCACCCGTGTCCGGCGCGAGCTGGCGCGCCTGCGCGAGCGCCTCGTGGGGCAGGTCCTCCCGCTGGTGTTCCACCACGCCGACCTGCGCGCGAAGCACATGATGGTCGGCCCCGACGGGAGCTTCGCGGGAGCGCTCGACCTGGGCTCGGCCGAGGAGCGCTTCCTGCCCATGGTGGACCTGCTGCACCACCTGGGGCACCAGCGCAAGCAGGTGCGCGGGTGCTCCTCGGCCGATGCGTGGCACGCCCTGCGCTCGGCCAGCACCCGGAGCGAGGTCGAGGAGCGCTGCCTGCGGCGGCACCAGGCAGCCATGGGCCTCCACGACGAGGTGGTCGAGGCCCTGCTGGGCGCGTACCCGCTGCTGGTGGCGGGCATGGCGGAGCGCAACTGGGACTGGTCGCGCCCGGCCTGGATCCGGCGCGAGTTCGGCCTCTGAGGGCCTCCTGACACGCTGAGACCGTCGCGGCGGCGATCGGTCGCAGCCTCCACTTGGGATTCCGCGCCCGCTGGCCGATGGACGAAGGACCGAGTCCTCTCGCCCTGCCCCGCCATGCTGCTCCCTGCCCTCCTCCTCGCGCTCGTCCTTGGCCTCGCTCTGCTCGTCCAGGGCCGCTCGTGGTGGGCGTTCACCGCCGCCGGCGCGATCGTGCTGGCTGGCTGGATCCTCGAGCGCGGCGGCCTCGACGGGACGGCCTGGACGGCACTCGGCGTCGCGGCGGTCGTAGCCGCGGTGACCGGTCTCCCGGTCCTCCGCCGCGCCCTTGTGACCGGCCCGTCGATGGGCCTGGTGGCTCCGCTGCTGCCCAAGATGAGCGAGACCGAGCGCGTGGCGCTGGAGGCGGGGACGGTCTGGTGGGACGGAGAGCTGTTCTCGGGGCGTCCCGACTGGAGCCGGCTTGCCGCGTTCGACCCCGCACCCCTCACGGACGAGGAGCAGCGCTTCCTCGACGAGGAGGTGGAGACCATCTGTCGGATGACGGACAACGAGCGGGTCGATGAGCTCGGGGACCTGCCGCCCGAGGTCTGGTCCTACCTGAAGTCCAAGCGCTTCATGGGCCTGATCATCCCCCGCGAGTACGGCGGCCTCGACTTCAGCGCGAGGGCGGTGAGCGAGATCATCACGCGCTGCTCGAGCCACAATGTGACGCTGGCCGTGACGGTGATGCTGCCGTCGTCCCTCGGCCCCGCGGAGCTCCTGCTCCACTACGGGACCCAGGAGCAGAAGGACCGCTGGCTGCCGCGCCTCGCCCGCGGCCAGGAGGTTCCGGCCTTTGCGCTGACCGAGCCCTTCGCCGGCTCCGATGCGGGCTCCCTGTCGAGCCGCGGCGTGGTCTGCCGCGGGAACTGGAACGGCAAGGAGGTGCTGGGCGTGCGCCTCGACTGGAACAAGCGCTACATCACCCTCGCGCCCGTAGCGAGCCTGCTCGGAGTGGCCTTCCAGCTCGAGGACCCCGAGGGTCTGCTGGGCGGCGAGGAGAAGCGAGGCATCACTCTGGCCCTCGTGCCCGCGAGCCTCCCTGGCGTCGAGACCGGTCGCCGCCACGACCCCCTGGGCGTCAAGTTCATCAACGGCCCCACCACGGGTCGCGAGGTCTTCGTTCCCCTCGACCATGTCATCGGCGGCGCCGAGCAGGTCGGGAGGGGCTGGCGCATGCTGATGGACTGCCTGTCTGCAGGCCGCTCCCTGTGCCTTCCCGGGCTCGCCTGCGGCGCCGCCCAGACAACCCTGCGAACGGTGACCTCCTACGGCATGGTCCGCGAGCAGTTCGGGATGCCGATCGCGCGCTTCGAGGGCGTCGAGGAGAAGCTCTCCCGCATCGCGGGCGACAGCTGGTGGATGGACGCCGCGCGCGAGCTGACCGCGGCCTCGGTGGCCGCCGGCGAGAAGCCCGCGGTGCTGTCCGCAATCATGAAGGCCTGGACCACGGAGGCCATGCGCGATGTGGTCAACGAGGGCATGGACATCCTTGCCGGAGCCGCGATCTGTCGCGGGCGCAAGAACGTGCTCGCGGGCTTCTACCAGGCGCTCCCCATCGGGATCACGGTGGAGGGCGCCAATGTGCTGACCCGCACCCTGATCGTGTTCGGTCAGGGCGCGCTGCGCTGCCACCCCTTCGCCTTCGCCGAGGTGGATGCCGTGCAGCAGGGGGATCGCGAGGGCTTCGACCGCGCCTTCGCCGGCCACATCGGCCACACCCTCTCGACCGCGGCGCGCGCGGCCCTCGGCGGCTGGACCTCCGGCTGGCTCGGGACCGGACGCTCCCTCCCCGGCCGGGGCGCCTGGGGCTCACGGCAGGTCTCGCGCCTGTCCGCGGCCTTCGCCCTGGTCTCCGAGGCCGCGATGATCACCCTTGGCGCGGACCTCAAGCGCAAGGAGCGCCTGACCGGACGCCTGGCCGACGCCCTGGCGCACCTCTACTTCGCGAGCGCGGCCCTGCACCGGGACCTGCGGCGCGGCAGCCTTGAAGCCGACGCGCCCTACCTGGAGTGGGCCCTGCGCACGCACCTCGGTGGAGCCGAGGACGCCCTGCTCGGCGTGCTGGAGAACCTGCCCAACCGCCCGGTGGCCTGGGCCCTGCGCGCCCTCACCCTGCCCCGCGGACGGACCGTCGCGGCGCCGAACGACGCCCTCGCCGCCGAGGTCGCGCACCTGTCGCTCACAGACACCGCAACGCGCGAGCGCCTGACCCACTCGGTGCATGTGCCCTCTCCCGAGCGCTCGGGCCTCGGGGCCCTGGAGGATGCAGCGGCCGCGGTGGCCGCCGCCGCCCCCCTAGTAGCGAAGGTCAAGAAGGCGACCCGTGCAGGCAGCCTGCCCCGCGGGCCAGAGGCCGCACAGCTCGAGGCCGCCGTGGCCGCGGAGCTCCTGACCCAGGGCGAGGCCGACCGGATCCTCCACGCCCGCCACCTCCAGCGCGAGGCCATCCAGGTGGACAGCTTCGGGCCCGAGGCCTACCGAGCGCGCTGCGGCGCCTGAGCGGCCCCTGAGGGGGTTCGCTTGCCTCGAAACGGGGCAGGGCCGGCGCGGCTTTAGGCCGCGGCCCGGCGAGGTCGAAGGGTGAGACGGGTCTCTCCCACTCGCCCATGGTCTGCCCTCCCCGCCCCGCTCGCGCTCGCCGCGGCATGACCCTCGTCGAGGTGATGGTCAGCGTCTTCGTGCTGACCCTGTGCACCTGGATGCTCTCCACCACCCTCATGGCCTCGGCCCGCCACGCGGAGAACAAGCGTGAGCGCGCTTGGGCCGTGGAGGCTGCGACCAATGTGGTCGAGCAGATGCACGGCCTGCCCTTCGACGAGGTCTTCGCGCGCTACAACGAGAGCGCCTCCGACGACCCCGAGGACGGGGTGCCGGGTCCCCACTTCCAGGTCGAGGGCCTCAGTCCCTCCGAGTCGGACGGCGACGGCTTCGTAGGACGGGTCTGGCTCCCCGGAGAGGGCCCGACGCTCCGCGAGGACCTCGACCTGCCGGAGCTCGGCCTTCCGCGGGACCTGAATGGCGACCTGGTAGTCGACGACCTCGATCACGCTGCGGACCACCGCGTGCTGCCCGTGGTGGTCGAGGTGGCCTGGACCAGCGGCGGGGGCGAGCGCCGCTTCCGCGTGGAGACGCTGCTCTCCCAGCTCGAGCGGGGGCTGCGATGAGCAGGAAGGGGGGCTTCACCCTGGTCGAGCTGATGATCGCCGTGGTCATCCTCGGCCTGGTCTCCATGAACATGCTGATGATCTCGCGCAGCGGGACCAGCGCCGTGGAGAGCGAGGCCTTCCGCACCACTCTCGAGGACGAGGCCGACTTGACCGCCGAGCGCGTCCGTAAGGCCCTGCTCTCGGCAGCGTCCGACACCCTGGACCCGGTGGTCGGCCGCCCGCTGGGCAGCTCCACCCTGCGCTACCAGACCGTCCTGGGAACGGACGCGGACGGAGACCCGCGCCTCGGGGATCCCGAGCGCATCGCGTGGGCCGACGACGGCGAGGGGGCGGGGCGCGTGCTCTGGACGCGCTCACCTGACCTCGACGGCGAGCGCACCCTCGTCTGGTCCAAGGCCGTGCCCTCGCTCCACCAGGGCGAGGCCAGCAACGGCCTGGACGACAACGGCAACGACCTCACCGACGAGCCCGGCCTGGTGTTCGCGGTCGAGGAGAGCCTCTTCGAGCGCGAGCGCGAGGTCAGCGCGTGGCTGACCGTGCTGCGCACCGCGCCCGACGGCCGTCCTGCGCCAAGCCGGCGGCACCTCGTCGTGACCTGCAGGAACTGAATCACCATGAAGCTCCACTCCTCATGCCTGGGCCGCAGCGCGGCCTCCCGCCGGGGCGGTGCCCTGGCGGCGTCCCTCGTGGTGGCCGTGCTCCTGGCGGGCCTCGGCGCCGGCCTGGTGCAGCTCCAGACCTCCGTGACCCAGCGCCACCTGGCGAGCATCGACCGCGCGCGCGCCCTCTACATCGCCGAGGCCGGCCTCGCCGAGGCGACCCTCGCCCTGGCCCAGGGCCGCTCGGGCGCCATTGCCGCGGCGGACGCACCCGCGCGGCACGGCGGCGGCTACTACTGGGTCGAGTCCAGCGAGGGTGAGCAGGGCCAGCTGCGGCTCGTGTCCACCGGCATCGTGGGGCGCTCCTCCTCCTCCATCGAGGCCACCGTCGACCCCGCCGCGAGTCCGTTCGGCGCCGCCGGCTTCTTCGGCGCCGAAGAGGTTGTCCTCCTGCCCGGCTCGCGTGCGCTTGCAGGGGACAAGCCCGCGCGCGTGCGCTCGAACGGCGACGTCTCCGTCGCGTCCTCCCAAGGGGGCGCGCGAGTCGAGGGCGATGTGGTCGCGGGTCCCACGGGGCTCGTGGATGTGGGCCAGGGCGCACGCGTGGATGGCGCGATCTCACGCGCGGAGGTTCCCTTGGACTGGCCCGAGATCGTGGCTCCCGAGCTGCCCCTCCTCGAGCTCGACACCGAGCTGGGCAAGGACGCGCCCGCCATTGGCCCGGGCGGCCTGCACCTGGAGCGGCTCGACCTCGATGGCGGGCAGCGCGCACGGCTGGTGGGGCCGCTCGTCATGACCGTCGGGACCCTGGACCTCGCCAGCGGGACGCGCCTGCGTGTGGACGCCACGGGCGGCCCGGTGGTGGTGCATGTCCTCCACGAGGTGCGGCTTGCCCCGGGGTCGCGCTGGGTGCACGAGGGCGGGAGCGCGGACCAGGTGACCCTGGTCCTGCACCAGACCCACGAGCCCGAGCTGAGCGCAAAGGGGACCTTCGTCGGAGCCCTCCTCGCCCCCCACGCCGAGCTCACCTTGCCCTCGGGCCTCGAGGTCCAGGGCACCGCCTTCGCGCGGCGCCTGGTCTTCGCCCAGGGCTCTCGCGCGACCTGGGACTCCGCCACGGCGGACCGCGTCGCGGGCGTTCCCTCGCAGCCCGTCCTCCTGTCCTGGGGCTTCGCGGAGCGGCCGGACACGCCGCTGCTCGGCGGCCTCCTGCCGCCCAAGCGCTGGCTCGCGCAGCAGGGCGTGGAGCCAGTGTCGGCGCAAGAGGAGGCTGGAGCACTCGAGGTCACGGTCCAGTTCGTGACGGAAGAGGGAGGCATCGGGGTCTATCAGGGACCCGCGAGCGAGCTGCCGACCGCCGCGGCCCAGGCGTCCCTCGCGACGCTCTGGGAGGAGTCCGTGAGCGGACCCCAGCCGGGCGCACCCACGCCCCAGACCTATCCTCCGCCCGGCTCCGGCGCGGCCGCGGGAGACAGCGGCCCCGCTTCGGAGGACTGGAGCTCCTCGGATGAGGAGGACGACGACGACCACGAGGGCTGGGCGTCCAAGTCTGAGGACGACGATCGCGATCACGATCACGACGACGACGACGACGACGACGACGACGACGACGACGACGACGACGACGACGACGACGACGACGACGACGAGAAGGACGAGGACTGATGCCCCAGGTGTTCCCTCTTCTCTTGGCTCTCTGGTCCGCGCCTCTGGGCGGAGAGAACCCGGCTGCTTGGGTGCGCTCGCTCGAAGGCCGCACCCCGGACGCGGAGGCAATTGTGGAGGCTCTGGCAGACGGCGGCGCGGCCTCTGCCGCGGCGCTCGAGCGCGCCCTCCCGAAGGATGCCCTCCGGCGCTGGGGCGCCGCGCTCGCAGCCGTTCCCGCGCACTGCGCGGCGCTCACCGAGGGCACCGGAGCCGAGCGTGGCCCCGGCCAAGCCCTGCGCGAGTTCGGCCTTGCCTGTGCGGCCCGGTTCGGCACGGAGACCTGCGTCGAGCCTCTCTTCCGCCTGTGTGAGGACCTTCCGAACGCGAGCGACGCGGACGCTCCTGCGATCGTGGATGCCGGCGCCGCGCGCTTCGCGCAGGCCCTGGGAGAGCTTGCGCCGCGCGTCCCCCAAGCCCTCGCATCACGCACCCTGCGCCAGCTCCCCCACGCGTGGCTCGCCCCCACGGCCGAGGCCTGCGGACGCACGGGCCTGCCGGAGGGCGTGCCGTTCCTGCTCTCTCAGCTCGAGGGGGACCCGGGCCTCGAGCCCACGGCCCTGACGGCTCTCGCGCGGGTGGCGCGCAAGCGGAACGCAGCCCTGGATCTCGGCGATGCGGGCCTGCGGCGCGTGCAGTTCTGCCTCTCCTCCGCCCACGCCCCGACCCGTGCGGCGGCCGCCCAGGCCCTCGGCCACTTGGATGCCGTTCGCGCGGTTCCCGAGCTCGTGGACGCCCTGCGCGACCCCCAGGCCGCGGTTCAGGCAGCTGCGCTCGGAGCGCTCCAGACCCTCACCGACCTGCGCATGGGTCTGCACCCGCGGGCCTGGACCTCCTGGCTCGCGGACCAGGACGCGTGGTGGGAGGCGCACGGCACGCGCGTGCTGCGCGACCTCGCCAAGGCCGAGGGCCCGGACCTGACCCAGGCCCTGCGCCTCGCCTCAACCGCGCGCCTGCACCGGCGCGACCTGGCGCCCGCCCTGGTCGCCCTGCTGGACACGCACGAGGTGGACCAGCTCCGGGGCGCGCTCGCGGTCGGGGTGTCCCCTGAGGGCCTCCACGGCCGTGCGCGCGCGTGCGGGGCGCAGGGCCTCGAGCGCCGCGAGC
>JBDQFW010000103.1:0-12251 GCA_040265735.1 Planctomycetota bacterium | reverse complement strand
CCGCGCGAGTCCGCACCAACGGAGCGCTCCGGCTACGCCAGCCGAGGCCCGTCGCTCCCGACCCACGGCCCGGCCTGACCGCTGGTTCAGGACCCCTTTCGAGCCGCTAGGATGCCCCTCCGATGGATGGGGAGCGCCTGCGCAACAACTACCGGAGCCAGCTCGAGCGCCTGCATGAGGCCGAGCGGGCCGCGGGTCGCGAGGAGGGTTCGGTGACCTTCCTCCCCGTGACGAAGAGCGTTCCTCCCGCCACCGCCCTGGCCCTGGCCGCCGCCGGAGCAGGCGCCCTCGCCGAGAACCGTGCCCCGGCTCTCGAGGAGAAGGCCGCGGCCGCGGGCCTGGACTCCGGCATCGAGTGGCACTTCATCGGCTCGATCCAGCGCAACAAGGCCCGACGCATCCTTCAGCACGCACGCGTGCTGCACTCCGTGGACAGCCTGCGCCTTCTTGAGACCCTTGAGCGCATCGCTGGCGAGGAGGACCTCACGGCCGAGGCCTACCTCGAGGTTCGTGTCGGGCGCGAGGAGCAGAAGCACGGGTTCCTTCCGGAGGAGCTCGCAACGGCCCTCGAATCGGCACTCGGCCTCTCCCGCCGCATTCGCCTGAGGGGGATCATGGTCATGGGCCCGCTGGACCGAAGCCGGACTCGCGAGGTCTTCGAAGAGGCCCGGGACCTGGCCCAGCAGCTACCACAGCGCGCGCCGGGCCTGTTCCTCGAGGATCGCTGCCGCCTGTCCATGGGCATGAGCGGTGACCTCGAGCTCGCGGTCGCCTGTGGGACCGACCTCGTCCGCGTGGGCAGCGCACTCTTCGAGGGCGTCGAGGAGGAGGCCGCGTGAGCGCGCGCCTGCTCCTGCGTCCGAAGGGCGGCGGTGCACCCGCGGAGCTCCCCCAGCGCGGGAGGCTCGTGATCGGCTCCGACGCAGCCCGCGCCGACTACGTCTTGGAAGGCCCTGGAGTCGAGGCCGTGCACTGCGCCATCGGCCGCCTCAAGGACGGCGGGTGGGCCATCAAGGACCTGGGCTCGGAGTACGGGACCCTGGTCAACGGCGCTCCGGCCACGGCCGCCCGCCTCGCCGCGGGCGATGTCCTGGTGCTGGGCTCGCGCAGCCTGGTGATCGAGGACCCGAGCGCGCCCCTCGGCGGCGCGGCGAAGCCTGCTCAGGCTCCGGCGGCCTCACACGCGGCGGAGAAGACCGAGGCGGCCCCCAAGGCCCGAACGCCCGAGCCGGCCGCGAGCCGCACCGGCTCGGAGGCTCCCTCCCTCCCCGGCTACGCGGTCGGCCGCCGCCTCGGGAAGGGGGCGACCGGGACCGTCTGGCTCGCGCGCCAGCAGAGCCTTGATCGAGAGGTTGCCATCAAGGTGCTCTCGCCGCGTCTGGCCGCGGACCGGGCCTTCGTGGCGCGCTTCCAGGACGAGGCACGAGCGGCCGCCTCGCTGAACCACCCGAACGTCGTTCATGTCTATGACGTGGGCGAGGTGGAGGGCACCCACTACCTCTCCATGGAGTACATGGAGGGCGGCTGCCTCGAGACGCGCCTGAAGGCCGAGGGCCCGCTGCCCTGGCGCAAGGCCCTCGAGGTCCTTGCGGATGGCGCGCGTGCGCTGGACTACGCGAGCTCACGCGGGCTCGTGCATCGGGACGTCAAGCCTGCGAACCTGATGCTCGGCGCTGACGGCCGGGCCCGGCTCGCGGACCTGGGGCTCGCCACGGCGACCGAGGCCGAGGCCGTGGAGGAGGCGGGCGGCCGCAAGCTGGTGGGCACGCCCCAGTTCCTCGCACCTGAGGTCATTCGCGGTGGCGCCGCCACGCCGGCGTCCGACCTCTACTCCCTGGGCGCGACGCTCTATCGCCTGCTGAGCGGTCGCAAGGCGTTCGAGGGCGAGAAGGCCAAGGAGGTTCTCAAGAGCGTGCTGCAGGACGAGCCCGAGCCCCTGGGCCCGCGCGTCCCTGGCCTGCCCGCCGGGGTGGCCGACCTCGTCATGCGGATGATGGCCAAGGACCCTGCCCAGCGCCCGGCCTCAGCAGGGGTCGTGGTCCAGCAGGCCGAGGCCCTGCTCGCGGGGCAGGCCGTCGCCGGCGGCGCGGCCGCGGAGACGGACGCGGGCGGCGCGGGGAGGCTTGTCGTCGTGGCCGTGGCCATTGCAGCGGCCGCTGCCGGCGGCTGGGCGGCCTTCGGAGGCGGCAGTGAGCCCGCGACCCCGCGCGACGCGGGGGGCAATCAAGGCCGCTCCCTCGAAGGCACGCAGGTGCCGGGCGAGGGGACTCCCTCCAACGAGGGCGCGGGCACGAAGGACAGTGCCCCGGGCCCCGGAGAGCAGCCCCCCTCCGAACAGGCCGAAGCTCCCGATGACGACGCGGCGGAGCGGGCATTCGAGGAGCAGGCCTCGGTGGCGCTGCGCGTCCTGGAGAGCACGGAGCTCCCCGACGCCGAGCGCGTCACCGCTCTGCGCGCCTTCGCCGGCGAGTGGCCCGGCTCCTCCGCGGCGACGCGTGCCCTGGAGGCCGCGGCCGCCCTGGAGCAGTCCCTTGCTGCGGCGGCAGCCGTGGTAGACCCCATGGAGGCGCCTCGGGCGGCGCTGCTCGACGCCTTGGGCGCTGCGGCGCAGGGCGGCCTCCCGCGCATCGCGACCGCCCTCGAGGCCATGGAAGGCGTTCCGGGCCAGGACCTGTTCGCCCAGGACGCCACCTTCCTCGCGGGCCGGGACAAGGTCTTGCAGGGACTCTTCGAGGTGGGCGCCACCCAGGCTCGCGAGCTCCGCAGCGACACCGCGCGGCTGCTCGAGGCGCAGGACCTGGACGGACTCCAGGCCCGGCTCGAGGCCTTCCTGGCCCTGGCCGACCCTCCGCTCCCGGTCACGGGCGAGGGCCAGGGCCTGACCGACCTCCGCGAGGCCACCGCAGAGGCCCGCGCCCTCATGGGCGAGCTCCCGGCCCTGCGGGCCTCCCAGGCCGCCGACCAGCGCGGCGGGGATCTGGGCCTGGTCGCGGCGCGCGTGACCTCCGAGGGCGGCCTGTGGTCGCTCCTTGAGAGGGGCGACCTCACGGGCGCCGAGGCTCTCGTGAAGACCCTCGCGGGCGAGCTCCAGACCGACCTGATGCGGCCCGCGGTGGAGCTGCTCCTCGCCGACCTCCAGCGTGCCCGCTCCGGCCTCGAGCGCCTGCGGGCGGCATTCACCCAGCCCGGCTGGGAGCGTCGCAAGGTCATCGACTTCCGCGGCGGGCGCCAGCAGGACTACGAGGTCACCGCCGTTGGAGCCGACGGCCCGCTGGTGGAGGTGGACGGGATCCCCACCTCCCTCGGCTGGGCTCCGTTCCTCGGCTCCGTGCGCGGGATGACCTACCTGTTCTCCAAGCGCGTGGACGGGGGCTGGCCGGAGGCAGCCGCGCCGGAGGTCGACTCCCTCGTGCGCCTCGCGGCCCTCGTGGAGAGCCTCCAGGTGGCCCAGCTGGTCCTGGCCGACGGACGCCCCTCCGAGCGCCGCTGCGAGGCCCTGCTCGAGCCGTTCGCGTCCCTGCTCAACGACCCGGAGTTCCTCACCGATCCTGCTGCCCTCGAGCGCGAGCACGCCGCGGCCCGCAGCCTGGCCGAGGCCTTCCGCGCGCGCATGAACGGCGACCCTGTCCACGAGGCCCTTCACCTCGAGCGGCTCCTGCGCGATCACGCGGCGAGCGGCACCGTCCTCCTCCTCCGCGGTGCGGAGTAGCGCGGCGATGAGCGGAGCCCAGGAGCTCGAGCGTGCCCTCGAGGCCGCTCCGTCCGAGCCGGTGGACCTGCTGGTCCTCGGCGCGGCGTCGGCCCCCGCGGGCCTCGCCCCGTGGACGCCGGATCAGGGCGCCTGGCCCGAGGCCTGGGCGGAAGGGCCGGCCTGGCGCGGGGTGGTCGAGGGCCGGACGGTGGTGGCCCTGGGTGCTCCCCCCGAAGAGCCCCATCTCGCCGGCTGGCGCGGCGCCTTCCCGGTGTGGTGGGCCTCGCAGCGCGGTGCGCAGGCCGTGCTGATCCTCGCGGAGGGCAAGGCCACGGGGCGCGAGCCCGTCCCCGCCGGCGTGGTCCACGCAACGGACCACCTGGACCTGACCGCGGACTCTCCGCTGATTGGCCTTGGCGCGTCGACCCGCGGGCCCCTGTTCCCCGACCGCACGCAGGTCCTCGACCCCAACCTCGCTGCTCCGGCCGAGCGCCTCCTGGGCAGCCAAGGAGGCGTCGTGGCCTGCCTGCCGAGGCAAGGAGGCGGCCTCTCCGCCGCCGGGGCCGACGCCCTGGCAGAAGAGGCGGACGCCACCGCCCGGAGCGGGGCGGCCGCCCTCGCCGCGGCGGCCCACTGCGGCCTCCCCGCCCTCCTCGTGGTGCGCCTGCGCGACGACGCCCTGCGCGCCGAGGAGTCCCCCGCTCTCCTGCCCGGCCTCCTGGCCTGCCTGAACACCCCGAGATGAGCCCCCATTCCCTCGCCGTCCTCGTCTCCGGCAGTGGCCGCCACCTGGAGAACCTCGCGGCCCTGTGCGCGAGCGGCGAACTCGACGCCGAGCTCGCCCTCGTCATCTGTGATCGCCCGGGTGTCGGAGCGCTCGAGCGCGCGGAGCGCCTGGGGCTGCCGCTCCTGCACCTCGACCCCGAGCGCAGCCTCACGCCCGAGGCCTTCGCGGAGGAGGCCTTCGCGGCCATGCGGGCGCGGGGCGTGGAGACGGTCGTCCTTGCAGGCTTCCTGCGCTTCCTCGTGGTCCCCCCGGACTTCCAGGGCCGCGTCCTGAACATCCACCCGTCCCTCCTCCCGGCCTTCGGCGGGAAGGGCTACTACGGCCATCGCGTGCATCAGGCGGTCCTCGACCGCGGCTGCCAGGTCAGCGGCTGCACCGTGCACCTCGTGGACGAGGTCTTCGACAACGGCCCGATCCTGCTCCAGCGCTGGTGCCCCGTCGAGCCGGGGGACGACGCGAACCGCCTGGCCCAGAGGGTGTTCGAGCTCGAGCTCGAGGCCTACCCGGAAGCCCTGCGCAGGTTCCTGGGGCGCGGCTGAGAGCCGCAGGCGCGCTGCATAACGGAGAGAGGACCACGCCTTGTCGCACGCGCTCGGCGAACGCCTCAACTACCCAGCGGACAGGTCCGCCGCTCGCCTGCGCGGAGCGCCCGGTCCTCGACCAGCGGGAGATGGGGTGGGCGAGGGGTCTCGAACCCCCGACCTCCGGTGCCACAAACCGGCGCTCTAACCGACTGAGCTACGCCCACCACGACCCCCTTGCGAGGGCGTCTCCCGTGGGAGGACGAGAATCCTCACGATCGGGGATGGGCCCGTCAAGCCTGGGGGGTCCGAATCGAACCGCCTCCAAGCGGAGACGGCTCACAGACAAGGCCCGCCGGAGCAGACGACCGACGCGGGGCCGTCAGGGAGTCGGACGCCCCTGGACGCAGGGGGCAGGCTCGACAAGCCGCTGCCTGGGGTCGAGCGCTAGCGCCCGAGCAGGCGGCTCATCCAGCCGCGTCGAGGTGCCGGCAGCTGGCGCAGCTTGGCCTCGGCCAGGGCGAGGCGCTCACGGGTCGCCTCCAGCTCGGCCTGCAGCCCTCCTACGAGGACCAGCGCACGCGCCTTCTGGGCGTCGGCGCGCTCGAGCCGCTGTTCGAGGCGTCCCACCAGGCGATCCGTCCCGCGCTCCACGAGACGCGCCACCTCGAGCTCCCGCCGGGTGGTCCCGAGCTGGCCCGAGAGGTCCGCGGCCCTGCGGCCCAGCTCAGCGATCTGGACCTGGTAGGCCCGCTCCTTGCGCCCGGGCCCCACCACGCGCATGGCGGGCCGGGGCTGCAGCTCGAGGACGGGCTCGGAGGTCTCCGGATCGAGGGTGCGGGTCGCGCTCATTGCCTGTTCCATCGGCTGGGAGGCGGCCCGCCTTGCTCCCCAAGCCGCGCGGGCCAGGCCCACCCAGGGATCGAGCGGTGGAGCCCTTCGCTCGAGGCGGCCCCTGGCCTACGCTGGCCTCGTGCCTGCCCCCACTCAGCCCCCGCGCAAGAGCTTCGGCAACATGAGCGACGACCACTGGTCCCGCTCCCGACGCGACGCGAACGAGGAGGCACTGGACTACTACCGCCAGCGCTCCCAGGCCCCTGGCGTGGCCGAGGGGGGCGGCCCCCGGAACTTCTACTGCATGGCCTGCGACGGGGTGGTGCCCGCGGACCACGAGGGCGACTCGTGCCCGCACTGCTCCGAGCCGATCGAGGGGCGCACCCGCCGCTACTTCAACTGGGTCGAGATCGACGAGCCGCCCCGCGGAGACGCCGGGCCGGTGTTCGTGATCGGCCTCGCGGTCATGACCGTGATCGTGGTGCTGCTGGCCCTCTTGGCCTGGTGGATCCGCGCATGACCGAGCGCCGCTTCGAGCGCCAGGTCCGCTTCGCGCCCCTGGGAGAGGCGGGACAGCAGCGCCTGGCCGAGAGCCGCGTCCTCCTCGTGGGGGTCGGCGCCCTCGGGGGCGTGCTGGCCCAGGCCCTCACCCGCGCGGGCGTCGGCCAGCTGGTGCTCGCCGACCGCGACCTCGTCGAGGAGACCAACCTCCCCCGCCAGGTCCTCTTCGAGGATCGCCACGCCCGCGAGGGGACGCCCAAGGTCGAGGCCGCGCGCGAGACCCTCGCGCGCATCGGAGGCCCCACCGCCCTCGAGGCCCACGCGGTCCACGTGGACGCCGCCAACCTCCCGAGCCTTGCCGCAGGCTGCGACCTGGTGCTCGACGGCACGGACAACCTGGCCACCCGCTACCTGATCAACGACCACTGCGTCGCCACTGGCATCCCCTGGATCTACGGGGGCGTGGTTGGAGGCGCGGGCCTCGTCCTGCCCGTCCTCCCGGGCGATGGCCCCTGCCTGCGCTGCGTCTTCCGCGAGCCGCCGCCCGCGGGCACGCTCCCGACCTGCGACACCGCCGGGGTGATCCTCCCCGCAGTGGGCCTCGTGGCGTCCCTGCAGGCGGGACTCGCACTCCGGTGCCTCGCGGCGCCGGCGGGTCTCGAGCCCGCCCTCGTGGAGCTCGACGCCTGGAGCGGGGAGGTCCGCCGCCTGCGCGCCCAGCGCGACCCTGCCTGCCCGTGCTGCGGCGCCCGCCAGTTCCCGTGGCTCGAGCGCGGGGACGCGGACCACGCGGTGTCGCTCTGCGGCCGCAACACCGTCCAGGTGCAGCGGCCAGGTCCGGCGCCCGACCTGGACCGGCTGGCTGCACGGCTCACGACCGCGGGAGCCGCGGTACGGCGCGCAGGCCCGCTCCTGCGAGCCGAGGTCGAGGAGGTCGCGCTCACGGTCTTCCCCGACGGACGCACGCTCATCGAGGGCACCGACGACTGCGCCCGCGCCGAGGCCCTCTACGACCGCTGGCTCGGAGGCTGATCCGTGGTGCTGCAGGCGATCGTGCTGGCGGCGGGAGCCTCGCGGCGGCTGGGGCAGCCCAAGGCGCTGGTCACCGTCGACGACGGGCGCACGGTCCTTGAGGTCGTGCTGACAGCCGTGCGGCAGGGCCTCCCCGGCGTAGAGCCCGTGGTCGTGGCTGGCGCCCACGCCGCACGGATCCTCCCCGAGGTCACTCGCCTCGGAGCGCGCGGGGTGGAGCACCCCGGCTGGGAGTCCGGGCGCATGGGCTCCATCCGCGCGGGCCTCGAGGCCCTCCCCAGCGGCGCACCCGACCGGGGTCTCCTGGTCTGGCCCGTGGACCGTCCGGGCTGCACGGGTTCGGAGATCGCCGGCCTCGCAGCGGCCTGGGACCGGGCCGGTGCCCCCCCAAGGGGCTGGCTGAGTCCGCGTGGGCCCTCGGGCCGCCACGGACACCCACTGCTCCTCGGCGCGGACCTCGCGGCGGCCGCCCGCGACCTGGATCCGGGCGCGGACCTGCGCACCCTCCGGGAGGAGGCCGACCCTCTCTGGGCGCTGGCCGTGCCCCACTCTGGGACGGAACTGAACCTGGACCGGCCCGAGGACCTCGCCGCCGTGCGTGCCTGGGTGCGGAAGCACGCGGGGCGCTGAAGATTCGCCGGACGCGAGGTCGAGGAGAGGACGGGGTCCCAGCCCCCGTCCACCACCATGAGCTTCCAGGGAGATGTCCGTGGGATCGGCCTCGCCGAACTCCTCCAAGGCCTCGCACGCGGCCGCAAGCAGGGGGTCGTGACCCTCTCCTCGAAGGGCCAGCCGCGCACGCGCATTGGGCTGGCCGAGGGCCGCGCCTTCCTCCTGCCCGACGAGGGCGAGACGGACGACGCCTGGCAGGAGCGGGTGCGCGACGCCTGGATCGATGCCGAGGGCGCTCACCTGGAGAGCCTGCACACCGCAGAGGTCGCTCGGGCGCACCGGCTTGAGCTGCTGTACACGCTGCTCGACGGCGACGGAGCGCACTTCCGCTTCGAGCCGCGCACCCTGCCCCTCGACGCCCGCGGCGAGGTGGCCTGGGAGCCGAATCAGCCGGCCATCGCGCCGATCCCCATCGAGTCCCTGCTGCTCGAGTACGCGCGCATCGACGACGAGATGTCCGGCCTCGCGGGCGAACACCGCCTGCAGCCCGACGATGTGCCCCTGCTCGATCCCGAGCGGGCGGCCGCCGTGCCCCCCGCGCTCGCCGGGCACCTCGACGGGCGCTCGACGGTGATGGAGATCGCCGACCGCCTCGGGTGGACCCTGAGGCAGACCGTGCTGAGCCTGGGCGCGGCCGCGAGCGCCGGAGCCGTACGGCGCCTGCCTGCGGATCACCTGCTGGTTCTGGGGCTCCAGGAGCTGCGGCGCAAGGCCTGGCGACGGGCCGCCGTGCGCCTGCGCGCCTGGACCGAGCGCGGCGTGCCCGGCGGGCTGCCCGCGGAGATCGCGGAGGAGCTGGGCGCCGAGTGGGGCTCGGGTCGCCTCATCAGCACCGTGCGGCTGATGGACGAGGCCGCCGTGTGGACACTCCTCCGTCGGCTCGACCATGGCTTCGGAGACCCGAGCCGCTCGGTGCTTCACTGGACCGAGGCTGGCCGTCTGTTCCGCGACAGCGCCCGCATCCGCCTGCACCGTCTCGCCACCGAGGCCGCGGACGGAACCGACCCCGACCGTCCCCAGGCGCACGAGCTGTTGGCGGCCGCCCGCGAGCTTGCGGAGGCCGGCACGCCCGGGCGGGCCCTGCCCCTCCTGCGCCTGGCGGCCGAGCGCGGCGCCAGCACGGGGAGCGAGCGGCTCGAGCTCGGAATGCTCACCCTCGCGGCCGGTGCGGCCGAGGAGGCCTCGCCCTGGATCCTCGCCGCCTGCGAGGAGTTCGTCGAGCGCGGACTCAGCGACCGGGCCGTCCCGGCCCTGCGGGAGCTGACCGCGGCCCTCCCCCGCGATCGGGAGGCCCGCGTCCTCCTGGGCCTGGCGCGGCGCTCCACCACCGCCGCCCGCCGCCTGCGCAGGCGCCTCTCGGTGACCTTTGCTGGCGTCGCGGCCCTCGCTGCGGCCGCGGCCGTGCAGGTGAGCCGCGAGAGCCAGCGCCAGGAGGACCTGGCAGCCGTGCGGGCCATGCTCGCCGACCCGCAGCGCGCGCGCGTCGCCCTCGCCGAGCGCTTCCCCGAGAGCGACGCCGAGGATGTGGAGGAGCTGCGCCGCCAGATCGAGCAGCAGCAGCGCGACCTCGAGCTCGGCCTCCGCGACGACTGGATCGCGGCGTGGGAGACCGTGGCCCGCAGCGCGCGCCAGGGTCGCTCCGTCGAGGCCCTCGAGGCCGCGCGCGCCCTGCCCGCGCCCCCGAGGCTGCAGGTGCTGCGCCCCGAGTGGCCACAGCTGGAGGACCTCTTCGCCGCCATCGGAACCGCCCTTGTCGAGCAGGTCCCGGCCCTCGGCGCCCCCCGGCTCCAGGACCCCGAGCAGGTCCAAGCCGAGCAGCGCATGGCCGCCGTCGCGGCGGAGCTGCGCGAGCTGCTGACCGTCCCGCCCACGCGTGAGGACGCGGCACTGGCGTCGGAGCTCGATCGCCTTGCGGCGTCCCTGGCGAGCCGCGCAGCCGCTCGCGAGGAGCTGCGGGCGCTGCGCCAGCACGAGGACCTCCGCGGCAGCCAGAACGCGCTGCTGGCCGACGCGCGCGCGGCTGCAGCGGCGCGCCGGCCCTCCGAGGCCGTGGCCCTCTACGAGCGGCTCTTCGCCCTCGACGGAGACTCCCGCGTGCGGCAAGCCCTGGAGGACGAGTTCACCGCCGCGGAGACGCGCGCCGATGCCCTGGAGCGCGCCCGCGCCGCCAGCCTCCGCGGGGATGGCGCGCGCGCCCTTGCGATCCTGGACCGACACATGGGCGACGACGCCGCGGCCTGGGCGCTGCCCATCCGCATCGAGAGCGAGCCCCTCGGCGCAGAGGTGCTCCGCGCTGGCGAGGTCCTGGGCAGCACGCCCCTCGAGCTCCTGGTCCTGCCCGAGGAGCAGGTCGAGCTGCGCCTGCACGCCCCCGAGCACCTGCAGGAGCTCATCCGCTTCCGGGGTCCGCACGGCCAGCAGGTCACGCTCTCCCGCACCCCCGAGCGGAGCTGGAGCACGGCCAGTGCAGTGGACGCCATCCCGGTTCCCCTCGGCGACGACCACCTCGTTGCCGACCGCGCGGGGCAGCTGGCTCGCGTTCGGACCGGCGGTCAGGTCGCCTGGAGCGCGCGCGTGGACGATCTCTCGGGCATCGAGCGAGCTCCGGTGCACCTGCCCGCCCGGCCCGAGCGCATGCTGCTCGTCACCGAGGGCGGTCAGGCATACACCCTCGATCCGGAGGACGGCACCCTCGCCGGACCGGCGCTCATCGGAACGCCCGTGGCCGGCCCGACTCCAGGTCCCTCGGTCGTGCAGGTGCGCGTCAGCGGAGACCGCTTCGCCCTCTTCCATGACGGGCACAAGCCCACCTGGATCACCGAGCCGGCGCCGCTTGCGGACGAGAGCACCGTCGAGGGCCCCACCTCCGGGATGCGCGTCCTACGCCCGCTCGAGGGCCAGCAGGACATCCACCGCTCGCCCTTCGGCGAGTGGAGCGTGAGCTTCGCGGAGGGCGTGTGGCGGGCCAAGCACCCCCGCCACGCCGACTTCACGGCCCGCGGAAGCGGCCGCTGGCGCTGGTTCGCCTTCGAGAGCCGCCGCGGCAGCGACCTGCTGTGGGTGAGCGACGAGGCCGGGCTGCGTGCCTGGAGCCTCGCCGACTAGCGTCGAGGCTGCCTGCGTGCCTGGAGCCTCGCCGACGAGCGTCGAGGCTGCCTGATTGGAGCCTCGCCGACGAGCGTCGAGGCTGGGTCACTGGCCCCTCGCCGGCGAGCGGCGAGGGGGGCTGCTTGGACCCTTGCCGAGGAGCGGCGAGGGGGTGGAACGCGACGCTCGACGGCGGCGCGACGGAGGGCCGGTCGCGACCGGTATCCTGCGGGCGTGCGTGCTGGCCCGTCCCTTCTCGGCCCCCTGCTCGCGAGCGTGCTGCTCGCGGGTGGGAGCGCGCTGCCAGGCTGCGCTGCTCCGACCGTTGAGCGGGAGGTCCCCGCGGGTCGCGCGCTGCCCGCGCACTGGGACGCGATTCACCCCCAGGAGTTCGCCGCGCTCGCCCTCGCCCTCACCCCCGCCCCGTGGGAGAGGAGCGCACGCGCCGAGCTCGCCCGCCGCGCAGCGGAGCGCGATGAGGTCTCCGTGCGCGCGGTGGTGCTCCTCGCCCACGACCCCTCACCCGCCGCCTCGGAAGCCCTGCTGGAGCTGCTGACCCGGCGCCGGGCCGCGCCGACGCGGGGTCTGGAGGGCGCTGAGATCACCGCCGCCGCGGCCCTCGCCGAGCGCGCGCTCCTGCCCACCCAGATCGCCGAGCTCACGGCGCTGGCGAGCCAGCCCGCGCCCCACCCCACGCTAGACGTGCGGGTGGAGTGCGCCCTCGCCGCCCTCCAGCACGGCGACGCAGCGGTCACCCCGTTCCTGGTCCGCGTTCTGCGTGCCCGCACCCCAGCGGAGCGCGAGGACCCGCCCGACTGGGAGCCCATCGACACCCTCGCATGGCCCAAGCACCGGGCCGCCGCCGGCCTGGCCGCGTTCCTCGGCACCGACGACCGCTTCCGCCCCGACGGCTCCTGGCAGCACCAGATGGACGAGGCCGCGCGCCTGAGAGGCCTGCTCGATCAGCGTGATCAGGAGGAGAGCGGGAACCGTGGAGAGGGGCCGGACTCCAAGTGAGTCAAGTCCTTCACACGGAACCATGAACGCTCACCTGTCGGAGAAGATGTTCCCCCTCGAGCTGACGGAGCAGGAGCGCCAGGACCTCGTCACCTTCCTGGAGGAGGCC
>JBDQFW010000102.1:0-12256 GCA_040265735.1 Planctomycetota bacterium | reverse complement strand
GCTCCGCCGCCACCAGCAGACAGCGCACGGTGACCGCGTTGCTCGCGTCGCCGTCGGCGTCGAGCCGCAGGACAAGGTACCGCCCACTCTCCGTCACGCCGGTGAAGATGGCGCGCGTGAAGCCGGACTCGACCCGCGAGGGTGAGGGCCCCTCCCCCGGCGCGGGGGAGAGGGCGCGGAAGAGCGCGCGACCTGGACGGCTGAGCAGCAGCGCCCCCACGCCGAGGAGCAGCCCCGCGCCCCCGACCGCGCGCGGCCAGCCACCCCCGAGGTCCTGGCCCTCGCGGTGGGCCAGGGCGCTGGGGTCCTTACCGGTCAGGAGGCGCGTGCGCCGCACGACCCGCACATCCACCGGCCCCATCAGGAACGGCGCCAGCCAGCGGCCAGTCAAGCGAGCTCGGAACGGCCCTACCCGGTCCGCCAGCTCGGCGCTGCGCTCGCGGGGGACCTGGGATCCGGGACAGAGGAGCATGGGGTCGGCCATCCCGCGCCAGTCGCCGGACGAGGCGACCTCGCGCGCGCTCGCCAGGGTGCCGCCGTTGAGCCCGCCCTTCAGGCTCCAGGCCACCTCGACGCGGGCGAGGCCCTCGCCCCACCGCGCGGCGGCCTCCTCCTCGAGCCGCGCCACCGCGGTGTCGGCCGGGATCGAGTCGAAGCCGCAGAACGGCACCACGCGGATCCCCTCAGCGGAGCAGCGCGCGTGGTGACGGTCGATCACACGCCTCACCCAGGCGGTCTCCCCGGTGAGGTCACACCAGTGCGTCCCAGCCTCGACGCAGGCGTCGAGCAGCCCGTTGGAGTGCCGGGCGAAGGGCCCCGCGCAGCTGGCGACCACCCGCGTGCTTCGCGCCAGGGCGGCCAGCGACGCGGGGTCCCCGGCGTCGGCCTGCAAGGTCGCGAGGCCAAGGGGGCGCGCGAGGCGTTCGAGCCTCTCCGGGTCCCGCGCGGCGAGGGCGATCCTCCAGCGCCCCTGGAGGGGGGCGAGGAGGCGAGCGGCACGCCGGCCAGTGAAGCCGGTGGCACCGAACAGGACGAGGTCGAAGGGGCGCTCCACGGCGGCAGGTTGCCTGATGCGGGGGGCCTGCGACGGAGCAGGCCCAGGAGGGCCGACCCCGGCGCTCTCACATCCAGGGGCGAAACAGCCGGCCGGCCTTGCCCGCGGAGGACGGCGACCTAGGCTGGCGCGTGCACCCCCCGAATCCCATGAAGAACCCCCTCCTCGACCTGGCTGCCCTTGGCCAGAGCGTCTGGTACGACTTCATCCGCAAGAGCCTGATCGAGAGCGGAGACCTCGCCCGGCTCGTGGAGCATGACGCGGTGAAGGGCGTCACCTCGAACCCCTCCATCTTCGAGGCGGCCATCGCCAAGAGCGACGACTACGACGGCGCCCTCGGCGAGCTGGACCTCGCGGGCTCGACCGCCGAGGAGGTCTACGAGGCCCTGGCCATCGCCGACATTCAGGCCGCGTGTGACGTCCTGCGGCCCGTGTACGACAGCACCGCGGGGGACGATGGGTTCGTCAGCCTCGAGGTCTCTCCGGAGCTCGGCCACGACACCGAGGGCACCCTCGCCGCGGCGCGTCGGCTGTGGGCCGCGGTGGACCGTCCGAACCTGATGATCAAGGTCCCGGCAACGGAGGAGGGGATCCCCGCGATCCAGACCCTCATCCGCGAGGGGATCCATGTGAATGTGACCCTGCTCTTCGCGCGCTCCATGTACGAGCGCGTGGCGGAGGCCTACATCGCCGGACTCGAGGCTCGCGCCGCAGACGGGGGCGATGTGGGCAGCGTGCGCAGCGTGGCGAGCTTCTTCGTGAGCCGAATCGACTCCAAGGTCGACGCGCTCCTGAGGGCGGGCATCGAGGCGAGCGAGGATCCGCGCGAGCGCGCCCTGCGCCGCGGCCTGATCGGCAAGGCCGCCATCGCCAACGCCAAGGTCACCTTCGCCGGCTCGCGCGAGCTCTTCAGCGGAGACCGCTGGGAGGCCCTGTCGGGCGCCGGTGCCAAGGAGCAGCGCCTCCTCTGGGCCTCGACCTCCACCAAGGATCCCAGCTTCTGCGATGTGCTCTATGTGGAGGAGCTCATCGGCCCCAACACCGTGAACACCGTCCCCGCGGCCACCGTTGACGCCTTCCGCGACCACGGCCGCGCTCGCGCCTCCCTCGAGGAGGACCTCGACGGCGCGCGGGACACTCTGGCCGCCCTCCCCACCGTGGGCGTCGACCTGGACGCCATCACCGAAGACCTCCTGGCCGGCGGCGTGCAGGCCTTCGTGGACGCCTACGCTCGCCTCCTCGAGGCGGTCGAGCAGAAGCGCCTGCAGAAAGTGGGCGGCTAGGCCCAGGTATCACCCCGGCGGATGGGGCGCGTGCGGCCCTCAGCGCGCGGCGTCCAGCACGCGGATCCCGCGCAGGCGCGGGGTCCAGGCATCGACCACCGCGCGGTGGCGAGGGTCGATCAGGTACGCGTCGTGGGCGTCCTTGTCGGTGAACTCGACGATCAGGAGGACATCGAAGTCCTGCAGGTTGGAGGGGCGCGTGAAGCGCGGGTCGCGCACGCCCGCGTGGAGCCGCACGATCCCCGGGATCGGAGCCAGGTCCCGGCTGAGGTCGCGCACGAGCTCAAGGGCCTCGTCGCGCCCTTCGGCTCCGCCCTCCTCAAGGGTGAAGGCCACCACATGCACGAGGCGTGACAGGACCTCGCGCTCGGGAGGCGCGGTGGAGAGGCAGCTCTGGAGCGCCGCCAGCGCGAAGGCAAGGAGCAGCCTCACGGCGTCACCTCGTCCAGGGTCACCCGGCGTCCTTCAGCAGCGGAGACATAGGCCGCCATCACGACGCGCGTGACCTCGTAGCCGAGCTGACCCGTGGAGCGCCCCTCGCGCTCGCCGGCCGCGGCGGCCACGAAGTCCGCACACATGTCGAGGTGGCCGCTCGAGGCGTCCTCATCAGGGATGAAGCTGTGCCAGCCGGCGTCGTGGGCGGCCTTCTCCATCACATACGCCCCGCCGAAGACGCCCGGGGCGGCTCCGTATCCGCGCAGGGCGTCGTTCGGCGAGAGGTTGCACTCGAGGTGCGACTGGTCGCTGAGCACCACGAGGCGGCTCTGCATCCCCCCGACCATGGTGTCCGAGCCCATCGCAAGGCCGCGTGTTCCATCCGAGAAGGCGATCGAGACGCTGCCCCAGCTCTCCACATCGACCCAGCCCGTGGCCACACCCGGACCCGGCTCCACCCCGGCCGTGACCTCCGCCGTGTCCGCGACGACCGAGACCGCCGTGATGGCCTTGCCGTCCCGCGCCAGGCCCTCGAGGGCCTTCAGGTGCAGCATCGCCCCGATCGGGTGGGCAGCCAGGCGGATCAGCGAGCCGCCTCCGGTGTAGCGCCAGAGCTTCGAGTAGGGCGAGTGGGAGCCGCTGTGGCTCTCCCACCCGCGCAGGTCGAGGATGCGCCCGCCGCTGGCCTCGAGCAGGGCCGCCGCCCGGCGCACGGCCGGCGCGTGCACCCAGTTCTCGCCGTACAAGAGGGGCACGCCCGCGCGCTCGCAGGCCTCCACCATGGCGCGCGCGTCCTCGATGGCCACGGCCGCCATCCGCCGGCGGTCCACGGCGGACACCTCGGCGTCGGAGGCCTCGGGTCCAAGGTCCTGACCCACATAGGCCGTGAGCGGCTTGGTGCAGGCCACGGCCTTACCGGCCGCGGCCGCGCGCTCGGTGAACGGACGGTGGAGGTGGTTGGGAACGCACAGGTCGACGAGCTGGATGTCGTCCCGCGCGAGGAGCGCGTCCAGATCTTGGACGGCCTCCGGAATCCCCTCCTCACGCGCGAAGGCCGCCGCCTTCTCCCCGTCGCGAGAGGTCACCGCGACCAGGCGGCCGCCGCCGCCAGGGAGGGCGCGATAGCACCGGGCGCGCGTGCGCGCGAGGAAACCGCTGCCGACGAGGCCGACGCCGAGGGAAGTGGTGCGGGTCATGCTTGTGGGTCCCGGTCTGCGAACGCTGCGCGCGCTGCCGCGAGGGTCTCGTGGTTGCCGATGTCGTGGTAGGGGCCGCTCACCGGCGTCGCGTAGAGCGTCCGGCGGTGGGAGAGCCACTCGAGGAAGTGCCCCGGGGCGTCGAGGTCAGGGCTCTCCGCCCGGAACACTCGGAGGTCGTCGCCGAGGTCGCCCGGGTAGAGGTGCAGGCAGATGGCCGAGAGGGGACTCTCGGGGTCGGCGGGCTTCTCACGGAAGCGCGTGACCCGATCGCCCTCCACCAGGACCTCGCTGTAGCGGGCGGGGGGCACGGGCTCGGGGACCGTGCGCACGAAGACCAGGGGTCCTCGATCGGCGGAGAAGCTCTCCAGGCCGGGACCGAGGTCGAAGTCCACCAGGTTGTCCCCGGCCACGACGAGGACGGGCTCGTCGCCGGTGCCCATGTGCTCGACCGCCAGGGCCAGGTCGCCGATGGCGCCCAGCCGGTCCTCGTTGGTGGAGGTCCCGTCGTCCAGGACCTCGACCTCCACCGGAGCCTCCGCGGCCCAGGCGCGGAAGTCGTCCACGAAGCGGTGGTTGGTGACAAGGACCACCCGCGAGGGAGTCACGGCCTGCAGGACGCGGTCGAGGATCCAGGAGAGCACCGGGCGGCCACCCACCTCGAGGAGGGGCTTCGCCCGATCCAGGGTCAGGGGGTGGAGCCGGGTGGCGAAGCCGGCGGCGAGGAGGACGACGCGCATGGTGCTGGGCGCATCCTAACGGAGGGCGCCGCGTGGCCCGGGCGGATCGTTGCCGGCAGCGGTGTGCCCCTTGCCGCGCCTCAATCCAAGGCAGGCGCGACCGTGGGCACGAGCGCGGGCCAGCCGCGCCGCGCGAATGCCTCGAGGACTCGCTCCACCGAGGAGCCCGAGCGCGGCACGCACACGACGGCGCCCCCGGAACCGCAGAACTTCGCGGCAGCCCCGGCGCCCTGAGCCCACTCCACGGGCGCGCAGGCGCGCCCCTCCAGGCCGAACAGCGCACGCCGCAGCTCGAAGTTGGCGTCCACGAGATCCGCGAGCCGCTCGGCGTCCCGCTCACCGAGGGCCTCGAGACCCTCACGCGCCAGGGACGCCGCCCGCTCCATCGCCGTCCGTACCTCCGGGTCCCCCTCGAGCCAGCGCTCGCGTACCCCCTGGTGCGTCACCCCGCTGTCCTGGCCGGGCTCGGGATCCCAGGCCACCACCAGGGGCGGGAGCAGCGCCGGATCGAGGGTGCGGTACGCCTCGGGGCTCCGCTCGCTCTGGAAGTCCATGAACAGCAGTCCGCCGTGGGCCTGGAGGACCCGGTCCTGGGGCCCCGCAACGATGCCCAGCTCCTCGGTCTCGGCGAGCAGGGCCTCCTCGGACAGCTCGAAGGCGGACCAGTCGAGCCCATGCGCACGCGTTAGCACGCGCAGCGCCGCAACAACGAGGGCGCTCGAGCCGGAGAGCCCCACCTGGCGCGGAACATCCGTGTCCGCGCCCAGCGTGAACCCCTCGGGAAGGGGCTGGATGCCACGGCGCGCGACGCGCGACCAGGCCGCAGCCAGGAGCCTGGCGGCGGGACCCTCGAAGTGCGGCTCCCCGCCCCCACCGGGCCGCAGGGTGACGGTCGCGCCGAAGTCGTCCAGGGCGAAGCCGAGGACAGCCCCCCCGTAGAGGTCGCTCGGATTCCCGAGCAGACCCACCCGCGCGGGTGCGCGAGCCAAGAGGGGCGCGGCGTCCATCGCCGGATCCTAGGTGACCGCTCCGGCCCCTGCACGCTCGCCCCCGCACGCGGATTCTGAGGTCACCCTCTTGCGTCCACGGCGGCGGAGGGCAGATTGCTGGCGCGGTCATCAGCGGGGGCCGGAAGCCCCCGCGCCCGCCTGCTTGATCCCCCCACCGTTCTCGATCGAGCCGCAGCCCGACGACGCGACCTGCGGCCCGACTTGCCTCCACGCCGTCTACCAGCACCACGGCCTCGAGCTCGCCCTCGAGGAGGTGATCCGCACCTGTCGCCAGGTCGAGCAGGGGGGGACCCTCGCCGTCCTCCTCGGCCAGGACGCCCTGCAGCGCGGCTTCCAGGCGACCATCTGGACCTGGCACCTGACGGTCTTCGACCCGAGCTGGTTCGAGGGCGGGGCCGAAGGGGTCCGCCACGGCCTGGAGGAACAGGCAGCCTCGAAGAGGTCGGAGGTCGTGCGGCGCTACAGCCGCGAGTACCTGCGGTTCCTCGAGCTGGGGGGCAGGCTGGAGCTCGCCGACCTGACGCCGGCCCTCCTGCGCCGGCACCTGAAGCAGGGCCACCCGATCATCACGGGCCTCTCGGCCACCTTCCTCTACCGCACGGCCCGCGAGGTCGTGAACGAGCAGGGGCGCCTCGAGTTCGATGCCATCGAGGGCGCGCCCCAGGGGCACTTCGTGGTGGTGGTCGCCTACGACCCCGAGGAGCGACGCGCCGTGGTGGCCGACCCGCTGCAGCCGAACCCGGTCGCGGCCTCCGCGCGCTACGAGGTGTCCCTGGACCGGCTCGTGAACGCGATCCTCCTGGGGAGCGTCACCCACGACGCGAACATCCTGGTGGTCCAGCCGGCGCGGAGGGCGCGATGAGCTTCCTGCTCGTGTTCGACCACCCCGAGGACTGGCCGGTGGACACCCCCGGAGTGGAGGTGGTGAGCGCACGCGCCTACCTGACCGATCCCGCGTGGGCCCAGGTCCGCGGGGTAACGGTCTTCAACCTGTGCCGCTCCTACGCCTACCAGAGCCTCGGGTACTACGTGACGCTTCTGGCCGAGGCCCGGGGGCACCGCCCACGCCCGGGCGTCGGGGCCATGCAGGACCTGCGCGCGCGCTCCGTGGGCGGCCTCGTCTCCGACGACCTGCACGCGCGCATCCAGAGGGTGATGGCGCCGCTCCGCTCTAGCGAGTTCACCCTCTCCGTGTACTTCGGCGAGCCACTCTCGCCGCGCTATGCCTCCCTGGCCCGCTCCCTCTTCAACCAGTTCGAGGCTCCGCTCTTACGGGCCCGCTTCCGTCGCATCCGCGACGAGTGGCAGCTACGGGGCCTGAGCGCCATCCCCATCAGCGAGGTGCCGCTGGAGCATCGGGAGTTCGTGCTCGAGCAGGCGCGTCTGCACTTCGCGGGCCGCCGGCTGCCCTCCACCCGGCGCCGGGCCGTGAAGGGGCACCTCGCCATCCTCCTCGACCCCGAGGATCCCCTCGCCCCCTCGAACGAGCTGGGCCTGCGGCGTTTCGAGGCAGCCTGCCACCGGGCAGGCCTGGCAACCGAGCGCATCACCAAGGACGACTTCGGCCGGGTGGCCGAGTTCGACGCCCTCTTCATCCGGGCCACGACGGCTGTGGACCACTTCACCTTTAGGATGGCGCGGCGAGCCGAGCGCGCCGGCCTCGCGGTGGTCGACGACCCCAAGTCGATCGTCCGCGCCGCGAACAAGGTCTACCTGCACGAGCTGCTGGACCACCACCGCATCCGCACTCCGCGGACCCTGACGGTCCATCGCGGGAACCGGGACTCGGTGGCCTCGACCCTCGGCTTGCCCTGCGTGCTCAAGCAGCCCGACAGCGCGTTCTCGAAAGGAGTGAAGCGGGCGAACACCCCAGAGCAGCTCGAGGCCCTCCTCTCCGAGCTGCTGGAGGGCTCGGACCTGGTGCTGGCCCAGGAATACCTCCCCACCGAGTTCGACTGGCGCATTGGGGTGCTCGGGGGAAGCGCGCTCTATGCCTGCCGCTACTTCATGGCCGGCGGGCACTGGCAGATCGTGGACCACGAGGGCGGTGGGCGCACGCGCTATGGCCGCGTCGAGTGCGTCGCCGTGGAGGATGCTCCCGGACCGGTGGTCCGCGCGGCGGTCCGCGCGGCACGCCACATCGGGCGCGGCCTGTATGGCGTGGATGTGAAGGTCGTACGCGGCAAGGCCCATGTGATCGAGGTCAACGACAACCCCAACCTGGACGGCGGCTACGAGGACCGCGTCCTGGGCGCGGCCCTGTGGGACCGGCTCGCGGAGCACTTCGTGCGCTCCATCGAGGCCCTGCGCTCTGGAGGCTCGCGCCCATGAGCACCCTGCACCTCTTCGAGGGCTACGGCATCGAGCTCGAGTACATGCTCGTGGACGGAGAGAGCGCGCGCGTCGCCCCGATCGCCGACACCCTGCTGCGCGAGGCCTCTGGCTCCCCGGTGCCCACCGGTGACCATGAGGACGGGGACCTAGCCTGGTCCAACGAGCTCGTCCAGCATGTGATCGAGCTCAAGACCAACGGTCCCGCGCCCCGGCTCGCGGGCTTGGCCGCCGCGTTCCAGGAGCGAATTGGCCGCATCGACGCCCTGCTCGCCCCGCACGGAGCGCGCCTCGCGGGCGGGGCCATGCACCCGTTCATGGACCCCCGCACCGAGACCGTCCTGTGGCCCCACGAGACGACCGAGGTCTACCACGCCTACGACCGCATCTTCGGCTGCAGCGGCCACGGGTGGTCCAACCTGCAGTCCATGCACATCAACCTCCCCTTCGCTGACGACGGGGAGTTCGCGCGCCTGCACCTGGCTATCCGCGCAGCCCTTCCCCTCCTGCCCTGCCTGGCGGCCTCGTCCCCGTTTGCCGACGGCCTCGCCCCGGGTCCCCTGGACCTTCGCATGCAGGCCTACGCGAGGAACAGCGCCCGCATCCCTTCGATGGCCGGCCGCATCGTGCCTGAGCCGATCACCTCACGCGCGCAGTACGAGGAAGAGGTGCTCGGCCGCCTCTACGCAGACCTCGCGCCCCACGACCCTGAGGGCCTCCTGCGCCACGAGTTCGCCAACGCGCGGGGTGCGATCGCGCGCTTCGATCGCATGGCCATCGAGATCCGGATCCTGGACCTGCAGGAGCACCCGGCTGCAGACCTCGGGATCGCGGCAGCGGTCATCGCTCTCGTGCGCGCTCTGGTCGAGGAGCGCTGGGCCTCGCTCCAAGACCTCGAGGCCCTCAAGACCGAAGCCCTCGCGCAGGAGCTCGAGCGCACGGTCATCGGGGGAGAGCAGGCCCTCCTGTACCACGGCCCCCTGATGGCTGCACTCGGGCGAACCCCCGGCGAGCGGACGGGAGCGGCTCTCTGGAGAGAGCTCGTGGACGAGCTGCAGCCCGAGATGGACCGCACGTGCGGAGAGGCCCTTGAGGTGATCCTCTCAAGGGGCACCCTAGCGACGCGCCTCCTGCAGACGGCAGGCTCCATGCCCCAGCCTGATCGCCTCAGGAGCCTGGTCCTCGAGCTGGCCGATTGCCTTGCAGCGGGGAGGAGCTTCGATGGTCGATGACAGGCGCACGTGCCCAAGCTGGCGCCCGGTCCTGTCCTGCGAGCACGCCTCCAACCGGCTCCCGGAGCGCTATCTGGACCTCGTGGCGCAGGAGGTCCTGGAGACCCACGAGGGCTGGGATCCGGGGGCGCGAGTCCTGGCACGGTCCCTCGCGCGGACGCTCAGGGCTCCGCTCATCGAGGGCCGCTTCACGCGCCTGCTCGTGGACCTGAACCGCTCGCGCACCAACCCGAGCGTGTTCTCCGAAGCCACGGCCCAGCTGCCGGTTGGCGAGCGCGAGGAGCTGCTCGCCGCGTACCACGCGCCCTATCGGCGCGAGGTTCGTCTGCGCATCGAGGAGGAGCTCGCTCGCGGCCAGCGTGTGGTGCACCTCTCGGTGCACACCTTCACACCCGTCCTCCAGGGCCGCGTCCGGAGCGTGGACCTCGGCGTGCTGTTCGACCCTGACGCACAGGAGGAGCCCGAGCTGGCCGAGCGCATGATGACCGCCCTGCGCGCGGCGCTGCCCGAGGCGAGGGTGCGTGCGAACGAGCCCTACCTCGGCACGAGCGACGGCCTCACGCGCACGCTGCGGGGCAGGCTCCCCGGCGACCGCTACGCGGGGCTCGAGCTGGAGGTCACCCAGGTCTGGGCCGAACGCGGAGACTGGGAGGCTCGCTGCGAGGCGATCGGGCATGCGGTCGCCGCGGCCCTTGGCCTGCGGCTCCGGCCCTGACCTCGCAGGGCCACGAGCATCCCCAGGCTCAGCCCGCGCGCCCCGCGAGGGCGCCGCTCATCGCGCGGAGGAGGGGCCTCATGGGGTCGGCCCCGGCTGCGTTCCGGCGTGCGAGGAGGCTCGCGAGGCCCCGCAGGGAGGTGACCGAGAGCTCGCGCGTGCGCAGCTCCGCCTCCACCGCCAGGGCGCGTGCCCAGGCGGGGGCTCCTCCGCGCAGCAGCGAGGACCTCTGCTGCTCGAGGACGAGCTCCCGCGCGGCGCGCTCGAGGACGGGAGGGTCGCTGGCCGCAGCCACGAGGCCTGCCAGGCCCGCGGCTCGCGAACCGTGGGCGAGGGCCCGCAGCCCGCGCGGCTGCTCGCGCCAGAAGCTAGCGCGGAAGACCTCCACTGCCCGCTCCGCCTCCTGGCGCCAGGCGAACCGGCGCGGGGCCTCGGAGGCATCTCCCAAGGTCTGGAGCACGCCGCACCACAGGGCGTTGAGGTCCACCGGGGCGCCGCCACCATCACGGTGACCGGGCGGCGGCTCCTCGAGGGTCGCAAGGTCCTCGGCGTGGAGCAGGCCCTCGGAGTCACAGCGCAGGCCAGGCTGCTCCCCGCGCCGCACGCGCACGGCGAACGCCTCGAGGCGACCCAGCAGGCGTAGCTCCCAGAGGAGGCTCCAGCCGTGCGTGCCCGAGCAGGCCCTCGCGGCCCGCGCGAACCACAGCGGCTCATCGGGGAAGCGCGCCGCGCCGGCCTCGAGCAGCTCGGCACCCTCGCCCAAGAGCGCGCGCGTGCGAGCACGATCGACCTCCGACACTCCGGGCACGCCGATCCACCGCAGGCGGCCGGATGGGGACAGCCTGAGCGAGGCCTGCACGAGGGCCCCTGCGCCTGCTCGCCCGGCCGGATTCGCAGGGGCGTTCGTGAGGGGGCTCAGGGGCAAGGGAGGGAGACCTCTGCTGGCGTCTCCGCAGCGTCTGCCAAGCGGGGGGCAACAAAGCGGCGGAAAGGACGGGGCTCGCGCTGCCCCGCTACGATGCGGTGACCGCGTGCCAGGGCGCGGTCACCCTCCGCACCATGAGCACCATCCGCTGGGGCATCCTCTCGACAGGACGCATCGCCAACACCTTCGCCCAGGGCCTCGAGGTCCTGTCCGACCAGCGGGTGGCCGCGGTCGGGAGCCGCTCCCTCGCCTCCGCCGAGCGCATGGCCAGCGCCTACGGCGCGCGTGCCCACGGCAGCTACGAGGAGCTGGCCTCGGACCCCGAGGTGGACGCGATCTATGTGGCCACCCCCCACTCGCGGCACATGGAGGACACCCTCCTCTGCCTGGACGCGGGAAAGCCCGTGCTGTGCGAGAAGCCCCTGGCCCTGAATGAGGCCCAGGGGCGCCAGATGATCGACCGCGCGCGCGAGCGCGGGGTGTTCCTGATGGAGGCCATGTGGACCCGCTTCAACCCGGTCACGGCCCGCGTGCGCCAGCTGATCGCGTCAGGATCCATCGGGGAGGTGCGCTCGATCACGGGGGACTTCGGCTTCCGCGGGGAGTTCGACCCCAGCGGCCGCCTGTTCGACCCGCACCTGGCCGGCGGGTCCCTGCTGGATGTGGGCGTCTACTGCGTGGCCTACGCCTCGATGATCTACGGCGACGAGCCCGAGGCCATCGTGGCCCTCGACGACCGCGGGTCGACGGGGATCGACGAGCAGTGTGCCTGGATCCAGCGCCATGCGGGCGGTCGCATGGCGAACCTGTCCTCGGCGGTGCGCACGGACACGGCCCAGCAGATGGTGATCTGCGGGACCAAGGGCATGATCGTCGTGCCGCGCTTCTTCTACGCGGATCGGCTGGTGGTGAACGGGGTAGAGGAGGACATCCCGCTCGAGGGCAACGCCTACCACTACCAGGCCATCGAGGTGCAGCGCTGCCTCGCGGAGGGCCTGCTGGAGTCGCCGGTGATCTCCCACGACGAGTCCCTGGCGATCCTGCGCACGATGGACCGCATCCGCGCCGAGCTCGGCCTGCGCTACCCCGGGGAGTGACGGCGGGTGGGTGCACTGCTCCGAGCGTGTGATCGCATCGACGCGCTCTGCCGGCGCGTTGCGAACGCGAGCGCCTGGCTGACGGCCGGCATGGTGGTGGTAGCGGCCACCAACGCGGTCCTGCGCTACGCGGGGCGCGCCCTGGGCGAGAACCTCTCCAGCAACGCCTGGCTCGAGCTGCAGTGGTACCTGTTCAGCCTCGTGTTCCTGCTCGGGGCAGCCGATGTGCTCCGACGCG
>JBDQFW010000101.1:0-12391 GCA_040265735.1 Planctomycetota bacterium | reverse complement strand
GCCTCCCCCCGCACGTGTCGTGGAACGTAAACGCGCCCAAAACACTGAAGGGGGCCGGGGCGCGGGCGCGGAGGACATCGTCCAGGAGGCCTTCCTGCGCCTTGCCGAGGTCCCACCCGTCCCGGCCCCGAGCGGCGATGGCCACGGGGCCCTCCAGGCCTGGCTCCACCGGGTCGTCCGCAACCGCTGCACCGACGAGATGCGTTCCAGTCAAAGCCGCAGGGAGCGCGAGCGTCGCGCGGCCCTGGACGAGTCCACCGAGGGCGGCCAGCGTGCCGTTGACCAGGCGGATACGCGGGAGGCCGTGCGTCGCGGGCTCGAGGCCCTCCCCGTGGACCAGCGCGAGGTGCTCACCCTGCGCCTCCTCGGAGGGCACAGCTACCGCGAGATCGCCGACCTCACTGGGAAGAAGTCCGGAACCATCGGCTGGCTCGTGAGCGTCGGCCTCGAGGCCCTGTCGCGCGAGCTGGCGCCCCTGCTCGGCCTCGGGCCCGCCGACCTTCCCCATCAGGCCTGAACCGATTCACCCGGCGGGCCGCGGGCCCGCGCACGACCAGGAGACACCCATGGAAACGAACCACCCCCTCCTCGAGGACCTCTGCGCCGTCCTGCTCGGCGAGGCCGATGCGGTCACCCGCGAGCGTGTGACCCGCGCCTTGGTCGAGGACCCGGCCCTGGCAGCCCTGGAGCAGCGTCTGCGGGCGACGCTCGACCTCGTGACCGGCGCAGGTCTCGAGCCCGAGCAGCTGCCGGCGCGCGAGCGCGAAGCCCTGCTGAGCGCAGCCCGCGGACTCGCGGCTCCGGCTCCTGCCCCTCTCGCCGGACTCCTCCGCGCAGTGGCTGCGGTGGTCTGTCTTGCCGGCGGCGTGTGGTTCGCGCTCGAGTCCGGTCCCTCGGGACCCGCCATCGAGTGGGTGGAGGACGACCCCTCCGCGGTCGCCGCCGCCCGGGCGCGCGTTGTCCTGCTCGAGCAGGTGAGGCGCCTGCGCAGCGCGCCCTTCGACCTGGCTGGAGTGCCCGACCCCGAGCGCGTGGCGGCCTATGCGGCCCTCGCCGAGGAGGCGCGAGCCGAGACGGGGCCCGCGGACTTCGGCCTTAGCCACGGCGAGCGCGAGAGCCTCGCGGCCCTGGGCTACGGGGCAGAGGGCTCTGGGTCCCCGTTCGACAGCCGAGCGGCCAATGGGGTCGTGGGGATTGGCGGCGGCGCAGGCGGCGCTGGCGGCCCCGGTAAGACCGCGGCGGGTCGCTACGGGGCCCGCGGTGGGGCGGTCCGCAAGGTCGAGAGCGCTGCGGGCGCGCCCACGACCCAGACCCTGTCCCTGGGCGTGCCCTCGGGCGGACTGGTGGCTGGGACCGCGGCACCGGCCACGACGGGGTCGGCGCCGCCCCCCGCGGGAGGTGGGGGCGGGCAGGGCATAGCCGCCCCGGGCCCGACCACCCCGTCGCCACCGGCCTCGACGCCGGCGCTCTCCTCCAAGGGAGCCCCGTCCGCGCAGCCGGCCCCTGCGCCGGCCGCCGCGGCACCGTCGCGTGCCCCGGTCTCGCGCTCGCGAGGAGGCGCCTACCGCGGCGTCGGCGACACCGTCCCGCCGCGGGCGGATGCTCCCGCGCTGGGGCTTCGGTTCAGGCGCGGGCGCGCCGCCGAGAAGGTCGCCCAGGACGCCGAGGTGGCCGACCACCTGTACTTCCTGGGTGATGCGGACCTCGACGGCGCGGAGGGCGTCTGGTTCGCCCAGGAGCCGGGCGTGCGCCGCACGGTCCAGCTGCCGCCGTTCGAGGCGGCCCTGGATGTGCGCGAGCGCGAGCTTGCGCGGACCACGCGCATCCTCCCCGGGACGGATCTCTCCGAGCGTTTCTCGCGCTGGTGGGGCGACAACCCCTGGGAGCTGACCCTGGCCGACGCCCAGGCGACCTTCGCGGCGGATGTGGACACGGCGAGCTTCGGGCGCGCGCGCTACGACCTGGGGCGCGGACGCCTGCCGGGCCGCTCGGAGGTGCGCACGGAGGAGTTCGTCAACTGGTTCCAGGCGGACCTCGACGCGCCCGTGCAGGACGCCCTGCGCCTGTCCGCGGAGCTCGCCCCCACGGCGGTGGGCACCAACGGGGACCGCTGGCTCCTCAGGGTTGGCGTCCGCGCCAAGGAGGTCCCGCCGAGCGAGCGTGATCCCCTGGACCTGGTCCTGGTCGTCGATGTCAGTGGCTCCATGAACAACGGGGACCGCATGGGCCTCGTGAAGCGCGCCGTCGGCCAGCTGGTCGAGCAGCTGGACGGGCGCGACACGGTCGCCGTGGTGACCTTCAACGCCCAGGCGAGCGAGGTCCTGCCGCCCACCAGCGCGGCCCAGCGCGGCCTCGTGCGCGCGGCGATGGAGCCCCTGAGCCCAGGCGGCGGGACCAACGCTGCGGTCGGCCTCCAGCTGGGCTACCAGGTCGCCGCCCGGACCCTGGCCCCGGACCGGACGAGCCGCGTGGTGCTGCTCTCGGACGGGATCGCCAACACCGGCGAGACCGACCAGGTCAAGATCCTCGAGAGCGTGCGCGCCGAGCTGGACCGCGGCGTGCACCTCAACACGATCGGGGTCGGGCTCGAGCAGAACGGCGACGCCTTCCTCGAGCAGCTCGCGGACAAGGGGGACGGCGTCTGCGACTACGCCCAGGACGATGCGACCCTCCAGCGGGCCCTGGTGGAGCGCTTCGCGGGGGCCTTCGTGCCCGTGGCCGATGACGTCAAGATCCAGGTGGAGTTCGCGCCGGGTCAGGTCGTGCGATGGCGTCAGCTGGGCTACGAGAACCGTGCCATCGCCGACGCTGACTTCCGCAACGACGCGGTGGATGCGGGTGAGATCGGCTCGGGTCACCAGGTGACCGCCCTCTTCGAGATCGAGCTGGCGCGCGGCCTCGTGTTCGACGGGACGCCCTTGGCGACCGCGCGCCTGCGCTGGAAGGAGCCGAAGGTCGGCGGCGTGGACAACACCCAGCGGACGGCGACCGAGCGCAGCCTCGAGGTCCTCGCCTACGACGCCGTGGACTCCCCGCGGGCCACCTCGGGTGGCTACCGGCGCGCCGCCGTGGCCGCGCGCTTCGCCGAGCTCCTGCGGCGCTCCGTGCACTCGCGCGAGGATCGCGCCGAGGACCTGCTGCGCGCGGCCGAGGCTCTGCTCCAGGACCCCGCCGTGGGCCGCGACGCGGACACCACCGAGCTGGTGGCGCTCATCCGGCGCGCGACCGAGCTTGGGCTCCAGCCCGCCCAGGAGGAGAATCCCGTGCAGCGTGCCCAGGACGACCTGCGCATGATCGAGCACCTATGCGGGCAGGTGGACTCCCTGCCCGGCGGCGCCGGATCGGCGGCGGCCTGGGAGCTGGGCGCCGCCCGCCGCACGGCCCGCGAGCGCCTGGCGGCGGCCCTGGAGTGGGAGGAGGCGGCGGCCCGGGAGGCCGCTGGCTGGTCTCGAAGCGGGACGACCCTGCTCGGAGAGGTCGGGTCCGAGCGGTCCCCGGACTCCAGGGACTAGGATCGAGGGGGCATGCGCGCCCCCGCCCTCCGCGGACGCATCGATCGCAGGATCAGCGTCTTCTACCGCCTCGACCCGATGGCGGCGCGTGAGCTGCTGCCCGCGCCGCTGCGGCCGCGCCTCGTGCGCGGCTGGGCGCTTGGGGGCGTGTGCATTCTGCGCCTTGCGCGCATGCGCCCGCGCATGCTCCCGATTCCCTTAGGCCTTGCCTCCGAGCTGGCCTGGCACCGCATCGCGGTCGAGTGGGAGGAGGACGGCCGTCCCATGCACGGCCACTATCTGCTGCGGTCCGAGACGGACTCGCGCCTCGCGCCGTTCCCAGGCGCGCGCCTCGTGCCCTCCCCGGATGACTGCACCCGCATTGAGGTGCGCTCGTCGGACGCGGCGCTCACGGCGCGCGTCGAGAGCGGAGATGGCACCACTGACCTCGACCTGGCGGCGTCCCTAGGCGGCTGGAGGTCCGACGCGCTCTTCAAGTCGGCCAACGCCGCGCGCGCCTCGATCGCCTCGGGCCATGTGGTCTGGGACGGGGACGAGCAGGGTGAGCTCGAGGGCGTCGAGCTGCGCTCCACCGGCGGCACCGCGCAGGGTCTCGAGGTCGTCCGGCTGGCATCGACCTGGTTCGACGACCGTGCGCGCTTCCCCCTCGGCACCGCGACCCTGGACTGCGCGATCGTCGTGCGCGACGCCGACCACGAGTGGCACGCGCCGGCCAGCCAGGCGGCTCGCGTCGAGCGCGGCGGAGCGGGGAGCACGCTCCCCCTGCCCGCGCCCTGAGCCGGGCCCCTAGAACTCCAGGCGCAGCTGGTTGAAGGTGGCCGGCCCAGCCGCCGACCCGGCGACGGGTGCAACGACGAGGGTCGAGGTGGCCGGGTCCCAGGTGGTGGTCGCGGTCACGAGGGAGGTGCCCCCGCCGGGCTGGTCGAACTCGATCTCGGCCAGGGCCGGCTGGCTGCCGAGGCCCGTGAGGCGCAGCTCCGGGAGAGCGCCGCCGCTGGACGCGGCATGGGTGCGCACCAGGAGGTCCTCACCCGGCGCGGGGGCGCTGTTGAGGCCCAGGTCCGCGGGCTGGAACTCGAGGGAGGCCACCTTGAAGAGGTCCTCGATCTGGAGCTCCTGGGTCGCTGGGTCCGCCGCGTAGCGCATCCGCGCCAGCGCCAGCGGGCCCGTGCGCTCCACGAGGAACGCGTGCCACTGACGATCCGCATCCATGCGCAGCTCCTGCGTGACCGTCGGATCGATGGGCTGGAGGGTGTGCATGGCCAGCCAGTCGAGGACCTCGTCCTCGCAGAGGAAGCCCCAGCAGTGGTTCTCGGGACACGCCGAGGGCGCCGGCTGGGGCACCAGGCACGGAGTCAGCGGAGCCGCAGGCACCTGACCGACCGTGCCGACGAGGAAGTCTCGGGTGATCTCGGTCTGGGTGGCGAGGACGCCAAGCGGTGCGCTCTTGTCGTCCGTGGCCCAGGTGAAGGCCTGGTAGGTGTGGCGCAGGTTCCAGGCGAGGCTCTGGTCCCCGTTGATGTTGTCGGGGTTGGGCAGGGACGGGATCCAGAAGCTCTCGAACCCCGTGTCCGTCCAGTCCACGTGGAGGGAGGAGGACCGCCGCATGCGGAAGGCGCGTTCCGGGTCGATGTCCGGACCGAACAGGACCGGCGAGTCGAAGTCCGCCTGCCGCACCACGCCGCTGCCCGCGGGCAGGAAGAGCGGCCTGTGCCGCGAGCGGTGGGAGAGGTCGGTGAGGCTCAGCGTTCCCGTGTGGATGAGCTGCGCCGCCATCCGGATGTCGCCAAGACCCACATGGCGCGCGGCATAGCTCGAGGCCCATCCGCCACCCATCGAGAAGCCGACCCCATACACCCGCTCCTGATCGATGAACGAGCCGAAGTTGGCCCAGACGAACTCGAGGGCGTCCTCGGTGTTCTGCTGGGCGTAGTCGATGCCGAAGTTGGCGATGTTCGCTCCAAGCGGAGCGATCACGAACCACCCGCGCGCCATGGCCTCGTCGAAGAAGCTGGTGCGCGTCTCGAGGGCGGTGGGGTCCTCGTAGTAGGAGTGGAACAGGATCAGGGCCGGCGCCGGCTGCGAGGCGGAGGCTCCGCTCGGTTCGCCCACCACTACCGACTCGGGGATGCCCGTGGAGGTGAACAGGAGGTGATACTCCGTCACCGTCCCGTTGACCGGCATCCCGCCCGGCCCACCGACGGGGGCAACGCTAGAGGCCACCCGACCCTGGGGGAGGGCGAGCGCAGGGGCGGCGAGAGCCAGGCCGAGGAGCAGATGGAGTCGTCCCATCACAGCCCCGTCAAGATAGATGAGGGCGGGCGAGAACGATAGGTCATCCAGCCCCAGGGCCCCAGGTTGGGGCTTGTGGCCCCCGAGCCCTCCTGCTTCGGGGGGACCGCCCCCCCCGCGCGCTCGGGAGGGTCAGGGCAGGACGCGCCACGAGATGGCGGACATGCCGGTCGGGGCGTAGTCGAGGGTCAGGGTGCGAGCGGCCGCGTCGTAGCTCCACCCCGTCGTCGCAACCCCGTTCAGGTGGATGGTCGTCGGCGGATCCATGTTCTCGAGCGTGACGGTGGCCGGGAGACCGTCCTTCTCGTTGAACACGAGCTCCAGGCCTCCGGCGCTCGCCGGATCCAGTCCGAGATCCTGGGGGTCGAAGCGCAGGTCGCTCAGGTTCGAGGCCCGGATGACATAGGCACGGTTCACCGCGGGAGCCACGGCCCAGTCGAAGGGGGTGAAGGAGCCTGCCGTCCGCTGGGTGACCGCGAAGTGTTGGAAGCGCGCGTCGCGATCGGCGAGGACCTTGGTGAGGGTGGAGCCGTTCGGGAGCGTGAGGGTGTGGGTCTCGAGCCAGTCGAGGACGGCGTCCTCATCCAGGGTGCGCCAGGAGTGCTGGAGTCCAGGGGTCGCGCTGAAGCCGGCGGTGTAGTCGCTGGTGCCGCCGCGGACCACGCGCTGGGCGTCGAACTCCTCGGACTGCTGCACCAGGTACGCGAGGGGATCCGCGAGGCAGGTCCAGGTCCGCACCGGGACATGGGCGATGTTGCGCAGCAAGTCGGTGTCCTGGTCCACCTCGCCCGTGGCGGCGATGAGGTCCATCGCGGAGGCCGTGGAGTAGCGGAAGGACTGCGCTGCCGGGCTGCCCCCGAACATGAGCGGGCTCTGCAGGAGCGTGGTGTTCACCGCGCTGGCGTGGACATGGGACACCGAGGTCGAGCCCGTGTGGTTGACCAGGGCCGCGAAGCGCAGGTGGTCCTCGCCGGTGTGGCGCGCGGCGAAGCTCGCCATCCAGCCCCCTCCCATGGAGAAGCCGACGCCGTAGACGCGATCGAGATCGAGGGGGAAGTACTGGGCCAGGAACTCGAGCGCGGCCTGGGTGTTCTCCTGGGCGTAGTCGATCCCAAAGTTGTACTTGTGCGCTCCAAGGGGAGCGACGACGAGCCAGCCTCGCTTGCGAGCGGCCTCCATGTAGTCGGTGTTGGCGACGGTGTGCTCGGGCTCCTCGCCGTAGGCGTGGAAGAGGACGAGGACGGGGAGCGGGCCGGGGATCTGGTCGGGCAGCCCGACGACCATGCGCTCCCGCCAGGCCGTTCCGGTGGCGCCGAGACCCACGCGGTAGACGCGGTTGCCGATGGGCAGGGCGTAGGGCCAGCCGCCGAGGGGAGGTGCGATCTGCCCGCCGACGGATGAGACGAAGGTGTGCTGGGTGCCCAGCAGGTCCCCGTCCACGCCGCGCAGGGGGGCGTCGGGGGTCCTGGGGGCGCGCCGCTGCGCGCTGGCCGGTGCGGCGAGGCCCATGAGGGCCGTCGCGGCGAGGAGGAGATTGACTCGGTTCATCAGGGTCTCGGGCGTGCGGTGTGGCCTCGGGGGGGCCCGCCCATCAAGGAACGCTAGCCCTGCACATCCGCCCCTGCGCCGCAGGGGGGGAGAGCGGGAAATGCTTTCCGCAGGGAACGCCTCAGGTTGAGACGCGCGGGATCCAGTGGTGATGCGAGGGCCTTGCGAGGGCCTGGCGCGAGCCCGCCGGGGGTCTTCCGGTGGCATGCTAGCCCGTCATGACGACCCCCTGGATCCGCGCCGCGGCGCTCATGGGTTTCCTCGGCGTTTCTCTTGGGGCGTTTGGCGCCCACGGCCTCGAGGAGGTCCTCAGCGAGGGAGAGCGAGCGGCCTGGTGGTCGACCGCGGTGGACTACCACATGTGGCACGCTCTGGCCCTGCTCGCCGTGGGGCTCGTGGAGGAGCGCACCGGGCGTGGCCGGGCAGCCGGCTGGTGCCTGCTCGCCGGGATCCTGGTCTTCTCGGGGACCCTCTACGCCATGGGGCTTGGTGGACCCAGGTGGCTTGGCGCGATCACTCCCTTGGGCGGCACCCTGCTGCTGGCCGGGTGGGTCCTGCTCGGCCTGGCCACGCGCGGGCCCAAGCGGGCCTCCGAGGGCTAGCGCGGCCAGGCGCGGGCGCTGCCGCGCTCGACCTCGCTCGCATAGGCTTCCCTCAGGCGCCGGGTCCAGAGCCCTGGCCGCCCCGTGCCGAGGGTCACGCCTCCCATGCGGACGATCGGCACCAGGCCGCGGACGGAGGTGGTGAGGAAGGCCTCCTGGAGCTGCTCGACCTCGTCGCGATGGACCGCCTCCTCGCGCACGGGGAGGCCGAGGCTCCGCGCCGCGGTCAGGACCGTCTCTCGCGTGACCCCTGGGAGCACCCCGTGCCCCGCGGTCCGCAGCTCGCCGTCCTTCACGAGGAAGAGGTTGCTCATCACGCACTCGAGGAGGAACCCGCGCTCGTCCACCAGCACCGACTCGTAGTCGTCCTCCAGCACGGGCCTGCGCGCGCGCTCGGCGATGAAGGCCGTGCCCTTCACCTCTGGATCGCGGCGCTCGAGCCCCTCGGCGATGCGCACAGAGACGCCCTGGGCGTACACCTCGGGCGGCGGCAGGACGAGCGGGCGGAAGGAGAAGAGGGTGCGCGTCCGAGCGCCGAAGGCGGCCGGCGGCTCGGCACACAGGTCGATACGGACCTTGGCCTCGTGGCCCCAAGCGCGCGTGCACGCGTCGAGGCCGCGGCGGAAGAGGTCTTCGTCGAGAGGGGGCAGGCCTGCGCGCGCGCACCCGTCCACGGCCCGCGCACAGTGGCGCTCCAGGCGGAAGAAGCGCGCGCCCCCCCGCGTGCGGAGGGCCTCGTAGACGCCACTCGGGAGGTCGAGCAGGGCGCGGTCGAGGTTCGCGGCGCCGCCCGGTACCTCGAGCCGCACGGCCTGCTCGTCGCGCAGCTCGAACAGGGCAGGCTCGGGGGAACTCATCGCGCGCAGGGGATCAGAGCCCCGAGTCGACCATGGCCTCGAAGGCCGCTGCGAGGGTCTCCAGCTCCTCGTCCGTCGTGCAGGCGGGCGGCAGTGCGTAGAGCGTGTCGCCCAGGGGGCGCAGCAGCGCCCCGTGCCTCTGCGCGACCTCGCGCAGGGCGCGTGAGCGGTTCGAGAGATAGCCGTGGGGCTGTCCCTCGGGCCCAGCGAGCTCGAACGCCACGGCGCCGCCCACCCGGCGCAGGCCCGTCACTCGCGAATTCGAGGCGAGCCCGGCCAGGCGCTCGTGCAGGCGCGCGCCGAGCCGTGCCAGGAGGGCAGGGGTGTGGCGCTCCTCGACGAGGTCCAGCGAGGCCAGGGCGGCCGCGCAGCCCACGGGGTGCGCGGTGAAGGTGTGGCCGTGGAAGAAGGCGCGGGAGCGGTCCTCGGAGAGGAAGGCCTCGAAGAACTCCTCGCGGGCGAGGGTCACCGACATGGGGAACATGCCCCCGGTCAGGCCCTTCGCCAGGCACATGAGGTCGGGCGCCACGCCTTCGCCCTGGCAGGCGAACAGGTGCCCGGTGCGGCCGAATCCGGTCATGACCTCATCGGCGATCAGCGGAACCCCGCGTCGAGCGGTGACCTGACGCAAGGCCCCCACGAAGCCCATGGGCTGCACGCGCATCCCGGCAGCTCCCATCAGGCGCGGCTCGAGGATCACGCCGGCGGCGCGGTCGCCGAGCTCGTCCAGCGCGCGCACGGCAGCCGCCGTGTCGATCGGGATGCGGCGCACCTCGAAGAGCATGCGCTTGAAGGGCTCGAAGAAGGGGTCGGGGTCCCCGACGGCCATGGCTCCGAAGGTGTCGCCGTGGTAGCCGCCCTCGAGCGCGACGAAGACCGTGCGCTGGGGCTCCCCCAGGTGGACCCAGCGCTGGACCACCATCTTCAGGGCGACCTCGATGGCGGTGCTGCCGTTGTCCGAGAAGAAGACGCGGGTCAGGCCCTCGGGGGCCTTCTCGACGAGGCGCTCGGCCAGGCGCACCGCGGGCTCGTGCGTCGTGCCCGCGAAGAGGACATGGTCGAGCTGCCGGTACTGACGCTCGATCGCCTCCACCAGCCGAGGCTCACCGTGGCCGTGGAGCGTGGCCCACCACGAGCTGATGCCATCCACCAGCTCGCGCCCGTCCGCGAGGTGCAGGCGTGCTCCGCGTGCGCCGACCACGGGCAGCGGATCCCCGTCCACCCCGTGCTGGGTGAACGGGTGCCAGGTGACGGTCCGGTCTCTGCCGATCAGGTCGCTCATGCGAGGGCCTGGGCGAGGCCGCTGGCCAGGGCCCAGGACCTCACAGTCTCGCTCGACAGGGGGGCCAGGTGGGGCAGCTCGAAGAGGGGGCACGCGACCCTGCCGCGCAGGGTTGCGGCGTTCGAGGGGTGCGGCGGCCCCACGAGGATCAGGGCCTCGGGCTTCAGGCCCCGAGCGGCCAGGGCCTCCACGGTGAGCAGGGTGTGGTTCAGGGTCCCGAGGCCCGACCGGGCGACCAGCACCAGGGGCTCGCGCCTCTGCGCCAGCCAGTCCGAGGTGAGGACCTCGTTGGTGAGCGGGACGTGCAGGCCGCCGGCGGGCTCGACCACCAGCCGCCCGGTTGGGCGCGCAACCAGCTGGGCGTCGAGCGCGGCATCGAGGGCGGCCGGCTCGATCGCTGACCCCGCCGCGGCCGCGGCCTCGTGGGGCGAGGCGGGCAGGGGGAACCAGGTGTGCGGCTCGTCCGCGTCGAGGCCGGGGACCAGGCGCCGGAGGGTCGCAGTGTCCGAGTCGTCTCCAGTCTGAACCGGCTTCCAGTAGGCCACCGGGCCGAGCTCACCGAGGGCGTGCACCACTGCCGCGGCCGCGATGGTCTTGCCCGCGTCGGTGTCCGTGCCCACGACCCACAGGGGTCGACAGGCGCTGCCGGGGACCACGGGTGCGGGGGCGGCCCAGCCGCTCTCGAGGACGGTGCGCGCGAGGGCATCCACGCCGGCCTCATCGTGGCCCGCGTGCAGCACCACGCGCAGGCGCGCCGTGCCCTGGGGAACCGTTGGGGGGCGGACCGCGTGGACCCGGACGCGGGCGGAGCGCAGACGCTCGGCCAGCCGCATCGCGTCGGCGGACGCCCCTACGGGAATCGGGACGATGGCCGCGTCCGGCGCAGGCAGGTCGAGGGTCTCGGCCAGGCGGCGCGCGAGGCTCAGGATCCGCGCGCGCTGGGGGTCGAGCTCCTGGACCCGTGCGATGGCCGCCGCGAGGGCCGCCGCGACGGACGGGGCGACACCCGTGGTGAAGAGGAAGGAGCGCGCACGCGAGAACAGCACCGCGCGCAGGGCGCGGCTGCCCACTGCGAAGGCGCCCATGCAGCCGAGGGCCTTGCCTCCGGTCACGATCCGCGCGGCGAGGCGGTCGGGGGCTGCACCCGAGGCGGCCCACGCGCCGGCTCCGCGAGGCCCGAGCAGGCCGGCGGAGTGCGCCTCATCCAGGACGATCCAGGCGTCGTGGCGCTCGGCGAGCTCGGCGATGGCAGCGAGGTCGGGACTCGTGCCATCCATGCTGAAGACGCCTTCCGTCACCACGATCCTGCGGCGCGCGCCAGCCGTGCGCAGCAGGGCGGCCTCGGTCGCCGCGAGGTCGCAGTGGGGCACGACCTCACGGCGCGCGCGCGTGAGGCGCGCTCCGTCGATCAAGGAGGCGTGCAGGAGGGCGTCGCAGATCAGCGCGTCCCCGGGTCCTGCCAGGGCCCCGAGAACGCCAGCGGTGGCCTGCCAGCCCGTCGGGAAGAGAAGCGCGGCCTCGGCGCCGAGCCAGGACGCGGCGGCCTCCTCGGCGAGGGCGTGCTCAGGACACTCGCCTCCGAGAGCCCGAGCCGCGCGGGCGCTGGTGCCGCGGCGCCCCAGGGCCTCCCGAGCGGCCTCGACGACGACCGGGTCAGAAGAGAGCCCGAACAGGTCATTGGAGATCCAGTCGTCCGACCTGGGGACGGATACCGGCACGCGCAGGAGGCCTGCGTCCTGCAGCGCGGCGACCTCGCGTGCGAGGGCCTGCTCCGGGAGGGTCACGGGGGCTCAGCTCCGGTCGACGGGGACGAGCCCGAGCTTCGACAGCAGCGCGGCGTCATCCGCGCGCTCGCGCCCCGGGGTGGTGAGCAAGTGGCCCAGGAAGATCGAGTTGGCGCCTGCGAGGAAGCAAAGGGCCTGGGCCTCCTCGGTCATGTCCTCGCGGCCGGCCGAGAGGCGCACCACCGAGGTCGGCATGAGGATCCGCGCGGTGGCGACCATGCGCACGAGCTCATCCCAGGGCAGGGGCTCCTGCTGGGCCAGAGGCGTCCCCTCGATGGGGACGAGGCTGTTGATCGGGACGGACTCGGGCGCCGGGTCGAGGTCGGCCAGCTCGGCGAGGAACTCTGCGCGCTGCCGGCGGCTCTCGCCCAGGCCCACGATGCCTCCGCAGCACACCTGCACCCCGGCCTCCCGGACGGCCTCGAGGGTCGCAAGGCGCTCCTCGTAGGTGCGCGTCGAGATGATCTCGGGGTAGTGGCTGCGGCTCGTGTCGAGGTTGTGGTTGTAGTAGTCC
>JBDQFW010000100.1:0-12438 GCA_040265735.1 Planctomycetota bacterium | reverse complement strand
CCCCCGCGCAGGCCTCCCTACACATGCTTCAGGACTACGCTCCGATCCTCCTCCTGCTGGGGATGGTCGCCGTGTTCGCCGTGGCCAACCTGCTCCTCAGCGAGCTCGTCGGCCGCAAGCGCAAGGTCGTCGGCAAGGGCGGCGCATACGAATGCGGGATGGAGCCCGTGGGCACTGCCCGCCTGCGGCTCTCGATCCACTTCTACCTCACCGCGGTGCTCTTCATCCTCTTCGATGTGGAGGGGATCTTCCTGATGCTCTGGTCCACGGCGGCCAAGAGCTTCCAGGCCGCGGGAGCCGGGGGGCTGGTCTTCGCGGAGATCCTGGTGTTCGTCGCCATGCTGGTCGTGGCGCTCGTGTTCGTCTGGCGCAAGGGAGGTCTCGAATGGGATCGCTGAGAGAGGTGGAGGCCCGCGACGATGAGGCGGGCTTCCTCGCCACCCGAGTGGACGCGCTCCTCAACTGGGGACGCAAGAACAGCCTCTGGCCCATGCCCCTGGGCCTTTCGTGCTGCGGCATCGAGCTGATGGCCATGATCGGGCCGAAGTTCGACATCGCGCGCTTCGGCGCGGAGGCCGCGCGCTTCAGCCCGCGTCAGTGCGACCTGATGATCGTCGCCGGCACGCTGACCTGGAAGATGGCGGAGGCCGCGCGAACGATCTACGACCAGATGCCGGACCCCAAGTGGGTCATCGCCATGGGCGTCTGCTCCTCCAGTGGCGGCATGTACGACAGCTACGCCGTCGTGCAGGGCGTGGACAGCATCCTGCCCGTGGATGTCTATGTGCCCGGCTGTCCGCCGCGGCCGGACGCCGTGATCGACGCGATCCTGAAGCTCCAGAAGAAGATCGAGCGCGAGAGCCCGCTGAAGCGCATCCTCGAGGGTCCCGCCGAGCTGGACGAGTCGGGCACGGGCAGGTTCGTGATGGCGCCCAATGGCGCGGTCAAGACGCGCCGCCTGGGCACCTATGTGTCGGAAGGGGGGCTGCAGGCCGACCAGTACACCGGACGCTCCAAGGAGGGCTCACGGTGACCGCCCTCGAGCGCGTCAAGGCGCTGGGCGTCGAGGGCCTTGAGGTCCTGAACGAGCGCGACGGTCTGCCGACCGTGCGCGTGCCCCTGACCAGCCTCCGCGGGCTGCTCGAGGGACTCGCCGGGGCGTGCGGGTTCGAGTGCCCCACCCTCGTGACCGGGATGGACCACCACCCGCGAAGTCCGCGCTTTGAGGGCATCTGGCAGTTCCTGTCGATGGCTCACAAGGACCGGATCCGCGTGCGCTGCATGCTGGACGACAGCGAGCCGACCGCGCCCACCTGCACCGACCTGTGGCCGGGCGCCGCGTACATGGAGCGCGAGTGCTACGACATGTTCGGCATCCGCTTCGAGGACCACGAGAACCTGCGCCGGCTGCTGATGCCCGAGGGCTACGGGCACTTCCCCCTGCGCAAGGAGTTCCCCCATCAGGGCATCGAGCCCGACCGCCTCTATCGCGAGTGGGAGCGCAAGCGCCTGGAGCGCGCGCGCGCCGCCGAGGAGACCCAGCGATGACCGAGACCCGCGTCTTCGAGTACGCCCCGAGCGACCCGTCCGCCCTCGAGGTGGATGCGGACGACCCGCTCCACGGCGAGCTGCTCAAGGTGAACATGGGCCCCCAGCACCCGGCCACCCACGGGGTGCTGCGGCTGGAGATGGAGCTGGACGGCGAGACGATCGTCTCCTGTGATCCTGTCGTCGGGTACCTGCACCGCGGCAAGGAGAAGTCCTGCGAGAGCCTCGGCTGGCGCAAGTTCTTCCCCCACACCGACCGCCTGGACTATGTCCAGCCCCTGCTGAACAACACCGCGTACGCCCTGGCCCTCGAGTCCCTGGCCCAGGTCGAGGTCCCCCAGCGCGCCCAGGAGATCCGCGTCCTCTTGATGGAGGTCTCCCGGATCATGGCGCACCTCATCTACCTGGGGACCACCGCGATCGACCTCGGCGCGGTCTCGATGTTCTTCTTCACCTTCACCGAGCGTGAGAAGGCCTACGAGCTGCTGGATGCCTGGACCGGGCACCGGATGAACAACACCTATGTGCGCATCGGCGGGGTCTACGCCGATGTGGACGAGGGCGTGGCGCGCGCCATCCGCGAGTGGCTCGAGGGCTTCCCGGCCAAGGTGGACGAGTTCGAGCAGCTCCTGACCTCGAACCGCATCTGGGTCGACCGCAACAAGGATGTCGGGGTCCTGACCCCTGAGGAGTGCCAGGCCATGGCCCTGAGCGGTCCGAACCTGCGCGGCTCGGGCCTCGAGTGGGACCTGCGGCGGGCGGCGCCTTACAGCGGCTACGAGACCTACGACTTCGAGGTGCCCACCGGCTCGGTCGGGGACTGCTACGACCGCTACCTGGTGCGCATCGCCGAGATGCGCGAGTCCGTCAAGGTGGCGCTCCAGGCACTCGATCGCCTCGAGCGCAGCCAAGGGCAGGACTTCCTGCTCGAGGACCGCCGCTACGTGCTGCCGCCCAAGCAGAAGGTGCACGAGTCGATGGAGGAGCTGATCTTCCAGTTCAAGGTGGTGACCGACATGCGCCTGCCCAAGGGCACGGCCTACCACGCGGTGGAGTCGAGCAAGGGCGAGCTCGGCTTCCTGGTCGCCTCCGACGGGACGAGCGAGCCCCTGCGCTGCCATGTGCGCGCGCCGGGCCTGATGAATGTCCAGGCCATCCCGCGCCTGGCTCACGGCCGCCTGCTCTCCGACATGATGGCGATCATTGGCAGCCTGGACTTCGTGATGGGAGAGGTGGATCGCTGATGGCACTCACCGACGCACTCAAGGCCGAGTTCGACGAGCTCGTCACGCACTACCCCGAGCGGCGCGCGGCGCTGATTCCCGCCCTCCACCGCTGCCAGGAGGAGCTCGGCGGCTGGCTCAGCCCTGAGGTCATCGAGGCCGTGGCCGAGTACTTCGAGCTCGAGCCCGTGGAGGTCTACGGGGTGGCCTCGTTCTACCCCATGTTCTTCCTGAAGCCGGTTGGCAAGCACATCGTCAGCGTGTGCCGCAACATCTCCTGCGACCTGCGCGGGTCCGACGAGATCATGGCCAGCGTCTGCAGCAAGACTGGAGCCCGTCCGGGGGCCAACTCGGACGACGGCCGCTTCTATGTCGAGCACGTGGAGTGCCAGGGCGCCTGCGCCAACGCCCCGATGATGGTGGTGGACGGCAAGTACCACGAGGACCTGACGCCCGAGCGCGCCGCCGAGATCCTGGAGGGGCTGTCCTGATGAGCCATCCGACCTACCTCATGTCGCGCATGGAGCGCGAGGACTCCCACACCCTCGCCGGCTATCGCGCCCAGGGTGGCTACAAGGCCATCGAGAAGATCCTGAAGGACCCGATCCCGCCCCAGTCGGTGATCGAGGTCGTCAAGGACTCCGGCCTGCGGGGGCGCGGCGGTGCCGGCTTCCCCACGGGGCTCAAGTGGTCCTTCATGCCCGACCGTGAGAAGGACCCGCGCACCCGCTACATGGCGGTGAACGCGGACGAGTCCGAGCCGGGGACCTGCAAGGACCGCGTGATCATGCGCGAGGATCCGCACGGCCTCGTCGAGGGCTGCCTGATCGCGGCCTGGGCCATGGGCCTGGATGCGGTCTACATCTATGTGCGCGGTGAGTACCGCCTGCCCTACGACCGGGTCGCGGCGGCCATCGCCGAGGCGCGCAAGGCGGGCCTCGTGGGCAAGAACATCCTGGGCACGGAGTTCTCCTGCGAGATCCACATGCACAAGGGCGCTGGCGCCTACATCTGCGGCGAGGAGACCGGGCTCATGGAGAGCCTGGAGGGCAAGCGCGGGCACCCGCGTCCGAAGCCCCCCTTCCCCGCGGGCTTCGGCCTCTGGGGCCAGCCCACCACGGTCAACAACGTGGAGACGATCTTCAACGTGCCGTTCATCATGGAGCGCGGGGCCGAGTGGTTCCGGACCATGGGCACCGAGAAGTCCCCCGGGAACTTCCTCTGCGGCATCAGCGGCCATGTGGATCGCCCCGGCGTCTATGAGGTTCCGCTCGGCATGCCCGCGCGACAGATCCTCGAGGAGTACGCCGGCGGGGTCTGGAAGGGGCGCTCCCTGAAGGCCTGGATCCCCGGCGGCTCGTCCACCGGCTTCCTGAAGCCCGACTCCATCGACACCCCGATGGACCACGACTCCATCAAGGCCGCCGGCTCGATGTTTGGGACCGGGGCCATGATCGTCTTGGACGAGACGGCGAGCGTCGTGCGCTCCGCCCTGGTCCTGATGAACTTCTACGAGCACGAGAGCTGCGGACAGTGCAGCCAGTGCCGGGAGGGCACCCAGTGGCTCGCGCAGGTCTTCCAGCGCCTGCACGACGGACAGGGCCGCGAGGAGGACCTCGAGCTGCTGCGCGGGATCGCGAACGGCATGGCCCCCGGCAAGACCATCTGCGCCCTCTCCGACGCCGCGGCGATCCCGACGCACTCGGTGCTGCGGAACTTCGCCGACGAGATCGAGGAGTATGTCCGCGAGGGCGGGCACGAGGCCGTCATGAACAAGCGCCAGGGCCTGGCCGGAGCTGCGTCGTGAGCGAGACCGTCGAGATCATCGTGAACGGGCGTGCCGTCCAGGCGCGCAAGGACAAGCCCCTCATCCACGCCTGCCTGCAGGCGGACGAGGAGGTCCCCCACTACTGCTACCACCCTGGCCTCACGCCGGTCGGCTCGTGCCGCATCTGCCAGGTCGAGGTGAAGCAGGGGGAGATGCCCGCGCGCGTCATGGCCGCCTGCCGGACCCCCGTCGCACCGGGCATGGTCGTGGACACCGACGCCAAGGGGGCCCACGACGCGCGGCGGCAGTGCCTCGAGTTCCTGCTGAAGAACCACCCGCTCGACTGCCCCATCTGTGACAAGGCGGGCGAGTGCACCCTGCAGGACTACTCCTTCGAGGAGGGCCAGGGCGAGGGCCAGACCGTCGAGCCGCGCCGCAAGCTGGAGAAGCGCAAGGACCTCGGCGATGTGATCGTCCTGGACCAGGAGCGCTGCATCCTCTGCAGCCGCTGCGTGCGGTTCATGGAGGAGGTCCCCAAGACCCCGCAGCTGTGCATCGGCGGACGCGGCAGCCACTCGGTCGTTGAGACCTGGGCCGACCGTCCCCTCGAGGGCAACTACCAGGGCAACCTGGCAGACGTCTGCCCGGTCGGCGCGCTGACCCTGAAGAAGTTCCGCTTCCAGGCCCGCGTCTGGAACCTGACCAAGACCGCGTCCACCTGCGGGGAGTGCAGCCGCGGCTGCGCCACCACCGTCGAGGTCCTGCGCGGGGGTGAGGTGAAGCGCATCCGGCCCCGGCACGACGAGGCCGTCAACGGCTGGTGGATGTGCGACACGGGGCGCTTCGCCCTCGAACCCCTCAACCAGGCCGAGCGCCTGCAGGGCGGACGCGTCCGCTCGGGCCGCAGCCAGGGGACCGAGGCGGTCGCCAACGAGGACGCCCTCGAGATCGCGCGCGACATGCTCCTGACCCACGAGCGCACCCTGCTCGTCGCCTCGCCCTGGCTGACGGTCGAGGAGGGCGCCCTGCTGGTGGAGCTCGGCAAGCGCCTCGGCGCACGGCCGGTGTTCGTTTCGCCGGAGGACAACGGCCTCGCCGATGACCTCCTGCACACTGGGGACCCCTGCCCCAACCGCCGGGGTCTCTCGGAGCTGGGCCTGGACGCCCTGCCTGCCGCCGAGGCCGCAGCCCTGGCCGCCGAGCACGAGGCCGTGGTCCTCGTGGGCGAGCGCGTAGTCGAACTGCTCGGCCAGGAGGCCGTGGAGGCCCTGCCCACCGCCATGCGGGTGCTGGTGCTCGACACCGTCCTCGTGGACCACCCGACGGTGGATCTCGCCCTGGGCGTGGCCAACTGCGTCGAGCGGGCAGGCCACTGGGTCAACCAGGCCGGAGTCCGCCGCCCGCTGCTGCCCGCGCGCCAGGCCCCCCAGGGCACCTGGTCCCCCGAGCGCCTGCTCGGCGGACTGCTCGAGCTTCTCGCCGCTGCGGCGCCGATCGAGGTGAAGTCCTGATGGCCTTCCTCACCCTGCTCCTCAAGGCGAGCCTCATCTACGGCGGCCTGCTCGGTACGGCCGCCCTGATGACCCTGGCCGAACGCAAGGTCTCGGCGTGGATGCAGCTGCGCATCGGCCCCAACCGCGTGGGTCCCGGAGGCCTGCTCCAACCCCTCGCGGACGGCGTGAAGTTCATCCTCAAGGAGGAGGTCACGCCGGACGGCGCGAACATGTGGATCTTCCGCCTGGCTCCGATGCTGGCGGCAATCCCGGCCATGATGACCGTGGCCGTGGTGCCCTTCGCCGGTCAGGTGGAGCTATTCGGCCTCGACTTCGGCAACCTCTCGGTGACCGACCTCGACATCGGGCTGCTGTTCATCCTGTCCCTGTCGGGGCTCTCGGTGTACGGCGTCATCCTGGGCGGCTGGGCCTCGAACTCGAAGTACTCCCTGCTCGGCGGCCTGCGCGCCTCGGCCCAGATGGTGAGCTACGAGCTCTCGCTGATCATGACCGCCCTGGCCGTGGTCGCCCTCACCGGCGCCATGGACCTGCGCGAGATCGTGGCGGCCCAGGGCGGCAGCATCCTCAACTGGAACGTGTTCACCCCGGTCGTGGGGCAGGTCGGCCTGATCCTCTTCGTGATCGCGACCTTCGCCGAGACCAACCGCCACCCCTTCGACTTCGCCGAGTGCGAGCCGGAGCTGGTCGGGGGGTTCCACACCGAGTACTCCTCCATGAAGTTCGCCCTGTTCTTCCTGGGCGAGTACTGCGCCATGACCGTGATGGCCTGCCTGACCACGGTGCTGTTCCTCGGCGGGTACCAGGTGCCCTTCTGGGAGGACGCGCCCTGGTTCGTGCAGCTGGCGGCCTTCGGCGTGAAGGTCGGCTTCTTCCTGTTCCTGTTCATCTGGGTGCGCTGGACGCTGCCCAGGTTCCGCTACGACCAGCTCATGAACCTGGGCTGGAAGGTCTTCCTGCCGGTCGCCCTGGCCAACCTGCTGGTGGTCGGCGCGCTGATCGCCCTCGGCTGGGCCTGAGCCCGCGACTCCCTCCCCCGCCTGCCATGGTCGTCGTCCAACGCCGCAAGCTCACGCTCGCCGAGCGCCTCTACCTGCCCGAGGTCTTCCGCGGGCTTGCGATCACCTTCCGCAAGATGTTCCAGCCGCGCTTCACGCGGCAGTACCCGGAGGAGGGCCTGCCCAAGACCGAGGTGACCCGCGGCCAGCCCCGCCTGGTCGTCAAGGACGATGGGAACATCGCCTGCGTCTCCTGCGGCCTGTGCGAGGCCGCCTGTCCCGCCTACGCGATCACGATCGACGGGCAGGAGACCGACCGCTTCATCGAGCGCGAGCCGGAGCGGTTCGACATCGACATGCTGCGCTGCATCCTGTGCGGCTTCTGCGAAGAGGCCTGCCCCAAGGACGCCATCTACATGAGCGACGAGCTCGAGCTAGCGGACTACTCGCGCAAGGCGCTGGTCTACGACATGGACAAGCTCAAGCGCCCCGCCAGCCACATGCGCGCGCGCATGGACTACGTGAAGAAGATCAACAGCCGCTGGGGGGTTGAGGCCTGATGGTGGACCTCCTCTTCTATGTGGCCGCCCTGCTGAGCGTGCTGTGCGCCCTCGGCGTGGTGCTCTCGGAGAACCCCGTCCAGAGCGTGCTGATGCTGCTGGGCAGCTTCCTCGGGATCGCCGTCATCTACCTGCTGGCCGGGTTCCAGTTCCTGGCCGCCATCCAGGTGCTGGTCTACGGCGGCGCGATCATGGTCCTGTTCCTGTTCGTGGTCATGCTGCTCAACCTGGGTGACCCGGAGGTCCAGGCGGACGAGCCCCTGTTCCACGGCCGCGGCCGCGTGACCGGCGGCCTCGGCGTCTCGCTGGCCGCCCTCGCCGTGCTGCTGCTCGCATCCCGCGGGACCGATCTCAGCCCGGTGGACACCTACCTCTGGCCCGAGGGCGGGCTCGACCCCCTGCAGGGCATGGCTGAGGCCATGTTCGGCCGCTTCGTGCTGCCCTTCGAGGCGGCCTCGGTGCTGCTGCTCGCCACCGCGGTGGGCGTGATGGCCCTGGCCAAGCGCCAGCGCACCCCGCGCGCGCTCGACTCCCGGGAGGCCGCGGCGTGAGCGTCCCCACCGAGCACCTGCTGGTCCTCTCGGCCCTGCTCTTCGCCATCGGGGTGGCGGGCTTTTTCGTTCGCCGCAATGTGATCGTGGTCCTGATGAGCATCGAGCTCATGCTCAACGCCGCGAACCTGGCCTTCCTGGCCGGCGCGCGCCACCACGCGAGCTTGACCGGCGCTTGGCAGGCCGAGGGCCCCGTGATGGTGACCTTCGTCATCGCGGTCGCCGCGGTGGAGGCCGCCGTGGGCCTGGCCCTGGTCATCGCCTTCTACCGGCGCAAGAAGACCGTCTCCCTCGACCAGCTCACCCCCACCCTGGACTGACCCATGGACACCGTTTCTTGGCCCTGGCTCATCCCGGCCGCCCCGTTCCTCGGGGCGTTGGCGTGCGGGATCCTGCACATGGGCGCGCTCCGGCGTCGCAAGGCCGACCCCGAGGCTGCCAGCCTCCTGGCCGGCCCGGTCGCCATCGCTGCGATGGCGGTGGCCTTTGCCTTCAGCCTCAAGGGCTTCGCGGCCCTGCGCGGCGGTGAGGACGCCATCTGGAGCACGCGCTACGCCTGGATCCCGGTGGGCTCGTTCACGGTCGAGTGGGCCCTTGGAATCGACCGGCTGTCCTCCCTGATGACCCTGGTGGTCACTGGAGTCGGTCTGCTGATCCATGTGTACGCCTCGGGCTACATGAAGGGCGACCGCGGCTACGCCAAGTTCTTCGCCTACCTGAACCTGTTCGTCGGGATGATGCTGATGCTCGTCCTGTCGGCGAACATGGTCGGCACCTTCGTGGGCTGGGAGGGCGTGGGGCTCTGCTCCTACCTCCTGATCGGCTTCTGGTACGAGAAGGGCTGGCCCGCTGAGGCCGCCCAGAAGGCCTTCGTGGTCAACCGCATCGGGGACGCCGCCTTCCTGCTGGGCATGTTCCTGCTGGCGGGCGTCTTCGGCACCCTCGACTACGCTGGCATCAACGCCAACGTGGCGACGGTCGCGCCGGAGCAGCTCGGCCTCCTGGGACTTGCGGCCCTGCTGCTGTTCGGCGGCGCCTGCGGGAAGAGCGCACAGATCCCCCTCTTCGTATGGCTGCCGGACGCCATGGCCGGACCGACGCCGGTCTCGGCGCTGATCCACGCTGCGACGATGGTGACCAGCGGCATCTACCTCGTGGTGCGCCTGAACCCGCTGTTCGCCAGCGCCCCCTGGGTGCTCACGGTCATCGGTGCCGTCGGCGCGGCCACCGCCTTCGTGGCGGGCTCGAGTGCGCTGCGCCAGCGCGACCTCAAGGGCGTCCTCGCCTACTCGACGGTCAGCCAGCTGGGCTACATGTTCCTCGCCCTGGGGGTCGGCGCCTTCACGAGCGCCATCTTCCACGTGGTCACCCACGCCTTCTTCAAGGCGCTCCTGTTCCTGGGAGCCGGATCGGTCATCCACGGGATGCACGAGGAGCAGGACATGCACCGCATGGGCGGGCTCAAGCGCCACATGCCACGCACCTACTTGACCTTCCTCGCGGGCGCCTCGGCCCTTTCAGGCCTGCCCCTGCTCTCGGGCTTCTTCTCGAAGGACGAGATCCTCGCCTTCGCCTTTGCGAGCGGCGGCGTGTCCTGGATCTTCTGGGCCATCGGGATCGTGACGGCGGCCATGACCGCCACCTACTCCTGGCGGATGGTCGCCCTCGTGTTCTTCGGCGAGGAGCGCTTCGACGCGCACGCCGTGCACCCGCACGAGTCCCCCGCGATCATGACGGTGCCACTGATGGTGCTGGCCGTGCTTTCGATCGGAGGCGGCTTGCTCGGCCTGCCCCCGGTGCTGCATGTCCCGCACCTCCTCGATGGCTGGCTCGAGCCCGTGGTGGCGCCCGGCAAGGAGCTGCTCGCGGCGCACCACGGCGGCCACCTGCCCCACCTCTCCCACGCGGTGGAGTGGGCCCTCCTCGGGCTAGGCAGCCTGATCGCGATCGTCTGCGCCCGGCGCGCGTTCCTGGCCCACCGCGGAGGCCTGGCCTCCGACGAGGCCTTCGCCGCCCAGCGACCCGAGCTCGCGACGACCCTGGCGGACGCCTGGGGGATCGACCGCGCCTACAAGGTCCTGATCGTCCAGCCCCTCATGACCGGCGCCGCCGCCATCGCAGCGCTCCTGGACCTGGCCCTGATCGACGGCGCCGTCAACGGGCTGGCCCGCTTCGCCAGCAGCTCGGGAGAGCGTGTCGCCCGCCAGGCCGATGGCCGCGTGGCGGGCTACGGGCTGGTGTTCGGCGGCGCGGCCGCCCTCTTCGCAGCCCTCTGGATGTGGATGGGAGCCTGAGCCATGCCCCTGCTGACCCTCATCACCTTCGTCCCCCTCGCGGGAGCCGTGCTCCTCGCCCTAGCCCCAATCAAGGACGACCGCGCCCTCCGGCTCGGCGCCCTGGGCGTGACCCTAGTCAACGCCGTCCTGGGCCTGCTCGTGTGGCAGGGCTTCGACGCGACGGACGCCGGCCTGCAGCTGACGGAGACCACCCCCTGGTTCGAGCTCCCCGGCGCGGTGGCCGTGAACTACACGCTGGGCGTGGACGGGATCTCGATCCTGATGGTCGCCCTGACCGCCTTCCTGATGCCCGTGGTCGCGCTCTCCGCCAGCGGCCATGTGAAGCAGCGCGTGCGCGAGTTCGTTGTCTGGCTCCTGGTCATGGAGACCGGGATGATGGGCGTCTTCCTCGCCAGCGACCTGGTGCTGTTCTACTTCTTCTGGGAGATCAGCCTCGTCCCGCTGTACTTCATGCTGGGGATCTGGGGCGGAAGCCGGCGCCTGTACGCGACGGTCAAGTTCTTCCTGTACACCCTGGCGGGCTCCCTGGTGATGCTGGTCGCGGCCATCGCGCTGACGTACCAGGCCGGCACCACCGACCTGACCCGGCTGACCGACTGGGCCGTGGCCCAGGACCTCTCCACGCAGGGATGGCTGTTCGCGGCCTTCGCCCTGGCGTTCGCGATCAAGGTTCCGGTGCTGCCCTTCCACACCTGGCTCCCTGACGCCCACACCGAGGCCCCCACCTCGGGCTCGGTCATCCTGGCGGGCGTGCTGCTCAAGATGGGCACCTACGGCCTGCTGCGGTTCGGGATCGCCATGTTCCCGATGGCCGCGGTCGAGGCCGCGCCCTTGTTCATGACCCTGGGCGCCGTGGGCATCGTCTACGGCGCGTTCCTGGCGATGGCTCAGACCGATGTGAAGCGCCTCGTCGCCTGCTCCTCGGTCAGCCACCTCGGGTACGTGGTGCTCGGCATGTTCGCGCTGACCACGGCCGGCATGCGCGGCTCGGTGCTCCAGATGGTGAACCACGGGCTCTCCACGGGCCTGCTGTTCCTGCTGATCGGGATGATCTACGAGCGCCGTCACTCGCGGGAGCTCGACGCCTATGGAGGGATCGCCAAGGTGATGCCCACCTTCGCGTTCTTCTTCGTGTTCTCGGTCCTCTCGAGCGTGGGGCTCCCTGGCCTGAACGGGTTCGTGGGCGAGTGGATGATCCTGCTGGGCTCGTTCGAGGCCAGCCCGACCCTCGCCGCCATCGCCGTCACCGGCGTGATCTTCGGCGCCGTCTACCTGCTGCGGGCCACGCGCCTCATGCTGTTCGGCCCCGTCACTCACGAAGAGAACGAGCGTCTGCCCGACCTCGACGGTCGCGAGGTCGGCCTGCTCGTCCCGCTCTGCGTCCTGTGCGTGGTCATGGGCGTGATGCCGGGCCCCTTCATCGAGCGCACTGCCCCGGCCCTCGACCGCGTCGAGGCTCGCATCCAGAACGCCCGCGAGCGCCTCGAGCTCGCCGCCACACTGCACGACGCCCCGGCCGTGGCCGCGGAGGACCTCGCGCGATGAACCCCGAACTCCTCAACGAGCTGTACGAGGGCGCTGGCGCGGCCCTGGCCCCCCTGCTCTGGCTGACCGCTGGCCTGGCCGCGGTCCTGATCGCGGATGTGTTCGCCGCCTTGAAGGCGGCCCGCCCCCTGCTCGTGCCCCTGACCCTGGCAGGGGCTGCCTGGTCCGCGGCCTCCCTGGTCGCGGAGCCGGCCGGGGCCGTCCTCGGCGGCTCCTTCCTCGCCGATGCGCGCACCGGCGCGTTCGCCCTGGTGTTCCTGGCCTCCGCGGCGTTGGCCTGGGCCCCGGCCCGGCGCTACTACATCGAGGAGGCTCCGTTCCTCGGGGAGCACGACGCCCTCCTGCTGACGGCCCCCATGGGGATGATCCTCATGGCCGGGGCGCAGGACCTGGTGGTGTTCTTCCTGGGCCTCGAGCTCCTGAGCATCCCCCTCTAC
>JBDQFW010000099.1:0-12594 GCA_040265735.1 Planctomycetota bacterium | reverse complement strand
CTCCAGGACTTGGGCCTTCGCGAGGGCGGTGTCTCGCTCGAGGGTTGCCGCCGTGACCTGATCGCCCACCTCACGCTCGGTGCGCGCGACGAGGTCCTCGGCCGCCCGGGCGGCCAGGCGCTTGGCCTCGGCCAGCTCGCGCTCCAGCTCCTCGAGGCGCCGCTCCTCCTGGGCGCGCAGCCCGGTGAGGCGGTCGGGAGCGCCGGCCACGAGGGCAAGGCGCTCGCTCTCTAGGCGGGTCACCTCCTGCTCCGCGACCTTCCTACGCTGGATCGTTTCCTGGTACTTGGGGGCGAACTGGGGCTTGGAGACCGACAGCTCCAGGAGCCGGATCCCGTGGCGCCTGAGCAGGCGCTCAAGCGCAACGGCTGCCGCGGCCGTTCCGCTCTGCTTGTTCTCGGGCAGGACGATGTCGCGCGGGGAATAGGCGCCGAAGGCCGCCCGCAAGACGGGGCGGGCGTAGGCGTCCACCAGGCGCAGGATCGTCGCTCGCGATCCCCCGTGATCCACCAGGGCGACATCGGCCCGTTCGCTGTCGAGAGCGACCTGGAGCTCGACCTCCAGGAAGGCGTGGTTCGCTCCGTCGCGACCGCGGACCACGAGGGCCGGGACGCGCTGGTCCGGATCGGGACCGTCTCCGCCCATCACATAGCGCAAGGTGCGTCGGTCCAGCACGCGCACCTCCTCGAGCCACGGGACGAACCCGTGGGCGCCCGGGCGGTCGTCGGAGCTCAGGGACCCCGAGGCCATGTCATGCCGGACGAGGACCTGGTGGTCCGACACCATGGCCAAGCCCCCGTCTCCCGCCAGCTCACGGATGCCCGCGTACAGGAGCGCCGCGGTCAGGAGGAAGAACAGGAGCAGGCGGCGCGCGGGAGAGGTGCGCTTGGGGGAGGGAGGCTGCATGGTCGGGGGCCGTTCGGATGGTCACGGGCCGGTCGGGAGCACGGGCCTCGGCTCGCCCTTCGGCGGCGCCCTCAACACCGGAGGCTCGCGCAGGTTGCGCGCCAATTCGCAGGGATTCGGAGCGAGGCACGGAGCGGAGGCGGGTGCCACGGCCGGCGCCGAGCTCCCTGGGCGCGATGCGCGGGCAGGGATCCGGAGGTCTCCATCGAGTAGACTCCGCGCCGCTCGAGTGAGCACCCCTCCATGCAGACCCCCGACAAGCGCCTGACCGACTACGCAGCCTGCGCCGGGTGAGCGGCCAAGATGCCCATTGGGCAGCTCGCGCAGGTCCTGCGTGAGGCCAACCCCGCGGCGGATCCCCGCCTGCTGATCGGACCCCAGACCGTGGACGACGCCGGCGTCGTCCTGCTGGGGGAGGCCGAGGGTGTGGGCGCGGGCGCGCGCGTGGCCCTGGTGCAGACGGTGGACTACTTCCCGCCGGTGCTTGACGACCCCTACCTCTACGGCGCCGTCGCGGCGGCCAACGCCCTCTCCGATGTCTACGCCATGGGAGGGCGTCCCATCTCCGCCCTCAACCTGGCCGGGTTCCCCAAGGACTTCGCTCCCGAGTGGATCCGCGAGATCTTCCGCGGGGGCTTTGACAAGGTGCGTGAGGCGGGCGCGGTCCTGGCCGGCGGGCACACGGTCCAGGGGCCCGAGCCCCTGTTCGGCTTCGCGGTCACCGGCGTGGTGGACCCCGATCGCGTGGTGGGGAACGCAGGGGCGCGTCCTGGCGATGTGCTCTACCTGACCAAGCCCCTCGGGATGGGGTCGCTCACGACCGGGGGCAAGCGCGGCAAGGCCTCCCCCGAGCTGGTCCGGCGGGCCGCCGAGATCATGGCGACCCTCAACGGGCCGGCGGCCGAGGCCATGGCCACGGTGACCGCGCACGCCTGCACCGATGTGACCGGGTTCGGCCTCGTGGGGCACGCGCGCAACATCGCCCTGGCGAGCGGCGTCACCCTGGCGTTCATCGTCCCCGACCTGCCCCTGGCCGAGGGCGCCCTGGAGCTCGCGCGCGAGGGCGTGGTCTCCGGCGGCTCGAACCGCAGCCGCGCTGCGATCGGTGACGAGGTGCTCGTCGACGAGGACTGCGAGGCGGCTCGCGTGGCGATCACCTTCGACGCGGAGACCTCGGGCGGCCTGCTCATCGCGGTCGCGCCGGAGGACGCTGCGCAGCTCGAGCAGGCCATGCAGGACCGCGGCGTGCCCGCGCACAGGGTTGGGGCCGTCCTCGAGCGGGGCGCCCACGCCATCGAGCTGCGCGAGGGAGGAGCCGCGTGAGGCCCTCAGCGCGCTCCCTCTCCCTCCTCCTGTCCCTCGGCCTGGGGGGCTGCCTGGGCCTGCCGCTCACCCAGCCGACCTGGGAGGTGGAGGTGGCCCTCGAGCGCGGAGTCAAGATGGGCGGCTGCGCAGCGGGCGACCTGGTGCCGGAGTGCCCGGGCGACGAGCTCGCGGTCACCTCCGGGGACGGCCAGGTGCACGTTGTGCGCGTGGGGCCGGACGGCTCCTTCCAGGCCGAGCTCGTGGCGGCCCTGCCGGGCGAGGCCATCCAGTGCGCGATCGGGGACCTGGATCCCAGCACTCCGGGTGCCGAGCTCGTCACCGTGGGCATCGCCCAGGGAGGTGAGGACGACCCGGGCGAAGGCGTCGTGCACCTGCACCGCTGGGTCCCGGGACCCGCGGGCGGCGCCTGGCAGACCGAGGAGCTCCTGCGCGAGCGCGCCCTCGTTCATGCCGTTGCGATCGGAGACATGTGTCCCCTGCACGAGGGCCCCGAGCTCCTCGTCGCGGGCTTCGCGGAGCAGGTGACGGTCCTCGCCTGGGATGCGGACGGTACTCGCCGCGTGCACGCCACCTGCCCGCTGCCGGCGGCCGCCAAGGGCGCGGCTCCTGGCCTGGGCGGCGCGGTCCTCGCGCTCGAGGACGGCTCCCTCGTGCGCGTCCAGCGCCGCTCCGGAGGCTTCGAGTCGGATGTGCTCTTCCGCGGGCTGCAGCCGCTTGCGCGGGTGGCCGCGACCGAGAAGGAGGCGCTGTTCTGCGGCAACGACGGCCGCCTGCGCGTCTGGGCGGCAGGGGAGACCCGCGTGCTCCTCACGAGTCTCGACCGCCTCCGTGGCGCCGTGCTTGCGGACCTCTTCCCGGACCGCGCCGGGCTGGAGGCGGCGACGGCCGGCTACGACGGCGCGGTCACGGTCCTCGTCCGCGGCGACTCCTCCTGGCTGGGCATGACGCTCGACGGCCGTGAGGACGGCGCCCGCTCGGCCCAGGTCGCGGCCCAGGACACCGAGCGCCTCCACCATCTCGCGGCGGCGACCCTCGCCGGGCGGGGCACCGGCCTCGTCGCCTGCGGGTACGCCGGGCGGCTCCTGTTCCTTCGCCCAGCCTCGCGGTGACCATCGCGGGCCCGTTCGCCGGCCACGAGGACCTCGCGGCCACCGCGCCCTTCGTGGGCCCGCCGCCGCTGCTGCTCGGCCACCGCGGCAGCCCGCGGGAGGCCCCCGAGAACACCCTCGCGAGCCTGCGCCGCGCCCTCGAGGCGGGACTCGACGGCATCGAGTACGACCTGCGCGCCTGCGCCGGCGGGGATCTTGTCCTCATGCGCGACGAGACGCTCGACCGCACGACGGACGCCGAGGGGCGGCTTGCGGCGCGCGGCATGGCTGGCCTTGTGGGCGTCGACGCGGGCGGCTGGTTCGGGCGCGGCTTTGCAGGGGAGCCCATCCCGCTGCTGGACGAGGCGCTCGAGCTGCTCGACCGTCGCGGCGCCCTTCCGTTCCACATGATCGAGCTCAAGGAGGCGGGCCTCGTGCCTGCGCTCGTCGAGCGCCTCGAGGGGCTCGAGCCCCGCCCGCCCATGCGCGTGGCCTCGTACCTCCCCGAGGAGCTCGAGCAGGCCCAGGCCCATGGCCTGCCCGCCATGCTGCTCGTGGATCAGGTGGACGCGGAGGCGATCGAGCAGGTCGCTGCGCGCCGCTACCAGGCCATTGGGTTCGGCCCGGGAGGCTGGCGCACGCCGCACTTCCAGCGCCTCCCGCGCGGGATCGAGCGCTGGGCCTGGTCGGTCGACCACCCCGACGACCTCCTTGCGGCGTGCGTGCTGGGCTTCCACGGCCTGAACAGCAACGAGCCCCACCGGGCCTTGGCGGCGCGCGCGCTGGCTCGGCTCGCCCCGCACTGTCGATCGTGGCCGGTGGAGGCGCCGGTCCTGCGCGTCGTGCCCGAGGCGGCTCCCGAGTCCGATCGCGTGCACGGCACCTGGTCGGGGCGCTGGGAGGAGATGCTCACGCTTCACAATCCCCTTCCGGTCGAGGTGGAGGTGCGCGTGGGCTTCTTCGCCCGCGGGGGCGCGTTCGACATCGAAGGCCTGCCGGCCGCGTTCCGCCTGCAGCCCGGAGCCTCGCGGTCGCTGCCGCTGAGTCTGAAGGGAGGCAGCCGCAGCCCCGGCCCGGATCCGTTGGTGGGTGCTCTCTACTCTTGGCAGGGGAACCTCTGGCCCGGGGGAGGGCGCACGGACCTCTCCGCGGGGGGACGACTCCTGCTCGACGCCCCTCTCGAGCGGCGCCGGGTGGCGTGGGCCGAGCCCCTGAGCACGCGCCTCGAGATGCTGCGCGAGGAGCCCGGCGCACCGCGCGCCACGGTGACCCTGCGGCGCAGCGGGCGCCGCGTGGTCCTGCGCCTCGAGGACGCGGGAGGTCTGGACGAGGCCGTCGTGGTCGCGCGCCTGGGCGAGACCGTCGTCCACGGGGCGCCGGCCGTCGAGGTTCTGCTCCCGGAGGGCTTCGACTCCCAGCCCGAAGGCGCGCCCTTTAGCGTGGCCCTCTGCGGACAGCGCGAGGGCCGGCGCGTGTGGAGGCGCTGGGCCGGTGGCCTGCCTGACGGCCTCGAGCACGGGGCCCCCGGCCGCCTGCTGCCCGCGACGGGCGCGTGACCGCGGCCGCGCCCCGGCCCACCGGCGGCTAGGATGGGGAAGCCGGTACACGGGAGTGGATCGGAGCTGGTGTTCCGCCCGGCCTTCAAAGCCGGTCGGGTTGCGTGAACAGCGTGACCGGTGGGTTCGATTCCCATGCACTCCCGCCACCGGCGCTTCTCTGGCCTCGGTTCCCCTCGCGCTCCGCAGGACGGGGTGCCCTCTCGCGCTCCTCTAGCCGCGTGATTCTGGGAGGGCGAGGAAGGCGGGAGGGGGAGCGGAGGGCGTTGCGCTTCCATCGCCCGGCTCGGGTCGTCAGGATCCAGGGATGCGCTGGGCGGACACGCGGCGGACCTCGACCCGGGACGGGGTCCTCGAGGAGGCCTTCGATGCCGCGTTCCGTGCCCTCGATCCCGGGCACGAGCGGCGCACCCCGGAGGAGTGGGAGTGGCGCACGGAGCGGGCGCCGGGCGGCGCCCCCTTCGTCACCCTGCGAGACGACGCCGGAGCGGTGCTCGCCCACTACGGCGCCCTTGGCCAGGCCGTGCGTGTCCACGGCCAGCTGCTGCGCGCCGGCCAGGCGGTGGACACCTTCGCGGGCGCGCAGCTCGCCCCGCGTGCCCGGGCGGCCGCGTTCCAGGCCGCCTGTGAGGCGTTCATGGAGGAGCACTGCGGGGTCGGCGCGGGGGAGGCGGTCAGCGAGCGCTTCGCGTTCTGCTTCGGGTTCCCCGTTCGTCCTGCCTGGCGCCTGGGGCGCGCGGGCCTGGGCTACAGCGTCCTGCAGGAGTTCCTTCAGCTCACGCGCCCCGTTCGGGAGGCCGGAACGGCGCGCTGGGACCTCGACCTGGCCCTCGACGCGCCCTGGCCCACAGACCTCTCGGATCACTTCGCGCGCGAGGCGCCCGCGGTGGCCTTCGACCGTGGACCTGCGTTCCTCCGCTGGCGCTTCGAGCAGCGCCCTGGCGTGGCCTACACGCGCGTGCTCCTGAGCCGGGGTGGGGCCTGCGCCGCCTGGGCCGTGCTGCGCGAGCGGCAGGAGGGAGCCACGCGCGTCGGCGTGCTGGTGGACCGCTTCGTTCCCCTGCGAGACGAGGACGCCGCGTGGGCCCTCGAGGCCGCCCTCGACGAGTGTGCGCGCGCGCGCGGCTGGACCGCCCTCGCCCTGGCGCTGGGGGAAGCCGACCCCGAGCTCGCGCGCCTGCAGCAGCGCGGCTGGCGGCCCGCGCCGACTCCGTACGCCCTGGTCGGCCGCAGCTTCGATGCGCGTGCCGGCGAGGATCTCCTCGCGCGGGAGCTGCGCTGGACCCTTGCGGACACGGACCTGGCATGAGGCGTGAGCAGTGGACGCACTTCGTGGGAGGCCCCGCGTGACCCTGCCCGGCGGTGTGGAGTCCGTGCACGGCGGGGCGGCTTGGCTCGCACAGGCCCCGGGCGCGCTCGAGCTGGAGCCCGGCCTCTGGGCGGTTCCCGCGGCGCACCCCTGGCGCGGCGCCCTGCGCGCCGTGTGGACCCTTGCCTGGCGGGGCGAGGAGGAGCTCCCCTCGCGCGCCGCCCTGGAGGCGGCTCTTCTCCGCGCCCGGGAGGCGGGGGCTCTCGCCGTGGTCCTCGAGTGCGCGCGGGAGGGCGCCGAGCGGGTCGTGCGCGCGGCCGGGCTCGAGCGCGTGGGCGCGGTCCTCGTGGCCGAGGGCCTCCCGCGCCTGCCCGCGGCGCCCTTCGAGCACGCGGCGTTGGACGAGGCAGCCTGCGCCCTCGCGGCCGCTGCAGGGAGCATGGCGGCGCTCGCAGCCCATCCTGACCCGGCGGACCTGCACTGGCGCTTTGGGACCGCTGCGCGCGCACGCGGCTCGTTCGCCGTGCGGGACGGCGACGGGGGCCTCCAGGGCCTCGCCATCGCAGCCCCGCGCGGGGGACACCTCGAGGTCGACTGCTGGTGGACCCAGGAGCCTGCGGAGGGAGCGGAGTCCGTCGCTCCCTTGCTTGGCGGCGCCCTCGGCCCCGCCGCTCGCGCCGCGGGCCTCGAGCTGCGCGTGGAGCTGCCCCTCTGGCACCCCGCGCTGGGCGTGCTCCTCGAAGCAGGCCTGCGCCTGGCCCCGTCAGGGCGCTCGCGTTGGGTCGCCTCCCTGGCCCCGCGCCTCGACCTCGAGGTCCTCCGTAACCGCTGGCTGCGGCAGCGAGGGGACGGGCTCGGCCCCCTCGGCGCCGGAGTGGAGGCCGACCAAGGCCCGCGCCCCGCGGTGGGGCAGGCGGAGGACGACGCGGTCGAGTCCACCCCGCCGAGGTCCTAGACTCCGACGCCCATGCCCACGCCCAATGCCCACCCCGCGAGCCAGCGCGGCGCCGAGAACTCCCTCGGCCTGGCCCTGTTCCGGGCGGCGTTCCGCGTCCTGCACGCCGTGGCGCCCGGGCTGGCCCTGGCCTGGGCCACGCGGGCCGCGATCCGGCCCCGGCGGCACGAGCGCCCTCAGCGCGAGGAGGAGCTCCTCCGCCGCGGCCACCGCGAGGTGGTGGACGCGGGTGAGGGGCACCTCCTGACCACCTGGCGCTTCGGCGCGGCGCCCCGCAAGGTGCTGCTGGTCCACGGCTGGGAGGGGCGCGGCGCCCAGCTCGGCGCGTTCGTGGACCCCCTGCTCGACGCCGGCTTCGAGGTCGTCCTCTTCGACCACATCGGGCACGGCGAGAGCGTCGGCCGCCGGTCGAGCGTGATTCGCTTCCGCGACGGCATCCGCGCCGTGGCCCAGGCCAAGGGGCCGTTCCACGGCTGCATCGCCCACTCCATGGGAGCGGCCGCCACCACCCTGGCCATGGAGGGGGGCGTCCCCTTCGAGCGCGTCGTCTTCGTGGCGCCTCCGTGGGACCTGGCCGGCTACATCGAGCGCTTCGTGGCGCTCATGACCGGCGTGCGCGGGCTGGCTGGAAGGATCCTGGAGCGCTTCGAGCAGCACTACGGAGTGCGCGCCGACGAGGTCTCGATGAGCGCCCTGGTTCCGCGGCGCAGTGAGCCCCTGCTGGTTCTCCACGACCTTGGCGATCGCGATGTGCCCCTGCACGAGGGCCGGCGCGTGGCCGAGAGCTGGAAGGGAGCCGGCCTGATGGAGGGCGTCGGCCTGGGCCACCGCAGGATCCTGCGGGACCCTGACATGGTGCGCCGTGGGACCCTGTTCCTCGCAGGTGAAGCCAAGCCCCGCTAGGCTGCTCGCCATGGCGCGTCGCTACTGGCTGATGAAGTCCGAGCCGGACGTCTTCTCGTTCGACGACCTGCTGGCGGCCCCCCGCCGGCGCACCGGCTGGGACGGGGTCCGCAACTACCAGGCCCGCAACATGATGCGGGACGACTTCCAGGTGGGGGACGGGGTCCTCTACTACCACTCGCGGACGAAGGTCCCCGGCGTGGTGGGGCTCGCGCGCGTTGTCGAGGGTGGCCACCCCGACCCGACGCAGTTCGAGGTTGGACACAAGTACGCGGACCCGGGGAGCGATCCGGACGACCCGCGCTGGTTCCAGGTGACCCTCGAAGGGGTCGAGGCCTTCGAGGAGGTCGTCTCCCTCGAGACCCTGAAGACCACCGCGGGCCTGGAGGCGATGGCGGTCGTCCAGAAGGGGCAGCGCTTGAGCGTCCAGCCCGTGACCGCGGCCGAGTGGCGCACGGTCCTGCGGCTGGGCGGGGTCAAGAAGGACCCCACGCGCTGAGGCTGGCGCCGGGCGGCCTCGGCCGGTCTTTTCGCGCCTAAGTTCCTGCGAATGGAGGCCTTAGGCGCGATTGGGGAGGTCCTGCCCCGGCGGCGCACCCCGCCCCCAGGGCCTTTCTGGGGGCCTCGGGGCTTGATCTGGAGCCGCAGGGAGGTGTCTCCTTGGGCCTCAGGACACGGGACGGCTGCCCTCTGCAGTCGCACCCTTTCCCCGGAACCCCCCCAGACGATCCATGACCGCCAACTTCGACAAGCTCTGCTCCGTCATCGAGGAGTCCCGCGCCGACGTCCAGAAGGCCACCGAAGGCAACAAGGCCGCCTGCGCCCGCGTGCGCAAGGCCATGATGGAGGTGAAGAACCTCGCCGGTGACATCCGCAAGGAGATGCTGGAGCTCCGCGACGGCAGCGGGAACGGCTGAGCCGCTTCCTGGGGGCCTCGAGCCCCGCACTGCAAGCCGCGCGGTCCCCACGGGGGTCGCGCGGCTTCGCTTTTTTCAATCGAGCGGCCGCGGCGCCCTAGGAGGGCGCGGGGAGCGCGGCCTCGCTGGGAAGGCGATGACCGCCCTCTGGGGTCGCGGGCACCTCGAAGGTGCGCAGCAGGTCCTCGGGGCGCAGCTCTCGGTGGAGGTGGGGGAATGGAGCGCCCCCGCGGGAGAGCTCGAGGAGCACCTCCGGCGCGGCCAGCAGCTCAGGGCGCAGCTCGAGCAGCGCGAGCGGGCCCTGTCCGGTGAAGTGCGCGGCCAGGGATCCAGCCACCTGGTGCTCGAAGGAGAGGTGCACGAAGCCCTCGCTCTCGAGGGAGGGCGGATGCCAGGGCTGGCCAGCCGTCAGGGCAGGTGCCGCTTCCGGGGGGGCCAGGTGCAGCAGCCGGGAGGGGCCGTGAATCGCGAGGCCGGGCGCGCCCTCGGCGAGCAGGCCCGCGGCCCGGGCGCGGTTTGCGAGGTGCCCCAGGGCGGCGCGTCCCTCCGGGCCCAGGTCCCGGGTCTGGGTGGTGACGTAGAGCTCCACGTGGGACCAGAGCACCGCGTCGCTCTGCTCCTGCGCGTGGTCCCGCATGGTCTCCAGGGCCTCCTCGGGGTGGGCGTAGCCGTACTCGAGGCTGGCGCGCAGGGCGGCTGTGAGCAGGTCGAGTGCGCGCGGCTCCACCCGCTTCCTGGCGAAGAGGCCTCCGAGCGGCAGCATCGCCCCGGTCTCCGCCTCCCAGCGCGCGCCGAGGTCCTCAATGAGGGCGAGCCCCTGGCTCTCCCAGGTGAAGCGCCCCTCGTGGATGCAGGCTCCGAGGTCGGCCGTTCCCGCCTGCAGGGCCGGCTGGATGGCCGAGAAGACCACCTGCTCGAGCTCGGCCTCCCGCAGGCTCGGCCCGTGGAACAGGTGCAGGAGCAGGTTGGCGGTGGTGTGCGCGCCGGGGGCGAGCACGCGGACCCCCGGGCCAGGGAGGAGGTCCTCCGCGCGAGCGAGGAGCAGGGGCCCGTTCCCGCGCCCCAGAGCCGAGCCCACCGGCAGGACCATCAGCTCCTCGGCGCGTTCGAGGGCCAGGGCGAACGAGCCCTTGGCCACGTCGAAGCGCCCGCCGAGCAGGCCGAGGTTCAGCTCCTCGAGGTCCAGCAGCTCGAACGCGAGCTCGAGGCCCGGGGTGGGGACGGCGCCGCTGAGCAGGCCGTGGAACAGGAAGGTGTCGTTGGGGCAGGTCGAGAGCCCGACGGTGAGGCGCACGGGCTCGTTCACAGGGCCCCCCAGGTCTCCAGGAGGGAGAGGGCGGTGCTCCGCGCGGCAGCCAGGGCCTCGTCGATGCGCCAGCCCCTGACCTCGCGGTCGCCGGTGCGGTTGCTCGCGCCGCGGACCACCGCAAGGGAGGCTCCCTGGAGGTGGCAGCCGAGGGCCACTCCGAAGGCCTCCATATCCTCGGCGAGGGCTGCAAAGCGCCTGCGTCGCTCGGCCGCCTGCTCAGCGTCCGCGCTGGCCGCGCAGACCGTCAGCAGCAGGGCCTGCTCCTCGCCCCCCGCACCGAAAGGCTGCTCGAGGTCCAGGTGACCGTGGACGGGCCCCTGCGCGTCCTCCCACTGCGGGAAGCCCAGGTCGGCGGCGCTCAGGCGGCCAGGTCCCTCGCCGGCCCCCAGGCCATCCAGCGCCACCGCTCCGAACGCTGCGGCGCCGCCCACGGGCAGGGCCTCGGGATCCGAGGTGCCCGCGATGCCCAGCAGCAGCACGCGGTCCGCGGTCTGCGCTCCGAGGAGCTGGGCGCTGCGTGCGGCCGCCGCCACGGGTCCGAAGCCGCAGAGGGCCATGGGGAGGCCAGCGAGGCCTCCCAGGGCCTCGAGCCGCGCGCGCTCACCCTCCGTGGGGACCAGGATCAGGGGGGTCGAGCCCATGGCAGGGAGGATAGGCCATCCTCCCCCGATCGCGAGGGTGCGAGGCGTGCGGCCGACCTGCCGCGTTTGGCAGACTCCGAGCTCGATGCACCCGCGTCCCGTTCGGTCCCCGCGTCTCCCCTGGGGCACGCTCTGCCTGACGGCCGCGCTCCTGGGCGCGGCGCGCTGGGGCGGGGGCGAGTCCTCGCGGGTCGAGGCGGCCGAGGGGGCCGAGGCGCCGGGGCAGGACCTCGAGTTCTCCCCTGTGGGTCCGCGCGCGTCCCAGGAGCTCGCAGCGAGCGGCACGAGCGAGGCTTCACTCGAGCCCAGCGGAGGACCGGGGACCGCCCCCGCGGGCTCGCTCGCGGTCCCCGACGGCGAGCCTGGGGGACGCGCCCGGTGACGGACGCGGACATCCACCGGGTCCTTCGCTCCTCCTTCGGCCTCGAGGCCTTCCGGCCCCATCAGGAGGAGGTCGTGCGGGCCGTGCTCGCGGGGCGCGACGCGCTCCTGTGCCTCCCGACCGGCGGCGGGAAGTCCCTGACCTACCAGCTGCCTGCTCTCATCCTCGATGGCCTCACCCTCGTGGTCAGCCCGCTGATCGCTCTCATGGACGACCAGGTGCGGGCGCTGCAGGCCCAGGGCCTGCGGGCTGCGTGCGTGCACTCCCAGGTCGAACGCCCCGAGCGGCAGCGCCGGCTCGAGGAGGCGGCGCGCGGAGAGCTCGACCTGCTGTATGTGACCCCCGAGCGCCTGCGCAGCCCCGCCTTCAGGGCGCTGGCGTCGCGGCTCCCCATCACGCGCATGGCCATCGACGAGGCCCACTGCGTGAGCCAGTGGGGGCACGACTTCCGCCCCGACTACTCGCGGCTGGCCGTGTACCGCGAGGAGCTGGGGAATCCGCCGACGCTTGCGGTCACCGCCACGGCGACGCCGAGAGTGGCCGAGGACATCTGCAGCCGCGTGGGCCTGCGCGAGCCCCTGGTTGTGCGCGCGGGGATCGAGCGTCCGAACCTGTTCCTGGCGGCGACAGAGGTGTTCGACGAGGATGAGCGGCTCGAGCTGGTGGCGGCGCGCCTGCGAGCCCTGGAGGGGGCAGGCATCGTCTACCTGACGCGGATCCGCGACCTCGAGCGGCTCGCGGAGGACCTGCGCGCGGGCGGGCTCCGCACGCTCGCGTACCACGGCGGCATGAGCGCACACGAGCGCCGGCGCGCGCAGCGTCGCTGGACCGAGAGCCCCGACGAGGTCGTGCTCGCCACGCCTGCCTTCGGGCTCGGGGTCGACAAGCCCGACTGCCGCTTCGTGCTGCACGCCCAGGCCCCGCGGACCCTCGAGGCCTGGCTGCAGGAGCTGGGCCGAGCCGGCCGGGACGGGCAGCCTGCCTGGTGCGAGCTGCTGTTCCACCAGGAGGACATCGAGCTCCAGCGCTCGTTCATCCGCTGGGCCAATCCCAGTCGCGAGTACCTCCTCCAGGTCCACGACTTCCTGGCGAGCCTGGGCGAGCGGCTGGCGCTGTACGAGGCCGACGATGTGCGGCGCGAGCTCCTCGTGAAGGAGCGCCACGACCGGCGCCTCGAGCTGTGCATGCGCTGGCTGGACACCCTGGGGGTGACGCGGGGGTCGCTCGAGGAGCGGAACCTGGAATTCCTGCGGCCGCTGCTGCCCTCTGAGCTGCCGGAGGCGGTGGGGAGCGCGGAGAAGG
>JBDQFW010000098.1:0-12667 GCA_040265735.1 Planctomycetota bacterium | reverse complement strand
CACCCGGGCCGGGTCGCGCCCACCCTCCGCCCGCGGCAGGCTCCCTGCCCTCGAGCTCCTGCTGGCCACGAGCTGCCGCCGTGCCGTCCGGCTCGACGCCGAGCGCGCTCACGGCAGGCGCCCCTGCCTCCTGACCCCGAGGCTGCTCGCCATCGAGGGACTCACGGGCCTACGCGGCCGCGCCGCCTGCGCATGGCTTGCCCGGCTGCACGCGGCTCCGCTCGCCGCGCGGCTCCCCTGGCAGGAGCGTCTGGACAGCTGGGGCTGCGAGGACCCTGAAGAGGAGCTTGAGCGGGCACTGCTCGCAACGGCCCCCCCTCGACGCGCTCACTCCTTGGCGTCACCGGAGGAGACCGACGGGGCGTCCTGCCAGACCTTCGTCACCTGACCCTCATCGAGGCGCACCCAAGTCGTCGCGCTCTGCGTGTCCTCGTTCCCAGTGGCGAACACGAAGAGGATCGCCCCGGCGCGCTTCACCCGCCGCTCCCAGTCCCATGCGAGCAGCACGACCGGGCTGTTGGCCTTCTCGATCCGGCGACTCGGCTCTCCAAGCAGCTCCACCACGAAGGCCTCCGACTCCCCCTCTGCGATCTCCGCAAGAGTCTCCTGACTCACGAAGGTGCCGCTGGTCTCGTTCTTCCTCCCGCCCGTCACCAGGCATGCCGGAAGCAGGATCAGGGCGAGGGCGGCGGCGGCAAGGCGCGGGGCGTGCATGGTCGGTGGGGTCTCTGAGTAGAACGGGTCAGGCCGTCGGGGCGTCGCTGCGACGGGCAGCTGGCCTGACCTTGTACGGGTTCGGGGCCCTCTGGTTTCGCACGCGGCCCAGAACCCGGGGTCGCCGAGCCCCGACGGGCTCCTCCCAGGCGCCTCTCCTCCACTGGGCCGTCCTCCACTGGGCCGTCCTCCACTGGGCCGTCCTCCACTGGGCCGCCCGTCATCCGCTCCGGAGGCCGCCGTGCCGAGCGCTGCCGTGCCGAGCGCTGCCGTGCCGAGCGCTGCCGTGCCGAGCGCTGCCGTGCCGAGTGCTGCCGTGCCCACGAGCGGCCGGAGCGGGCTCACCGCGGACTCTGGCATCGCGGCCCGCGCAGAGGAATGTGGACAACAGCGGCCTTCGTGGGCTCCCCGATTTTCGGCATTGCGCTTCCCGCATCGCCAGGCATTCAAGATTCGCCGCGCAGGCCCAGCGATCCCGAAGTCTCGGTATGGAAGGGTCTTACGACCAGCTCTCCCACCCTGGGGAGGAGAACTTCACGCCACCGCCCCGAAACCGGGAACCGCCTCCGAGCGTCTTATTCGCGTGAGGACGATCCCGCCCCCGAGGACCAGGCCCGCGTCGAGCACGACGGTCCCTTGCAGCTTGGCCAACGCCCCTTGCCGGACCTCCCGTCCCCGAGTTCCGAGGGGCTCCCTTGCACGGCTGCACCGAGCGGATCCTCGCTCGCCCTGGACAGCCCCGGTCCACGGAGAACCGGGCCGGCAGGCGGCGAAGCGTCCCCACTCCCGACTCGGGCCTCCCTCAGGTGGGCCCATGGGACCCGTCCGCAGCCCATCGCCCCGCGGAATGCGCTCAGGCCGGATGGCCCTCGCCATGGCCACGCGCCGAGGAGGGCTCTCGGTCCGAAGAAGGCTCACCAACAAGGAGGTGCTGATGCACGAAGACCCTGGGCTCAAGAAGCTCGTACGCCGGTTCCCCTCTTCGCCGTTCGTGCAGGACTCGCTTCAGGTCCTTCCGGCTCTCGCCTACGAATTGACCGTTCGAGCAGCCGAGGCCGTCCTCGCAGAGCCTGGGTGGCAGGCCACCGTCGAGGCGCATCTCTTCGATGAGGCCCTCGCCCTGGATGAGGATGAGGTGGTCCTCGAAGGTGCCATCGCGATCGGACTCGCGGCGGGGGAGCTCTCCGAAGGCTCGGCCGACCTCGAGGCCTGGTGCCGGCAGCGCCTGGACGATGCCATCGCCCTCTGCCTGTGGCGGGACGAGGAGCGCATGATCGCCATGCACGACGAGGACCTGCGCAAGGAGCCGCGCTTCCTCCGCCTCCAGGCCGCCCTCGGGACGCCCGACTCCATGGGTCTCCAGGTCTCCCTGGCCCTCAACGGACTGCCAAGGGCACTCAGGACCCCCCTCTTCCGCCTGGCCCTCGCAGGCCAGTCGCTCGAGGACCTCTCTCGGGAATCCGGCTGGTCCTCGGGGCTCATTCGTGACCGCATCGAACGCGCCCTGCGCTCGATCCAGGCGAGCTGTGCTGCGCTCGAGGGGGTGCGCCCGTGAACGCGCCGCTCCCGCAGGGCCTCGACCCCGAGGTGCGACGCAGCCTCGAGGAGCTATTCGCCGACATCGGTGCGCGCAGCGTCTCCGAGAGCGCCCCGGCTCACTTCATGGGCAGCTCCATGGCCGACTGGGCCGCTCGCGACTCGGGTCGCGATGCCGCCGCATCCGCGCCCGGCGCGGGCGCCCCCATGAAGACCACCAGCAGGTCCCCATCAGGCCGCCCGTCTCCCTCGCCTAGCGCCCTGGAGGCTCGGCTTGGATGCCATCGGGCCGAAGCACTCGGGCTGGCACTGCTTGCTGCCGCTCGATCCGCCATGTCGCGAAGTCAGTGGAGCCTCCAGCCGAGGTTCTCGGTTCGAACGGACTCCGCCCATGCGCGTCGAGTTCTCCGATTCCAGCACCAGGCTCTGCTCCAGGGAGAGCGCGTGGGTTCCGCTTCCGCTCCCGAGGACTCCCAGCCTGCAGAGGTCAGGGCTCTGCGGCTCCTCGCTGCTCTTGAGGAGCTCCAGGATCCGACCCCGCCGAGCATCCGGCAGGCCCTCGACCTCGCAGAACGGCTCACCCCCTCCACCGAAGGCGTCTGGCTCCGGGCCGGCCTCGACAAGTGGGTCTCGGATCACCGCGTGGCAGCCGGCATGGCATGGGGGCGCGCCCGCGCGGCTCGACCTGGCTCCGGCCCCATGCTGAGCCATGCGACAAGCCGTGCGGCAAGCCCTTCAGTCATCCCTTCCGGTTCCCGTGCAGCGAGCAAGGCAGCCAGCCACGCACGCACTCATGCGAGCACCGGCACGCCGGGAGCCGCTGAGGCCCAGCACCTGCGCACGCGCGCACTGGAGAGCTATGAGCGACTCTCGGCGCTTCCGCTTCCTGCACGACAGCGAGCCGGTGCCCTGGCCGCGGCGGCAGACCTGCGCGTACGGCACATGGGTTTCCAGGGGCTTCCCCAGGCCCGAGCCGCCGTGGAGCTGGAGCCGGACTGGTCCTTCCCCCACCTCGTGCGCCTGCACTGTGCGCTCTGCGCATCGTCACGCAGGGATGCAGAGGAATCACTCCAGGCCCTCCAGTCCTGCCTGGACGCCGGAGGAGCGTCGACACCGGACTCCATGACAGAGCTCCTGCGTCGCACCCGGCTGCACCGTGAGCTGCCGACCTGGGCGCGAGAGCTGCACCCCGCCTTCACCGACATCCACGGCCCTTACGGAGAGGCCTGACCCTCGAATTCGATGCGAACCACCCCCACTTGGCCGCCCCGCGCCTCCAGCGCGCGACGCGTGCTCACCGTGTCCCTTCTCCTCCTCTGCGCCCCCCCCGCCGCCCTGGCGGGCGGCGGGGGCAGCGGCGTCCCCATCAGCGTCAAGCGCCGCACGCCTCCAGTGCGCCAGGCGGACGCCGTCCCCGCCCCGACACCTCCGCCTCCCGCTCCCTGAGCCCCATCCGGAAGCCTCGACCTCGCGATGCAGGAACCCACGGTCCAAGCCCAGAGAAGCCGCGACGGCTCCAGCCGAGCCGGCAGTCCGTTCCCGCAGGCCTCCAGAGATCGCGGCTCTTCGCTCGGAGGCCCCCATCGCACTGGGGCGAGGCGCGCCCGGGCCGGGTCGGAAGGAGGTGCGCGACTTCTCGTGGCGGGCGTGGCCCTACTCGCGAGCCTGCTCGCCCTACGCACCTGGAGCGCCTTTCGAGCACCGTCCCCGAGCCTGGGCGTCGAGGGTGCGGGCCAGTTGCATGTGAGCGAGGAACCCGAGGCGGCACCTCTCCTCGCCCAGGAGGGCGGACCCGAGCGAGCACAGGCGCTGACAGGCTTGCCCGATCAGGGGCAGGCTGAAGCTCCTGACCATGTCGTGCCCGTGGGCGTCCGATCGCAAGCGCCGGAGCTCGAGCCTCTTGCCTTTCAGCTCGAGGTGACGGTGCGTCCTTGGCCTGGAGAGGCGACCGGCGGCGAGGTGCTGCTCCACCCCGCAGGCGCGTCACACGAGACCGCGCTTACCACCGCAGACCTGGATGGGACGGGGCGGTGCCGCTTCGAGGGTCTCACCCTGGCGGAGGAGACGAAGCTCGCGTGCACCCTCCGCATGCCGGGTGTGGTTCAGGTTGAACGAGTCTTCAGCGCCCCTCTCCCGGGTACGACCATGCAGCTGACTCTGGAGACCGCCCGCGCTGAGCCCCACGCCGTCTTGCTGGTCGAGGAGGGAAGCGGCGCTGCCGTGACCAACACCGAGGTCGTGGCGTTCTGGTCGGAGGGGGGCCGCAGGGTCTGCACCCGGACCCAGACCAACGCACATGGAAGGGCAACCTTCAGGAGCCTCCCGGACGGCCCCGTCTGGTTCGAGGTGCGCACAGGCCTGTGGTCGAGTCCAGCGGTGGCCCGCACCCGTGGCGAACCGGGTCTTGCGGGATCCGGCCCGGACGCAGGCCCGGAGGCGCCCACCGCCGAGCGCTCGGCTCCTTCTGCACGCGGGACTGGCGATCCCTACAGCTCCGCTCTGGGCTCACTCGGTCCCCGGACCCCCACCACGGTGCTCCTTGCACGACCTGCGGCGAGCCTCACCGGCAGGCTCCTCGGGATCAGCGGGCACCCCCTCGACCCGCCTCCCCAAGGCCTCAGGGTGCGAGCGCTCGACGATCTGGGCCGTGAGCACCACCTGCGGGCCGAGGTGACGGGCGAAGGCTCCTACCGCGTGGAGGGACTCCCAGTCGGAGCCGTACAGCTCCTGGCCGTCGCTGAGCCAGCGCAAGCCACCTCGGCTCCTCTGGGCGTGGACCTCGTGCCCGGCGAGCTCCATGAACGGGACCTGGTTCTCCGCGACCGCATGGGCGTACGCGGGCGCGTGATCTCCGCGGCCAGCGGGCTGCCCCTGGCCGGCGCCCAGGTGGAGGCCCACCTCATGGTCGGCGGCGCATGGCTGCCCGAGGCCATCCCGGCAGTCTCGACGGATGCGTGGGGGCGCTTCGAGGGCCTGTCGGTCTCGGCCACCGCGGGCGCGGTCCTGATCCGCGCCCAGGGCCATGATCAGCGGGCATCGCGCGTCGAGGTCCCCAGCAGTGTTGGCAAGGGCGCCACCGGGCAGGGGGATGACCTCAGACAGCCGGGAGTCCGCCAGGGGGCGCATGCGCGGGGGTTGGACAGCGCTGAGCCGGGAGGCTCGCGGGGCAGCCCCGACCCCGGCTCCAGCCCCGGGCGAACGCGCCGGGACCCGGCGCCTGCCGTCCTCGATCTGGGTGACCTGGGCCTCTCCCTCGAGCAGATCGCCACGCTGCAGCTGAACCCGTGCCCTCCCGATGCGGAGGACTGGATCCTCCTGCAGGATCCCCCCCTCTCCTTCGATCCCGCGGGCAGGCTCGCGCTGACTGCGAGTCCTGGTCCGCTGCAGGTCCTCGTGCAGGGCCCGGGTCAGGTGCCGACCCTGGTGGAGTGCACGCTCAGCGGGACAGGCCCCTGGCACCTCAGGGTCCCCGCGGAGTATGCGGACGGTCGCCTCGCTCGATTCCATCTGATCGGGGCGGGGGGCTCGCCCTTCCAGGGGGCCTCGCTCGCCTCGACCGCCCTGCGCATCGCCTACCTGGATCGAGACACGGGTGTGGCCTTGGTGCAGCACGCTCGGCCGGTCGCGGACGGCGCTGCCCTCATCGAGGTCCGTGGCCTCCCCCGAGCGCTCATGACGGTCACCCTCGTCCACGCGGGAAGAGAGGGGGCGCCACAGCTCGTGGACGGCCGGGTCGAGGGCTCCCTCGAGGTCGTGCTCCGAGCCGAGGTCGCGCGGGGGGAGGCCCTCTTGCTCGACGGAGAGGGATCCCCCCTTGCTGACTTCGACGCCTGGGTTCGACCGACTTCGGACGCGCCGCCCCACCACACCATGACCGACGGGGCGGGACGGCTCCATCTCGATCCCGACGCCCCTCTGGAGCACCTGCTCCTCGCCGATCCGGTCTCCCTGCGGCTCGCCCGACTGGACTCCGTCCGGTCCCTCTCGGAAGGCCCCACCTCCACGCAGATCGCGGACCGCCTTCAGCTGGCCCTCCGCTCTCCGAAGGGCCCACTGGCCCACGCTCCCCTCCTGATCGGCCTGGATCCCCATCCCGCGATCGGGGCCCTCGCGCTGACGTCCGACGAGGAAGGCCTCTCCCCCGTGATCCGTCACGGAGCAGGTCCCCTCTGGCTGCACCTTCCCGCGCCTGGCGTCTGGCGGCCGACCCGTCGCCTCGATCTCGGCCGCGATGCAGGCGGCGTGCTCGAGATCGAGGTGCTGCGGACCGCTGCCGTGCTGGTGCGAGCGATCCCCACACCCAGCGGCGTGATGGCCAGCGGAACCGGACTCACTCCAACCCTGCGGCACCTGGTCCTCCAGCAGTCCGTCAGCGACTGGGCACGGGAGGGCAGCTGTCCTCCCGTGGACGCAACGAACGCGGACGGCGAGGTGCTGGTGCGCGGAGTCCCCGAAGGCCCCTATCACCTCGAGATCGGTGGCGCCTCCATCGAGGTCGAACTGCGCCATGGACAGCTCCTCGAAGTGGAGGTGCTCCTGCCCTGACGCCAGCCCGTGAGCATGGATCTGCGGCGGCTCATCAGCCCGACCGGCGCCTCGCGAGGGTGTGGGCACGGGGAGGATGCGCCCGTGGCTCCGGAGTCAGGACGATCCCGACCCGAGGTGCCCCTCCCACGCAGCCCCGAAGCGGCGGACGAGGTCGCCCGCCGGCTCGATGGCGCGCACGCCCGCCACGCTCTTGCCGGCCTGCCAGACATCGCGGTAGCCGAGGCCCTCGCGGCTGGAGCGCTTGAGAGCGCGGAGGGAGCGCAGGGCGTACCAGGTGCGCATCCAGTGCTTGGTGCGACGACCGCGCAGCAGCCAGCGGGCGAGGGGGCCCGCCCGGTAGCCGGCCCGGTCGAGGTCGGGGTTGCGTAGGACGGCCACATCGACCCCCGAGAGCTTGTCGGTGAGGACCACATCGTCCTCATCCGCAGCGACGATGGCCTCGCGGTAGCCGGGGTGCACGCTGCACTCTGGCGTGGCGATGAAGCGCGTCCCCATCTGCACGCCCTCGTAGCCCAGGTCGAGCATGCGCAGGAACTGGGCCTCGTCCCCCACGCCCCCTGCGCACACGAGGGGCAGGCCCAGGGGTGTCAGCTCCTCGAAGAGCGCCTCGGGCGTGGCCTTGCCCGCGTGGCCACCGGCCCGTGCGTTCACACAGATGAAGCCGTCCACGCCGGCGTCGCGGGCCTTCTCGGCCCAGCGCAGCGCGGTGACATCGTGGTAGACCTTGCCGCCGGCGGCGTGGACGCGCTCGCACACCCAGCTCGGGTTGCCGAGGGCGGTGACGAAGAAGCGCACATCCGCCTCGAGGGCCTGGTCGATCCAGGTGCGCATGCGCCGCTCGTAGGCCTTGACGCTCCTCTCGACGATGGCGTTGAAGCCGAGCGGGGCGTCGGTGAGCTCGCGGATACGGGCGAGGCCCGCCTGGAAGGAGCCGCTGTGCACATAGGCGAGGGACAGGGGCTGGATGACGCCGAGCCCGCCAGCCGCGCTCACCGCCGCCACCAGCTCGGGGTTCGAGCAGGGGTACATCGCTCCACAGATCACCGGGTAGCGGACCCCGGCATCGCTGAGGAAGCGCGAGGAGCCGGTCACGCCGGCCCTCCGGGCTTGGAGATCGCGCCGGGCCGAGGTCCGAGGCGCCAGTGCACTCGCCCGATCGCGACGGCCTCGCCGGAGGCGTCGGTGATGCGAGCCTCGACCACATGGTCGAGGGACTCGGTCACGGTCTCCGGGGCCCTGGCCTCGCTCGTCGCCCGAAGGAGCCCGCGAGCCTTCTTGAGGTAGTCCATCTCGATGTGCGTGACGATGCCGCGCGCCGAGGCGGGGAGCCCCGACAGCATCGCGAGGCCGGAGGCGAGCTCGGCCAGGTTGATCAGCGCGATGGCGTGCACGGAGCCCAGGTGGTTGCGGACCGCACGGCGCTCACTCAGGGTCAGGGCGCAGGCCCCGGGGGCCAGGCTCTCGACTCGCGCGCGGATCGAGCCCGAGTAGGGCACGCCCCAGCCCAGCAGGCGTGAGAAGAGCCAGCGACCGGGCCCGGTTCCGCCGAGGCGGCGCCAGAGTGCGAGGAGGCGGCTGGGGTCCATGGGATCGAGCGTAGCGCTGCGCCGGGCGCGAGGCCCGGCCTGCGAGCCTCTTCGTCCAGCGAGAGGCGGGGCCTAGACTCGGACCCGTCATGGCGTCCCGCGCTGCCCTCGTCCTGGTCTCCGTGGCCGCCTTCGTGGCCACGGCCTGGGCCCTGGGCCGCCTGCCCGCCTGGCCGGAGGACCTGGGGATGCGAGCGCGCTGGGCCTGGCTGGTGGAGCACGGGGCCGAGTACGACACCCTCGTCCTCGGCAGCAGCGCCACGGCCAACGGCTTCGTGCCCGCGGCGTTCGACGAGGCGTGCAGGGCCGAGGGGCTGGAGGTCCGCTCCTTCAACTTCGGGGTCGAGGGCATGGACCCCTTCGAGGCCGACCACACCCTGCGCGCTCTGCTGGCGGAAGGCCTCCTGCCGAACCTGCGCTTCGTGCTGATCGAGGGCAACGACTGGAGTCCGCGCATCCAGTACCCCGACGACGAGCGGCAGCTCTGGCGCAACGAGCGCTTCGTGTTCGCCCACGACCTGCCCGCGACCCGTGAGGCCGTGGCGTGGACGCGGGAGCACCTGGAGGGCGAGTTGGCGCGGCGCCAGGTGGAGCAGCACCTCGAGCTCGCCGCGCGCCGGGCCGCCAACCTGGGCGCCGGGCCGTCCTGGGTGGGGTCACTGCTGCGCACCTGGGAGGGCTCGCCGACCCGCGAGCAGCTGGCTGTGGATCACGGCTTCGTGGCCCTGGAGGAGCTCGAGGACCGGCCCGATGTGACGGAGCGCCGGGCGCGCTTCGAGGAGGGCCTCGCGACCTACCTGGAGCAGATCCAGGCCTGGCGCACACAGCTGGAGGCCGAGGGGCCACAGGCGTCCCCGCCGTCGCCCGAGTACCGCGTGGCCCTCACGCGCCAGCGGGCGCTGCTCGAGCAGCGCGGCGTGCGCGCGGTGCACTTCACGGGGACCCGCACCATCCGCACGCCTGGACTGCTGGGCCTGGCCTCCGAGGGAGCGCTCGACCTCCTGCCCTTCAACGATCCCTCCGCCTTCCCGGCCCTCTACGCGCCGGAGGCTCGCTTCGACCGCGAGCACCTGAACCGCGCCGGCGCCACCAAGTGGTCCTCCCTCCTGGGCCGGGCCTTCGCCCGCCGCGTCGCCCCCTGACCGCGCGCTGACCATGCTGTTCGTCGAGCTGCGCTTCCTCTGGTTCTTCGCCCTGGTGTTCGGGGTGCACTGGTCCCTGCGCAGCAGCACGGCGCGCAAGGGGTGGCTGCTGCTGGCGAGCTACGCCTTCTACGGCGCCTGGGACCTGAACCTGCTCAGCCTGATCGCGGCCTCGACCCTGGTCGACTACTGCGCCGGGCGAGGCATCGCGGAGGCTTCCACGCAGGGCAAGAGGCGCGCGTGGCTGGGGGTCAGCCTGGCCGCCAACCTCGGGCTGCTCGGCTTCTTCAAGTACTTCAACTTCTTCGCGGAGTCCGCCGCGGAGCTCGCGAGCTGGCTAGGGCTGCCGGTGAGCAACTGGACCCTGGCGATCATCCTGCCGGTCGGAATCAGCTTCTACACCTTCCAGACCCTCTCCTACTCCCTGGACATCTACCGCGGGAAGCTCGAGCCGCGCGAGAGCTTCCTCGACCTCGCGCTCTTCGTCAGCTTCTTCCCGCAGCTCGTCGCCGGCCCCATCGTGCGCGCGGTGCAGTTCCTGCCCCAGCTCGCAGAGCCTCGGCGCTGGGACGCCCATGTGCGCGCGAGGGTGGCCCTGGTCACGATTGCCTCGGGCTTCTTCAAGAAGGCGGTCCTCTCGGATCACCTGGCGCCCCTGGTGGATCAGGTCTACGCCGACCCCGCGGCCTTCGACGCCGCCAGCACCTGGCTGGCCGCCACCCTCTTCCACCTGCAGCTCTACCTGGACTTCTCGGGCTACTCCGAGATGGCCATCGGGCTCGCAGGGCTCCTGGGGTACGAGCTGCCCAGGAACTTCGCCACGCCCTACCTGTCCCGCAGCGTCACCGAGTTCTGGCGCCGCTGGCACATCACCCTGGGCGCGTGGTTCGCCCAGTACCTGTATGTGCCCCTCGGTGGCAGCCACGGGACGCGCTCAGCCACCTACCGCAACCTGATGGTGGTGTTCCTAGTCTCGGGGCTGTGGCACGGAGCCAACTGGACCTTCGTGGTGTGGGGCCTGATCCACGGCCTCGCAGTGGTGGCCGAGCGCACGCGCTTGGGCGCGCGCCTCACCCGCCTGCCGGGCCCCGTAGCGCTGCTCTATGTGAACCTGGTGTACCTGTTCTCCCTCGTCTTCTTCCGCAGCGAGAGCATCCAGAGCGCGAGCATCAGCCTGCGGCACCTCGTCGGCATGACCGACGGTGCAGCCCAGCGCACCGATCAGGGGCTCTGGATGCTGGCTGCGGTCTTCTTCGTGGGCCACGCGCTGATCGCGCGTGGGCGCGTCCTCGAGCGGGCGGCCGCGGTGAGCCCGATGAGATTCGCCGTGGGCTTCGGAGTGGCGGCCGCGCTCGTGCTGCCCTGGGTCAGCACCGAGCCGGCGCCGTTCCTCTACTTCCAGTTCTAGGCGCGCGCCGGCAGCAGGCTGCGCGCGACGATCGCAGGCCGGATCAAAGGACGTCAGCGCCCAGTCACCATGCTCCCGATGAAGGGGTAGATGCAGAGCCTGCCGTTCATCGCCTGGATCGCACCTACCGCCGGCAGCACAAGGGCCACGAAGCCAAGGGCCGCGGTCACAGCCCAGGCCACGGGAATCAGCACGACCGTGAACCAGAGCACCACCAGCAGGAGCGAGGCGAGGAACACGAACACATTGAGGCCGAGGGCCTGCTTGGCCGCCAGCTTCACGGTGCTGCCCTCCTCCGCCCCCATCATCAGCAGGATCGGCAGCAGCACGCCGCCGACCGGGATGATGTAGCCGCCGTAGCCGGCGAGGTGTGCTAGGGCCGTCATCATGCGGTCCTCGGATGCGACGGCGCCCCCGGAGCGGGTGCTCGCAAGGGCAAGGAAGAGCACGATCCCGCCGGCAAAGAGGCCAAGCAGGATGAGTCCGAGGATGAGGGGGGCGAGGACCATTCCGATCGCGAGGGGCAGGAGGGTGGTTCTTGGGAGGAGGTCCAGCGGGCTTGCAGCTCAGCGGCGCCAGCGGCCCAGGTGCGACTCCAGGGCCTTGGCGAGGACCTCGGCCTGCTTGACGAAGCCCAGGTCGCTGGGATGGGAGGCATCCACGGTGTCCTCATTCCCAAGGAGCTGAGCACCCTCCACATAGTCCAGGTGGCGCACGCCAGCCTCACGGAGCCGCTCGAACCCCTCGCGGAGGGCCTTTCGGCTCGCCTCGTGATGGCGCCGCCGCCCGCCCAGGAGGAATGCGTTGGCAAAGGTCCGGTCCTCGACCAGCAGGATCGGGGTCTTGGGATGCGCCTCGCGCAGCTGACGCACCAGGGGCTCGATCCGCTGGGCCACCTGTGCCCCATTCATGTTGGGCAGGCAGTCGATGACGAACACCTCGGCATCGAGCTGGGCGACGAACTGGCCCACCTCCGTCTCCATGCGGCCGTTCCCCGAGAAGCCCAGGTTCACCACGGGCCGGTCGAACCAGCGGCCCAGCAGAGCCGTGTGGCACATGCCCGGCCGGGAGGCGCAGGCCCCATGGGTGATCGAGGTCCCGTAGAACACGACCGGCCGCGCCTTCTTGCGGGGGCGCTCGGGGCCGGGCTCGAGCTTGGCCGCCTCGGGCACGCCCACCTCCAGGTGGGTGACTCCGTTGTAGAGGGGCAGGTAGAGCAGGTACTCGCGCTCTCCCGGATCGATTCCATCGAGCAGGGCCTCATCGTTCTCCTGGGCCTCGGGGCGCGGGCAGGCTGCCCAGCGCCAGCGTCCCTCCTCGTCCCGCACATAGAGATCCACGCCGCTCACGCCCGTGGCCGGCATGTGGGGCATTGCGAGCTGGGCCTTGCGCAGGCCCCAGCGGCAGCGAATCGAGGTCGCGTCCGTCACGAAGCGCACGCAGATCCCGGCAGAGTCCTCGCTCAGCTGCCAGACCCGATCGCGCACCACTCCTTTGGCCGCGGCCGGGAGGCGATCGAAGGGGCGGCGAGGTCACGAAAGCCCTGGCCCTCCACCCGCAGATCGTGGGCAGCGACCCACTTCACCTGAGCGCCCGCAAGCTGGCAGAGTGAGAGGGCGAGTCCGACCAGGAAGGCTGCAGCGCGCGTCATGGGTTCCAGGATGCACAGGATCAGCGGCGGAACCAGGAAGAACTTTCCGGGGGGAATTCCCTCAATCGGGAGTGTGGAACGC
>JBDQFW010000097.1:0-12768 GCA_040265735.1 Planctomycetota bacterium | reverse complement strand
ACCGAGTCGCGCAGCCTGAAGGACCCTGACAATGTGCTCGACATCACCTTGGAGCGCGCCCTGCAGGTCCTTGCCGAGCCCAAGGCGGGCCGGGGTCGTACGCAGGCCACCGCCCTGCACAGCTACGGCGCGGTGGAGGCGCTGGACGGCGTCGAGCTCAAGGTCATGAACGGGCGCTATGGCCCCTATGTGACGGACGGCGAGGTGAACGCCTCCCTGCCCAAGACCGTCGACGACCCCACGGCCTATCCCCTGGAGCAAGCCCTCGAGCTCCTCGCCGCCGCCCGCGAGCGCAAGGGCAAGAAGAAGACGAAGAAGAAGGCGGCGAAGAAAAAGGCCACGAAGAAGAAGGCCGCCAAGAAGGCCACCACCAAGAAGGCCTCCAAGAAGACCGCCTCCAAGAAGAAGGCGACGGCGGGCAAGGTCGAGGCCGACGAAGCTGAGGAGGCCTAGCCCAGCAGCGCCGCGAGGCCGACGAAGCTGAGGAGGCCTAGCCCAGCAGCGCCGCGAGGCCGACGAAGCTGAGGAGGCCTAGCCCAGCCCAGCGGGAACCCGGAGCCGCGGTTCAGACCACCGGCGTGCCGCCGCACCAGGTGCGCCGCACCCCGTGCTCGGGGTCGAGGGCGACAAGGTCCGCGCGCAGGTGCGGGGCTACGCGGCCACGGTCGGCCAACCCCAGGGCATGGGCGGGCGCGGTGGCGCAGGCAACCAGGGCCTGATCCAGCGACAGGCCCACATGGCGCACGAGGATCGGCAGGCTCTCGGACAGGGTGATCGCGGAGCCTGCGAGGTTGCCCTCCTCGTTGATGCAGCGGCCGCCCTCCACCCGCACGCGCTGGCCCGCAAGGATGGCCTCCTCGAGCTCGGTCCCCGCCACGGCGATGGCGTCGCTCACGCAGACGAACCGCTCGGGGCCCTTGGCCTCGTAGGCGGCCCGGATGGCGATGGGGTGGACATGGTGGCCGTCCGCGATCAGACAGGTGGTCACGCGCGCGTCTGCCAGGGCCGCGCCCACCACGCCCGGCGCGCGGTGCGCGAGAGGCGACATGGCGTTGTAGAGGTGGGTCACCAGCCCGACGCCCCGATCGAAGGCCCTGCGCGCCTCCTCGGCCGTCGCCTCGGTGTGGCCCAGGGAGAGCAGCACGCCGGCCAGGCGTAGGGGAATGGTCACCTGCTCCGTGGCGGCGGAGGCCGCGAGCGTCATGAGCAGCCGGCCCGGGAAGGGCTGCTGCAGGAGGGCGAGCTCCTCTGCGCGAGGAGTCCGCACCAGGGCGGCCTCGTGGGCGCCGCGACGCGGGGCATCCAGGTAGGGGCCTTCGAGGTGCAGGCCCACCACGCCGGGCACGCCGGCCTCGAGCGCCAGGCGCACGCTCTCCACGGCCGCCGTCATCGTGGCCAGATCAGCCGTGATCAGGGTGGGGAGGAGAGAGGTCGTGCCGTGCCGCAGATGCGCCTCTGCGATGCGCCGGACCCCTTCGAGGCTCGGCTCGTCGTTCAGGAGAGTGCCGCCGCCTCCGTTGACCTGCAGGTCCACCAGACCGGGGCCCAGGGTCAACCCCTCGAGCCGCTCAACGCTGGCGGCCCTGCTCGCGAGTCGCTCGGGACGGTCGACCGCCGCGATGAGCGCGCCGTCCACCAGCACCGCAAGGTCCTCGCGCACGCCCTCCGGCAGCGCCACGGCGTCCGGCACCAGCAGGGTCGTCGTGCCCATCAGCTCTCCTGGAGCCAGCGCGCGGCGCTCCGCGCGAAGTAGGTCAGCACGATGTCCGCCCCGGCGCGCCGGATCCCGACCAGGCTCTCGAGGACGGCCTCACGCTCCTGCAGCCAGCCCGCGTCGCAGGCCGAGCGCAGCGCGAGGTACTCACCCGAGACCTGATAGGCAGCAATGGGGAGGGTCGTGGCCTCGCGCATCCGCGCGATCACATCCAGGTAGGGCCCGGCGGGCTTGACCATCACCATGTCTGCGCCCTCGTGCTCGTCGAGGGCCAGCTCGCGCAGGGCCTCGCGCGCGTTCGCGGGGTCCATCTGGTAGGTCTTCTTGTCGCCAGCCTTCGGAGCCGAGTCCAGCGCACCGCGGAAGGGTCCGTAGAACGCCGAGGCATACTTCGCCGTGTAGGAGAGCAGGGACACTCCGGTGTGCCCGTTGAGGTCCAGAGCCTCCCGCAGCGCGCCGATGCGCCCGTCCATCATGTCGCTCGGCGCGATGATGTCGGCGCCGGCCTCGGCCTGCATCACGGCCTGCTTGGCGAGCACCTCGACGGTCGGGTCGTTGACGACCTCTCCATCGACGACCAGGCCGTCGTGTCCGTCGCTGCTGTAGGGATCCAGGGCAACATCGGTGATCAAGACGAGCTCGGGCAGGCGCTGCTTCAGGGCGCGCAGCGCGCGGGGCACGAGCCCCTCGGGATCGAAGGCCTCCTCACCGCCGGGCGTCTTGCGCCCCTCCGGCACCTTCGGGAAGAGCACCAGCGCGCGGATCCCGTCCTCGAGGGCGCCCTCGGCCTCGCGCAGCAGGCCGTCCAGGGACCAGCGCGTGCAGCCGGGCATCGACGCGAGCGGCTGATCCTCGGGGTCCTCGTGCAGGAAGACGGGCAGGACCAGCTGTGCCGGGGTGAGGTGCGTCTCCTGCACCATGGCCCGAACGCCCGCGCTCTTGCGGTTGCGGCGCGGCCGCATGGGCAGGTCGAGGAAGAACTCGCTCATGGGCTCAAGAGGGTAGCGCGCGCCCTGGGCCGCGGCTCGTGGCGCCGGACCCCTACAGGCCGTTGCTCTCGAGCAGGTCCTGGATCGCGCCGAGGCGCGGGTCGTCCGGGATCAGGGAGCGCACCTCGCCGAGCACCCGGCGCGCGCCGATGGCGTCGCGGCGGTCAACCAGGATGGGGAGCGACTGGATGCGCACCTCGACCCAGTCCGGGTGGCGGCTGGCCCCCTCGTCGAGGGTCACGAACGCGCCCTCGCGGTTGCCCTGGAGCACCTGCAGGCGGGCCACCGCCAGGTAGGTCTCCTGGTGGTCGGTGCCCAGGTCGATGGCGCGCTGGTAGTCCACGAGCGCGCGCTCGCCCTCGTTCATGAGGGTGTGCACCTTCGCGCGCACCTCGTGCATGTCGGCCAGGTGCCCGCCGTGGCGCACGGCCTCATTGGCAGCCTCGAGGGCCATCGCCAGGCGCTCGCCCGAGACCTTGCCCGACTCCTTGCGCTCGCGCAGAACCACATCCAGGTGCGTGCTCGCCAGGTTGAACCAGGCGGCGTAGAGGTCGGGCTCGAGCTCGACCGCGCGGCTCAGGCTGACCACGGCCTCATCCGCGAGACCGAGCTCACGCTGGGCACTGCCGAGGTTGCCGAGGATGGTCGTGTCGTCGGGGTACTCCTCGGCGAGGTCCACGAGGATCCTGCGGGCGCCGCTGAGATCGCCCCCCCGGTGCAGGCGCAGGGCGCGCTGCAGCAGGCCGCTGCGACCCACCACATAGCGTCCGAGCTCGGCGTTCAGGGCGTCGGCGATGTGGGTGCGCTTGGCGTCGGCGCCGCGCGAGAGGAACGCCGCGGCCTCCTGCTCCCGACCCAGGTCCGCGAGGCACTGCCCCATGGCGAACTCGACGAAGGGGTCGCCGCCGGCTCGGCCGCGGGCCGTGTCCAGGTGCGTCAGCGCCTGCTCGGGCTTCTCCTGTTCGAGGAGCACCTGCCCCACGCCCAGGTGACCCTGATGCAGCTCCGGCTTCAGGGCCGCGAGGGTCTGGAACGAGATGAGGGCCTCGTCGAAGCGGCCGCGGTCCAGGAGCGCGACACCCAGTCGGTACAGCGCGGCCAGGTTACCCGGCTCGGCCTCGCTCACCTCCTTCAGCGCGGCCAGCTCCTCGTCGTAGCGCCCCGCCTCGTGCAGGCAGATGGCGAGGTGCAGGCGTGCACCCTGGTCCTTGGGGTCCAGGACCAGCGCGGCCTCGAGGGCCTGGATGGCGAGGTCCCAGGAGCCGCTGGTTTCACAGGCCAGTCCGAGGCTGCGCATGGCGGGGGCGCTGTCCGGATCGCTCCGCACGGCCTCGAGCCGGGCCTCCAGCATGTCCACGACGGCCTGGTCCAGGCCCTCGCCCGCGCCGTCCGACGCCCGACTGACATCACTGGCATCGAAGGGCAGGTCCACCTGGGGCCCGCAGGCCCCGAGCAGGGAGAGGGAGAGGGTCGCCGCGAGGCTCGCGGCGCGAAGGGGGCGCGTCATGGGTCAGCGGTCGGAGGTGCGGCGCACGGTGTGCAGGCGCCCGGGCTCGAGCGGGCCCAGGTCCTGGATCGTCCCATCGAGCCACTCGACCTGAATGGACTCGACCTGGGCTCCCGCAGGCACACCGAAGTGGACTCTGGGGTCGTTCGTGGCGCAGAAGGAGTACGCCGTCTGCACCTGCCGGAGCTGCTTGCGCCCACCGGCCTGAAGGGTCACGCGCGCGCCCAGGGCGGTGCGCCCGTCGGTCTCGCGCACGTCGAGCAGGAGCCAGGTGCCCTTCTTGGGCGCCACGTTGCGCAGGACCCGCACGGGTCCGCCGTTGTCGGCCACGACCGCGTCGATGTCCCCATCGCCGTCCAGATCGCCGAAGGCCGCTCCACGGCCCATGGTCAGGACCTCCTCGCGCGTGCCGCCGCGCGGAAGCACCTCCGTGAAGGTGCCATCGCCCGCGCCGCGGAAGAGCTGGTCGGGCTCGGACAGGACTCGCGCCTCGCTGAAGCGCGGCGTCGAGTCGCCCACGCGGCCGTTGGCCACGTAGTAGTCCAGGGCGCCGTCGTGGTCGAAGTCCGCGGCTCCGACGCCGAAGGCCGTGAAGTTGAGGCTCGCCTCGACCGTGCCCGTTCGCCGGGTGTCGTCCGAGAACCGGCGCGCCTTGCTGCGGTAGAAGGTGTTCGTCTCCGAGCGCAGGTGGGTGACGAAGAGATCCTGGCGAAGGTCACCGTCGAGGTCCTCGAGCAGCACGCCCATGCCCGCCTCGGCCTTGCCCTCTCCCGACAGGGCGCAGCCCTTGGCGAGGGCCTGGTCCTGGAAGCGGCCCGCGCCCATGTTGACCCACAGCTGGTTGGCCATGCCGTCGTTGGCGACATAGATGTCGACGCGCCCGTCGCCGGTGAGGTCTCCCCAGGCCACGCCGAGCCCGTTCCCGAAGGACTTCGAGAGGCCGCTCTCCTGGCTCGCGTCCACGAACCGTCCGTCGCCCTCGTTGCGCCAGAGGCGGTCGGAGTCCGGCGCGTCGTAGTTGTTGGGGTGACAGTAGTCCGGCTCGCCCAGCTTGTTGTTGCAGGGCACCTCGTTCGCGGCGGACCAGCGGATGTAGTTGCAGTAGAAGAGGTCCAGGTCGCCGTCACCGTCGTAGTCCAGGAACGCCGCGCTCGTCCCCCAGGCCTCGTCCACGAGGCCGGCCTCCTCGGTGGCATCGGTGAAGGTTCCGTCGCCCTCGTTGCGCCAGAGCACGTTGCGTCCCACGTTCGTCACGAACAGGTCCACGTCCCCGTCGCCGTCGTAGTCCGCGGCTGCGCAGCCCATCCCGAAGAGGTGGTCCTCGATGCCGGCGCTGGCGGTGATGTCGGTGAAGTTGCCCTGGCCGTCGTTCAGGAGCAGAGCGTCGCTCGCAGAGGCCGGATCGCCGTCCTGCAGGGTCCCGCCCTGGCAGATGAACAGGTCCAGGTCCCCGTCTCCATCCGCATCGAAGAGGCCAAGGCCGCTGCCGGTGATCTCGGGGATCCAATAGAGGCGCTCGGGACGCCCCAGGTCGTGGACCACGGCCGCTCCGCAGGCCTCGCCCACATCCTCGAACCAGGGCTGGGAGCTGGAGCTCGAGCCGGCGCCGCCCTCGCCGCCGCCACAGGCGGCCACCAGGAGGAGGGGCAGGGTCTTCAGGCGGAGGGTGCTCATAGTCCGTTCGATTTCAGGAAGTCCTGGAGCTTCGGCAGGCGCGGGTCCTCGGGGATCAGGGCCTCGATCTCCGCCAGGACGCCGCGAGCCGCGAGCCCGTCTCGGCGCGCCACCCAGTAAGGCAGCAGCTGGATCCGAACCTCGGCCCAGCTTGGGTTCTGCGCCGCGCCGTCCATCAGGGTCTGGATGCCTCCCGCCTGGTCTCCAAGGTTCATCTGAACCTTGGAGCAGTTCAGGTAGACATCCTCGTTCGTCGTGCCCAGGCGAATGCTGGCCTGGAACTCGGTCACGGCCTCGGCGTAGCTGCGGGCGAGCATCAGCACCTTCGCACGCATGAGGTGCATGTTCGCCAGGTGCCCGCCGAACTCGACCGCGCGATCGGCAGCCTGCATCGCGAGGGCGACCAGGTCGGCGTCCACGCTGCCGCCTGCATTCATCTGCTCCTGGCCACGGTCGAAGTGGATGCTGGCGAGGTTGAACCAGGCTGCGTACTGGTCCGGCTCGAGCTCGAGCACATGCTCGAGGGTTGCGATGGCCTCGTCCTGTAGACCGAGCCTCATCTGAGCCGCGGCCAGGTTGTTCAGGACCGGCACGTCGTCCGGGTCCTGCTCGCGGAGCTCCTCGAGGATGAGGCGCGCCTCGGCCGAGCGGCCGGCCTCGTGCAGGCGACCCGCGCGCGAGATGCGGTCCGCACGGCTGACGCTGTAGCGGGCCTTCTCGTCCTCGAGGGCCGTTGCGATCTGCGGGCGGTTCGAGTCAGCCCCGCGGTCGAGGAGGACCACGGCCTCGTCCGTGCGTCCGAGCTCCGCCAGGCACTGGCCGAGCACGAAGTCAATGAAAGGAGCGCCGCGGCCGAGTGCGCGGGCGCTCTCCAGGTGCTCGAGGGCGAGCTCGGCGTTGCCTGACTCGAGCTCCACCTGTCCGAGGCCAAGGGGACCGTGCGGGTGCTCGGGCAGCAGGCTCTTCAGGGTGCGGAACAGCTGCCGCGCTCCCTCGAGCATGCCCTGGTCCAGGCGGGCGACCGCCAGCCGGTTGAGCGCAGCCCGATCGTCAGGCCGCGCCTCGACGACTCGCTCCAGGGCGTCGAGCTCCCCCGACAGGTCCCCGGTCTGGCGCAGGCAGCCGGAGAGGTGGAGGAGTGCGTCCCAGTCGGCCGCGTCCATGCCCAGGACGAGCCGGTACTGGGCGATGGCCTCGGCCCAGAAGGAGTTGGCCTCCAGGGCGAGGGCCAGGCTGCGTCGAGCAGCTGCGCTGTCGAGGTCACGATTCACCGCGCCGACGCGCTGCTCGAGGACCCGGAGTACGGCGGGGTCGACCTCCTGCACGCCTGCCGGCAGCAGCTCCGCGACCGTGACCGGCGGCGCGCTGGCGCCTCCGCACGCGGGCAGGAGCAGAGGCAGCAGGGCAAGGATCGAACGCATGTTGGACAAGTCTACGCCTTGGAGGTCGGCCTTCTGGGCGCCGGGCTTGAGCGCGCAGGAGTGGATCGACGCCCTCCTGGAGGGGATCGCGCGGTACGGCTCCGTCGCCCCGTTGCGGCGACGCGCGCGGCCGGCTTTGGGGCATCCCGCGTGGGGGTGGAGGTCAGGCGCGCGAGGAGTCGAGCAGCTCCTTGAGCTGGCGCAGAGCCAGCAGGGCGTCGATGGGCGACAGGGCGTCGGGATCGAGCTCCTCGAGGGCAAGCTCCACGCGGCTCGGTTCGGCGTCGAAGAGCCCGAGCTGGGTGCCCTCCGGCGCGTCCGCCGCCGGGCCCGGCCGTCCGGGCAGCGCACCCCGCTCCGCTCCCGACTCCAGGGTCCGCAGGATCTGCTTAGCGCGCTCCACGAGGCTGGTCGGGACGCCCGCGAGGCGCGCGACCTGGATGCCGTACGAGCGGTCCGTCCCACCCTCGACGATCTTGTGCAGGAAGACGATCTCGTCGCCCCACTCGCGCACGGCCACATTGAGGTTGTGGACGCCCTCGAGCTGCTCGCTCAGCGCGGTCAGCTGGTGGTAGTGGGTCGCGAAGAGCGTGCGGACGCGCAGGTCGCCGGTCAGGTGCTCCACGATCGCCCACGCCAGGGCGAGGCCGTCGTAGGTGCTCGTGCCGCGGCCCACCTCGTCGAGGACGACCAGGCTGCGCGAGGTCGCGTTGTTCAAGATGTTCGCGATCTCGATCATCTCCACCATGAAGGTCGAGGCGCCGCGCGCGAGGTCGTCGGCCGAGCCCAGGCGCGTGAAGATCCGATCCACCACGCCCACCCGCGCCTCGCCTGCCGGTACGAACGAGCCGCACTGGGCCAGCAGCACGATCAGGGCCGTCTGGCGGATGTAGGTGCTCTTGCCCGCCATGTTGGGGCCAGTGATCAGGCCAAGCTGGCGCTCACCGCGGTTGAGCTGGGTGTCGTTGGGCACGAACGGCTCGCCGTCGAGGTGCTGCTCGATCACGGGGTGGCGTCCGTCCCGAATGACGATGCTCTCCCCGCTGTCCACGGTGGGGCGCGCGTAGCGGCGCTCTGCGGCCGTCTGGGCCAGGCCCGCGAGGACATCGACCTGGGCCAGGGCGCGGGCGGTCGCCAGGACGCGGGGGATGGCCTGCGCCATGGCGTCCCGCAGCTCGCCGAAGAGCCGGTACTCCAGGGCGTGCGCCTTCTCCTCTGCGCCAAGGACCTTGTCCTCGTACTCCTTCAGCTCGGGCGTGATGAAGCGCTCGGCGTTCTTGAGGGTCTGCTTGCGCGTGTAGGTCGGGGGTGCGTTCTTCGCCTGCGCGCGAGGGATCTCGATGTAGTACCCAAAGACGCTCGTGTAGCCGATCTTCAGGCCCGGCAGGCCCGTGCGCTCGGCCTCGGCTGCCTGGAAGCGCGCCATCCACGCCTTTCCGTCGCCTGCTGCTGAGCGCAGCTCGTCGAGCTCGGGCGAGATGCCCTCCCGGATGAGGCCGCCCTCGTTCAGACCCGGGGGGGGGCTGTCCACGAGGCTCGCAAGCACGCGCTGCACCTCGGTCTCGAGGGGGTCGAGGGCCTCGCGCAGGTCACCGAGGGTCTTGGAGTACACCCGGTCCAGCACCTCGCGCAGGGGGTCGACCACCGCCAGCGAGCGCGCCAGGGCCAGGAGGTCGCGGGCATTGGCCCGACCGGTCGCGACCTTCCCCACCAGCCGCTCGATGTCCAGGACATCGTCCAGGAGGCCGCGGGTGTCCTCGCGCAGGAAGGGCTGCTCGACGAACTCCTCCACGCCTGCAAGGCGGGCGTTGATCGCCTCCACGTCGCGCAGCGGCGCAAGCAGCCACTCGCGCAGCATGCGTCCACCCATGGGGGTCGCCGTGCGGTCGATGGCGTCCAGCAGCGTGCCCTCACGGCGCGCATCGCGCTGGGTCACCACGAGCTCGAGGGTCGAGCGCGTGGCGCGATCGAGCACCAGGTGCTGGCCGGTCTCGACGCGCTCAATGCGCAGCACGTGGGCACACGAGCCGCGCTGGGTCTCGCGCAGGTACTCCACGAGCGCGCCGGCGGCGGGCACCGCGGGGGAGTCGTCCTCCAGGCCGTAGCCCTCGAGCGTCTTGACGCCGAAGTGGTCGAGGCAGGCCTTGAGCGCTGCGCCGCGCTCGAAGCGCCAGGGGGGGCGCTCGGTCGTCCGCGGCCCGAGGACGCGGGCTACGGTGGCCGCCACCTCGGGCAGCTCCTGCTCCAGCCCCTCCGCCACGAGCAGCTCGGCAGGCCCCACCCGGACCAGCTCGTCCTCGAGGGCCTCCAGCGGCAGCTCCTGGGCCAGGAAGCGCCCCGTCGAGAGGTCCACCCAGACGAGGCCCACGCCGCGCTTCTCGACCGACAGGCTCGCCAGGAAGTTGCTCGCCCGCGAGTCGAGCACCTCCTCCTCGGTGATCGTGCCCGGGGTGACCACGCGCACGATGCCCCTGTCGACGATGCCCTTGGTCGTCTTCGGGTCGCTCATCTGCTCGCAGATGGCGACCTTGAAGCCCTTCTGCACGAGCTTCATCAGGTAGGCCTCGTGCGACTTGACCGGCACGCCCGCCATGGCCAGCGCGTCGGGGGTTCCCTTGGCCCGCGAGGTCAGGGCGATCCCCAGCTCCCGCGCGGCGACCTCAGCGTCCTCCCCGAAGAGCTCGTAGAAGTCGCCCATGCGGAAGAACAGCAGGGCGTCGGGCTGCTCCTGCTTGGCCGCGCGGAACTGGTCCATCATCGAGACCTTCGCGCGCTTCTTGCGTTGGGGGGCAGGGGCGTTCGGCATGGCGAAGGGCGCATTCTAGGGGGTCTGGGAAGCGGGGCCAGCCCGGGTCCCGGGCTCCGCGGCGCGCGCAGGCCACCCGGGCCGGTGGTAGGGTCCCTCTCAGCGCGCTTCCGGGCTGGCACGCCGCTTGTTCACACTGCTGCGAAGCGCCTCGCCAGCGCCTCCTGTCCCCACTTCGTGTCCTCCGAAGGCGTCCCCATGTCCACTCCCTGGTCCAGTTCACGAGCCGCTTCGGTGTGCCTGCTGGCCCTCGCTGCCTCCTGCGCGACCTACCAGGACCGGACCGAGGAGGCCCTGGGGGACTTTCGCGCGGGCCGCTTCGCCTCCGCCGAGGCCCAGTTCGGCGACCCCGGCACCACGGGCTCGGGGTTCCTCGCGGGAGCCGAGGCCGGAACCTCCGCGCTCACGGACGGGCGCTGGGAGGAGGCGGTGCTCTGGTTCGAGCGAGCTGGGCGGATCATCGAAGAGCTGGAGGCGGAGGGGCTCCTGGATCCGGGCTCCCTCGCCCAGGGCATGGGGGGCCTGTTCCTCTCGGAGGAGCTCTCCGAGTACCGCGGCGAGGGCTACGAGCGGGTCATGCTGCACGCCCTATGGGGCCTGGCCTATCTGGGCCAGGGAGCGCTCGAGGACACGCTGGTGGAGGTGCGCCGCTCCAACCGGCTGCTGGCCGCCGAGGGCACCTTCTACGACAAGGAGTACAAGGGCGCCGGCCTCGCGCACTTCCTCTCGGCCATCGGCCACGAGCTGCGCTCGGAGGACGACGAGGCCTGGATCGACTGGCGCGCCCTGGAGGCCAAGGGCCTTGCGCCCTCCGTCCACGAGCCGGCCCTCCAGCGCTGCGCGGCGCGGCTGTCACGCACCGAGGAGCTCGAGCGCCTGGTGGCCCGCGATGGCGAGGCGCCCGAGCTGCCCCCGGGGGCCGCGCGCATCGTCCTGATCGCCGGCGTGGGGCAGGGGCCCGTCAAGGTCGAGAAGCGCCAGGACATCCTGACCCCCGACGGCTCCATCAGCATCGCCCTGCCCCACTACCAGCGACAGCCCCAGCCCGTGCAGCACCTGGAGATGACCGTCAGCGGCGTCGCCGTGCGCAGCGCCGAGCTCGAGGCGGTCCACGCACTGGCCCAGGAGTCCCTGGCCGACCGCATCGCCTGGATGGCCGCCCGCAACCTCGTGCGCACGGTGGCCAAGCAGCAGCTGCGCAAGGCTCTCGCGGACCAGGCGCGCAGTGACGGCGGAGACGGGGCTGCCGCCGCCGTGGGGCTCTTGGGAGACATCCTCTCCATCGCCACTGAGCGCGCGGACCTGCGCTGCTGGAGCACCCTGCCAGACTCCTGGCAGGTGGCCATCACGCACGCGGCCCCGGGCGTTCACCCCCTCGCCCTCTCCATCCCGGGCGGCGTCACGGCCGACCTGGGGACCCTGCGCCTCGAGGCGGGCGAGACGGTGTTCGTGCTCGCGCGCACCCTGGGGCGCGATCTCCACGCGCGGCGCGTGGGTGGTCTGGAGGTCGCCTCGGCCGCCGCGACCGTTCCCTGATCCAAGGGGCTGCAGCCAGCCCCCTCACTGAGCACCTTTCACCTAACCACCATGAAGCACCTCCTGATCCTTCCCCTCTTCCTCACGGCCGCCTGCAGCTCCACCAGCTACGGGGACGCGGGCGCCACTGAGACCGTGACCGTTGCCTGGGGCTCCACCGACCTGCAGACCTTCTCCGGTGAGATGGTCGAGAGCCTCACGGAGGCCCCGGGCCTCGCCTACCTCGACCACTCCGGCAAGGGCGCCGACAAGCGCATCGTGCTGTACTTCGGCGGGATCGAGAACCTCACCGGCGAGCATGTGGACCTCGGCGGGCTGCGCGACAAGATGACCGCGAGCCTCGTTGGGAAGGGCAAGTTCCGCATCGTCGCCGAGGTCGCGGGGCAGGACGAGATCGAGCAGCAGGTCCGCTTCCAGCAGGGCTCGGGCCGCGTCGACCCGGCTCAGGCCAAGGCCTTTGGCAAGCAGCTGGGCGCGGATGTCGTGCTCTTCGGCGCGCTGCGCGACATCACCAAGGAGAAGGGGCGCTCCCTCGAGACGGCGGGCGTCAAGACCAAGGACGTCTACTTCCAGCTGGTCCTGCAGCTGGCGAACATCGAGACGGGCGAGATCATCTGGGCCGAGGAGGGCGAGATCCGCAAGAGCCAGAAGACGGGCATCTTCGGCTGATTCTCGATCTGGGCCCCTCCGGCGGTTCCTTCGTTCGGAGGGGCCACCGAGGGCGCTGATCCAGGCGCCGCGCGAGCGGCGACGATCATCACGACACCCAATCCATCCAGGCCGCGAGCTCTCCTTCGGGGGGGCTCGCGGTCTTTCAGGGGGCGTTTCGCGCGTCCGAGATTCCGCGGATCGAGAGTTCGGCTGGGCCTGTGGCTCCGCTCCGGAGTCCTGCTGGTCAGCCCACCCCGGGCTGTCCAGGCAGAGCCCCCAGGATCGGTGCCAAGAGAAAGGGATGGGCGCCTCCCCACCAGGAGCGAGCCAGAGCGCACCGACCGGAGCCAGTGAGAGCGAGCCCATGAGAGACCTTCCCTGAACGCCCCCTGGCAGGGTGAACGGGACTCGGTCGTTGAGGAAGGAGATGAGGGGGCCCGGAGACGGGCCCCCTCCCCTCATTTCTGGGG
>JBDQFW010000096.1:5382-12789 GCA_040265735.1 Planctomycetota bacterium | reverse complement strand
TCACTGTGACCAGCCTGGCGGCGGGCCACGGCGGTGAGGTCCGCGTGGCCGTCGAGCGGGAGGCCGAGCAGGCCATGGCGAGCATCCAGTTCCCCGCGGGTCCTCTAGAGGACCTGGAACCGGCCCGCTGGATGGAGCCCTATGCCCTGCACCGCAGGCTCCCGGGGGTCGGACCCAACGCGGTGGCGGCGGCGGCTTCCATCCTGGCGGGGCAGGGCGGCGGCCTGGAGCTGAGCGCGGAGGGTGCCCTGCGCACCTTCACCCTGCGGCTCCCGCTGGCCTGAGGAGACGACAACGCGTCGTTTGGGGCCCCAAAGGGAAGACGCTTCCATAGCACGGGTGGTCCTTCGAAGCTGCCCGGACCGAACCGTCCCCAGCTCCCGTCCCGCGCGTGCCCTTCCACGCGGACGAGGCCGACTCCGCATTCAGAGCGTCCCCGCAGCGGGTCGATGAAGGACGGTGCAAGGCTCCGTTCTCCCCCCACCCGGGAGCCTGCCCGCGAAGGCCGCGGAACGCGGGATTCCAAGGCCCGCGAACCGTAGGCTCGAACACCGGTGACCCCATGCGTTGGACCTCCATCTTCGGCACCCTGCTCGCACTGGCCTCCCTCGGCCTGGTGGCGCGCGTCGCCCTCCGCACCTCCACCCCTGATCCGGCTGCGCTGCACGCAGCGGCCACCGCCGAGCTCGAGCGCGGCGCGGAGGGGGACCTCTCGCGGATGGCGGTCCAGGTGGATCGCCTGTTGGCCTCGCCCAGCGTGGTGATGAGCCCCGAACAGGAGCAGGAGCTGGCCCTCGACTCGGCTCGCCTCTACCGCGCGATGGGCTCGCGCGCCCTCGCTCTCGAGCGCTACCAGCGCCGTCGCCTCAGCCTCGGCGCTGCGACGGCGGCGGCCACCCTTGAGGAGGCCGAGCTCCTGCTCGAGCTGGCTCGCTTCGAGGAGGCGTGGCTGCTCGCCGACGGGGTGGCCTCCGGAGCCGAGGCCGCAGCGGCCCTGACCCTGCGCGGCCGCGTGGAGCAGGCCCAGGGGCAGCGCGCGCTGAGCACCGCGGGCACGATCATCCAGACGGTGCTATCGGGGGACAGCGCACGCGCGGCCCTGGACGCTGCGCGCGCCGTGGCCATGCGGGAGCTCGAGGATCCCTCGCGCAACTTCTGGATCAGCGAGCTGGAGCGTTCCTTCGACGCCGCCCGAGAGCGCTCGGCCCTGGTCGAGGTGATCGGGTCCCTCGAGGAGGCCTCCGAGCTGTTCGAGCAGGGACGCCAGACCTTCGGCCTTGCCCTCGAGCAGGGCTTCGCAGCGGGAGCGCTGACAGGCCTGCTCGAGCTCCTCGACGGAGCCGGCCAGTACCTCATGGCCGCCGAGCTCGCGATCGCCATGCGCCCGCGGCTCCTGGAAGAGCTCGACGAGGAGGCGCTGCTCGCGACGCTCAACAGCCTCGAGCGCGCAGGGCAGGGGGCACGGGCGCTGGCTCTCATCGACGACCTGCCCCTGGACGGCGAGCGGGCCGTGTCCCTGGAGGTCCTGCGCGCCGCCTGCGCGACGGCGTTCCGCTTCCTGAACGACGAGCAGCCCGAGCTCAGCGCCTATCGAATCCTGCCGCGCGTGGCCGCGAGCCTGAGGCTGCGCGGCACCAACATCGACGCCCGGCAGGCGGGCTGGTACGCGGGGATGGCGCTCCTCCTGCGCCCCACGAACGACGCGGCCGAGCGCCTGAGCCTGGTGGACCGGGGTCTCCGAAACCTCGAGCCCTACCTGGCGAGCAACCGCCCGGAGCCCCTGCCTCAGGCGACCGCGATGGCCCTTGACACCGCGGCGAGCGCTTACCGCGAGAAGGGCGCGAACGAGGCCGAGCTGGGCGCTCTGCTGGAGCTCACCGGGCAGGACCCCAGCTACAGCGGCGAGGCCTGGCTGCGGCTCTCGAAGCTGCAAGAGGTCCAGCGCAACGCGGGCTTCCGCGTGCCCGAGGAGAGCCTCACGAAGGCGATGAGCCTGCTGCCCGGGAAAGCCTGGGACCAGGTGGAGCACTGGAAGGACCTCGGGCGCCTGAGCCTGCGGGCCGAGTCCCGCTCGGTGAAGTCCATGGAGCAGGCACTGGACAATCAGGCCGCCAACCTGCGCGACTACAGCCCCGCCTCGCGCTACCTGCTGGCCGAGCAGCTCCTCGCGACGGCCCCCAACGCGGAGCGCACCGGCCTCGCCCTGGGCGTGGCGCGGCGCCTGCGCCAGGACTATCCCGGCCTCGTCCCCGCTCTCGACCTGGAGCTCGAGTGCCTGTTCAACGCGGGCATGCGGCGTCAGGCGGCCCAGGTGCTCCTCGAGCGCCTGGACCTGACCGGACCGGACGCGCGCTTCCGCGCCTTCGTGGACCGGTTCGGCGTCTGGAGCCTGACCGACCCCCAGTACGCCACCCTGGTGACCCAGGACCCCGCCGGCGAGGGCCGCCTCGCCGTGGCGGAGCGCGCCCTGCTGGACGGCACGCCGGATGTGGCCCTGCTGGCCCTCGGCACCGACAGGCGGCCGGCGGACGACGCCCCCGAGCACGACCTGCTGCGCGCCGACGCACTGATCCAGCTGGGCCGGCCCGTGCCGGCCTCGCGCGCCGCGGCCCTCGCGCTGGGCAGCGCTCGCACCCGCGGCCGCGCATGGCTGCGCCTCGTTCAGGCCCGGCTGGCCGGCGACTCGACCAACCTCGATGTCACCCTGGATGTCTTCCTGGATCAGCCTTCGGAGGTCCTTGCCGAGGCTCCCCTGGAGGAGATCGTGGACGCCCTCCTGGGCGCGTCGCGTGCCCAGGCGGCCCTGCGGGTCGCGCGGCGCCTGGACGAGGCTCCCGAGACGCGCAGTCCCGAGCTGCTCCAGCGCCTCGGCCTCTGCGCCGCCCTGCTTGGCGACCGTGACCTGCTCGAGACGACCCTTGACCGCTGGGAGGCCTTCCGCGGCGACGGTGTCGTAGAGCTGCTGCGTGTGACCCTGGCACTCGAGGACCAGGACTGGCGCGCCCTCCCCGCCCTCTCGGGCCCGCTCGCGAACACGCCGCTGGCCGCCACCGACCCCTGGGTGGGCTTCCTGGCCGACATCTGCCGCGAGCAGCCTGAGCGCGCGCTCGAGGTTGCAGAGGCCCAGGTCAAGGCCCAGCCCAGCTCGACGGACTGGAACCTCTCCCTCGGGCTCGTCCAGGCCCTGCTTGGCCTGCCCCTCGACCTGCCGGCCACCCTGGGGCCGAAGGCCGAGGCCGAGCTCACGACCTTCCTCGCAGGGAAGGGCGAGCCCCTTGATCCGCGCTTCGTGCTGCGCCTCATCGCAGCCAGCAGGGTGAAGGGCTGGGGCCTCTGGTCCCTGCCGCGGGTCGCCTCCCTCGCCTCCGACCCTCCCGGTCTCTGGGAGCTGCTGCTCGCCGAGCAGGCCCAGGCCGGCCTCGGCCAGACGGCCCTGGCCAGCGAGGTCCGAACGCTACTGTCCGCGCGCTTCCCCAAGTGCGCCCCCGTTTGGCTGCGTCGCGAGGCTGCGGCCGTCCGCGAGGCCGAGGGCGACACCTGGGCACCTGCCGTTCAGGAGCTCCGCGCCGCGCGCCTCGCCGCCTGCGGCCTCGCCCCCACCGGCGATTCCGCCCGCGATACGGTCGACCGCGCCCTGCTCGCCGTGGCCTCGGGCCGCGAAGCCGGCGCGGTGCAGCTGCTGACCAAGGCGCTCGCCGAGGACGGGGGCCAGGACCTGCACGAGGCGGCCTGGCTGCTCGGGCGCCTGCACCTGCGCGAGGGCCAGCCCCTGAAGGCCCTCGGACGGCTGCTCCCCACCTGGCAGGCGCTGTTCCCCGAGGACGAGGCGCGGCCCGTGGGCGGCCATCCTCGCAGCCTCGAGCTGCTGCAGGCCCTCGAGGCGGCCCGCACCGCGCGCGGCTCTGCCCTTGCGGGCGAGGACGCCCTGCAGATCCTCCAGGACCTGGTGGAGCGGGTCCCCCACGACCCCTGGATCGCCCTGGCCCAGGTGCGCACGCTCCTGCGCATCGATCCGCGCAACCGTGACCTGGTCACCACTCGGGCGCGCACGCGCCTCGTGGAGCTGCGCCAGCGCATCAACGAGGACCACCGCCAGCGCAACAGGGAGCAAGACTCGTTCCTGCTCGAGCTGCCCACCTTCGAGGAGGTCGCCCCAGGGGCAGGACACGCCTGGGCCGAGTGGCTCTCGGGCGTCTCGCCGCAGCTGGCGATCCAGTTCCTCGGGACCGAGCTCGTGCTCGACCCCGGCGACGGCGAGGCCTGGCTCCTCCGCGCGCGCGCGGCGAGCGACCTCGGAGACCTGACCGCCGCACAGCAGGACCTCGCCTTCCTTGAGGCGGCTGCCGGGTCACGCGAGGCGGCGCTACGCGCCTCCGTCCTGCTCGCCAGCCGGGGCCCGCGCCCCGTGGTCCTGCGCGAGCGCTTCGCACGCCTGAGCGAGGTCGCCCCCTTCGGCGAGTACGAGGGGGCGGTGGTCGAGTTCAGCCTCGGCTGGGCGGAGGCCCAGCAGGCCGTGGGGCGCGGCGCGCGCGCCCTCCGGAAGGCGCGGACGGTCTGGCCCATCCTGGCGAACGGGGAGGCCGGGCCGGTGGCCCCCGAGGTCTTCGCCGCCGCCACCCTGGGAGCGGCCGCCACGGCGGGCGAGCCAGGGGACCTCAAGTGGCTCGAGCAGGCCTCCGCGGACCTCCTGAGGCGTCGCCCGAGCGCCTATGTGGTGCCGCTCACGCGCGCCCTGCGCGGCCTCACCCTCGACGCCGCGGACGCCTGATCACTCGAGGTGCCCGTGGGCGACCAGCAGGTCCTCCATGGGCACCGAGGGGAAGCGCTGGAGGAAGGCGTCGAGCTTGGACAGGGTCGAGCCCAGGCCGACTCGGTGCCGGAAGCGCTTCATGACTGGCGCGTCCACGCGCGGCTGGTCGGGATCGACCTCCCACGGGTGCAGGTAGGTCGCCGTGGGACGCCCGAGGCGCTCCAGGGAGGCGAACAGGCCGCGGTGCAGGGCACCTGGCAGCAGGCGGAAGTAGCCTCCTCCGCCAATAGGCCAGTTGCGCCCTAGGAGCGGGTAGGTGGAGACGGGGAACTCGACGAGGCTCCCCCCAGCGGCCTGCACCCGAGAGATCCCCGGCTCGAAGCCGGGCACCCCATAGTCGGGGTGGCGCACCGGATGCACGCTGGAGTCGTAGCGGTAGCCGCGCTGCACGAGGACATCGAAGGCCCACCAGGTCCGGCGCGTCAGGGTGAATGTGCTGGCTCGGAATCCACGCGGACGCGGGGCCCCGGCGGCCTCGAGGGCCAGCTCGGTGCGCTCCAGGTCCTCGTGGAGTGTGCTCGGATCCAGGTCCTGGAGGAAGCGATGGTCATAGCCGTGCGAGGCCACCTCGTGCCCTCCCTCGAGGGCCCGCTCGACGAGCCTCGGGTGGCGCTCTGCGATCCAGCCGAGGAAGAAGAAGGTCGCCCTGGAGCCGCGGCGCTGCAGGAGGTCGAAGAGGCGGTCCATCGCGAGCTCGACCCGCGACTCGTGCCCGTCCCACCCCTCACGCGGACAGGCGTGCGCGTGGTTGGCGACCTGGAACCACTCCTCCACGTCGAAGGAGAGGGTGTGCATGGGGCGTGCGCTCATGCCTGCCCTCCAGGGAGGGCGGCCAGCACGCGCCGCACGTTCCCGCGCCAGGTCAGGTCCTGCCGCTCGAGGCTCGCCCGCGCCTCTCGCCCGAGGCGCGCCCTGAGAGCGCCCTCGGCCACAAGCCGCCCACAGGCCTCCACCAGCGCCGCGCCGTCCCCGGGCGACACGAGCAGGGCGTCCGCTCCGTGCGTGAGCACCTCGCGCAGGTTGGGCTGATCCGGAGCCACCACCGCAAGACCAGCGGCCATGTACTCGTGCAGCTTCAGCGGGCTCGCGTAGGGGTTGATCGCGGGGACGAGAGCCACATCGAACGCGGGCAGGAGCCCGGGAATGCGCTCGTGCCGACGCGGCCCGAGGAGGTGCAGCCGCTCCGAGACGCCCGCGCGCCTGGCGGCCTCGACGAGGTCGGGGACGGCGGGTCCCCCCCCCACGATGGCGAGGTGCGCATCCCCGAGGGCGGCGCTCTCGAGCCCCTCCACCACCAGGTCCAGCCGGTGCCAGTCCCGGACCCACCCCACGAATCCGAGCACGGGAACGCCCTGGGGCAGGCCCAGCTCGGAGCGGGCGGCAGCCGGATCAGGAGCGTCGAAGGCCTCGAGGTCCACCCCGTTGGGCGTCACGAGCAGGCGCTCGCGAGGAACGCCGAGGTCCTCCAGCATGCCGGCCAGCACGCCGGAGACGGCGCAGACCAGGTCGGCCCCGCGGAACACCTCGCCCTCGACGCGGGCCGCGAGGCCGCGCAGGGAGAGCCCACGGGTCCTCCCGAGCTCCTCGACCATGGGAGAGTTGACCTCGAGCACCAGCGGGCAGCCAAGGCGCCGCGAGGCCCACAGTCCGCCACGATTCCCGAACGCGTAGCGCTCGTAGAGCAGGTCAGGCCCGAAGGATCGCCCGGCCCGCACGAGACGGCGCGCTGCCGGCCAGCTGTAACCATGCTCCGCGAGCTCGCGGACGAGGTTCGGAACGCGCAGGACCCTGGAGAAGCGTCCCTCCCCCTCGGGCGAGTCCTCGGCCAGGTCGGGCTGGTCCGCGCGAGGCACGAGCGCCTCCTCCCGCACCTCGTGTCCCTCCGCGCGGAACGCCGCGATCATGCGCCGGATGTGCACGGCCTGGCCGTCCTCGGCCTGGGTGCGGTGGTGGTAGAGCACGCGCGTCACGCCGCGACCTCCTCGCAGCCGTGGCGGCGTCGCCAGGCCTCCAGCACCAGCAGGCTCCAGAGAGCCAGGGAGTGATCCCGCCGGCCGGCGGCATGCTCGTCCTCCAGGCGCTCGAGGTGCGCCTGGTCGAACCAGCGCCTGGGGAGGCCTGCGAGGTGCTCGCGCAGGGCGGGGCGCAGGGGGCCCCTGAGCCAAGTCCCGATGGGCACGTCGAAGCCCCGCTTGGCCCCGGCGAGGACAGCAGGGTCGAGACGCTCCGCCATGGCCTCACGCAGGGCCACCTTGCCCACGCCAGCTGCGATCTTGCGCTCGAGGGGCAGGCCCAGGAAGCGCTCGACCAGGCGATGGTCGAGCAGCGGGACGCGGACCTCGAGGCCCACCGCCATGGAGGCGCGGTCCACCTTGGTGAGCAGCTGATCCGGCAGGGTCGTGTGCAGGTCCGCGTACTGCGTGCGGAACAGGGGGCACGAGGTCGTCGGAGTCCCGTAGTGCACCGCCCAGGCCTCGTAGGCGTCGTGGCCGAGCAGGGCCCCGCGCAGGCTGGGGTGCAGCAGGGCATCCACCTGCTCGCGGCTGAGGACCGCGGCGCTGTCGAAGGCCGCACGCGCGGGATCCGCCCCCACGCGC
>JBDQFW010000096.1:0-5372 GCA_040265735.1 Planctomycetota bacterium | reverse complement strand
GTCGCGGCCCGATCGAGGCGGCCGTCTCGCGCCTCGAGGTTCGCGAGGTCGATCAGGGCGGCCCGACGGTGCGGGCGCAGCTCGAGGATCCGCTCCAGCACTCCGCGCTGCTCCGCCGGGGAGAGGTCGCCCAGGCGGGCGCTCCGCGTGAGGGCCTCGACCGAGGTGGGCGTGGCTTCGAGCGCTGCGCGCACGGCCGCTCGCGCAGGGATCGGGTCCAGGCGCGTCTCCATCACGCCCCCGGGCCCGACCGCCATGACCGTGGCGCCCGCGAGGCCGGCCAGCCCGCGCAGGGGCCCCAAGGCGCGCCGGACGCGTGCCTCCCAGATCTCGTGCAGATAGCGCCGGTAGCCGCCAAACACCTCGTCCCCCCCGTCGCCCGAGAGGGCCACGGTCACGGACTCCCTGGCGACCCGGCTGACGAGCCAGGTCGAGAGGTCACTCGGGTCGGCGTGGGGCTCGTCGAAGTGCCAGGGCAGGACCTCGAGGACGGCGGCAGGGTCTGGCCTCTGCAGCACCACCGCGTGCTCGGCACCGAGTCGCTCCGCCGTGAGGCGCGCCAGGGCCACCTCGTCAAGGGCCTCCTCCTCGAAGGAGACCGTGCACAGGCGCGGAGGCCGCTCGGAGCCGCGCGCCATGCTGTGGGCGATGGCAGCCGAGTCGAGGCCTCCCGAGAGGAAGCCGCCGAGGGGAACATCCGCCATCAGGCGCTCCTCGACGGCCCGGTCCAGGGCCTCGGCGACCTCGCCCGGGGCGTCCGCGCCAGAGGTCGCCTCCCGCGGGGCGGTCCACCAGGCCCGCGGACGCGGAGCCTCGTCCGCGCGGAGGTCGAGGAGATGGCCCGGCCGGAGGCAGTTCAGGTCCTCCCAGGCGGAGTGGCGTCCACCGATGTGCCCACGCTGCAGGTAGTGCACCAGGGCCTCTCCGCGCAGGCGTCGAGAGAAGCGGCCCGAGGCGAGCAAGGCCTTGGCCTCGCTCGCGAACCAGAGGGCTCCGTCCTTACGGGCCCAGTAGAGGGGCTTGATGCCCAGCCGGTCGCGCACGAGAACGGTCCTCGGCTGGCCCGGGGTCCGCAGATCCACGATCGCCAGGGCGAACATGCCGTGCAGCCGCGGGAGCATCCCCAGGTCCTCGCGCAGGAACAGCTGCAGGGCAACCTCCATGTCGCTCCCGCTGGAGAAGACGGTCCCCTCCCGCTCCAGCTCGGCACGCAGCGCGCCGTGGTTGTACAGCTCGCCGTTCCCTACGAGCGCCACCCTCCCGCAGGCGGAGACGAAGGGCTGGTGGCCGCCCTGCAGGTCGATGATCGACAGCCGCCGGAAGCCCAGCCCTGCGGGCCCCTGCTCGAAGAAGCCTTCGTCGTCGGGGCCCCTGTGAGTCAGCGTCCGCGTCATGCGGCGCAGCACCAGCGGATCGACCCGCCGGCGAGGGTCGTCGTAGACCCACCCGGTGAAGCCGCACACGGAGGCTCAGCCCTCCCCAGCGAGGGCCGTCTTGCGGAAGCCCCGCACCCGGGCGCCAGGCGAGGTGAAGCCGTGCCCCTTGCGGGCCACGAGGGGGCCGCGATCCCCCCTGCGCCGGACGGGGTAGCGCACCTCGTCCCGCATCTCCTGACGCGCAACCCGACCGAACACGAGCACGAGGGCGTGCAGGTGATAGCCCAGGTCGAAGTGGGCCAGGTTCAGGAAGAAGCTGCCCGCGGCGAAGGCCAGAAGGGACGCCTCGAACAGGGTGCAGTAGGACAACATCCAGCTGGCGAAGTACCTGCGGGCGGCCTCCTTCCGAATCCGTGCGATGTCCAGGAAGGATGCGGCGAAGAGGGCGAGGTAGGCCAGGAGGGCCGGGAGCCCGCACTCGGCGGCGAGCTGCAGGTAGCTGTTGTGTGCCACCAGGGTGCCCTCGCCCGCCAGCTGCTCCTCGGTCGGGTTGGGCTCGAACTCGAGGTAGTTGGACTGGAAGCGACGCAAGCCCATGCCGGTGACCGGCGACTCCTCGATCATGCGCCCCGCCACCTGCCACGCGCGGATCCGGCCCATCGCGGAGCCGTCCTGCTGGTAGGTGGAGATGGTGCGGATGCGCTCCCAGAACTCGTCCGGAGAGGCCGCGAGGATGGCGCCAGTGGCCAAGACGCCGAACAGGATCCCCATCAGCCGGTTGCGGCTCCGCCACACCAGGACGCTCATGGCCACGCCGAGCGAGAGGAAGCCCCCGCGTGAGCGGGTGAGGATCACGGTGAACGCCGAGAGGGGCGCCATGACCTTGAGCCCGCGGCGCAGTGTCGGGTTGCGCTCACTGAGGGCGAGGTGCAGCACCATCGGCACGGTCATCGCCATGACCAGCGCGAAGTCGTTGTTGTCCTCGATCATCCCGCCCGGACCGCGGATGATGTAGAGCGCGCCTCCGCGCAGCACCCCCTGCACCCCGTCCTTCACCCCGTAGAAGGCGAACGACATCGCGATCACCCAGATCACGATGCGCAGCTGCTCGCGCGTCCGCACGAGGGCCGTGGTGAAGATCGCGATGAACACGATCTTCGCGTACTCGATGTAGCCCACCCACTCGATGGGCGCGTCCCCGTGGGCGAAGAAGTGGCCGAGGCCGATCCAGAGCACGAGGAACGACAGCAGGCCCGTCCTCAGGGAGAGCACCGGCGGGTACTTCTCGCGGGCGGCGAACCAGCCCGCCACCATCACGGTGGCCACCAGGAGGGACCAGCGTTGCTCACGGGCGAAGCCCCAGGTCAGGTCCTGCAGGCGCATGTATGCCAGCACGGAGAAAAGCAGCAGCCCCACGAAGGGGCGGCGGAAGCAGAGCGGCAGCGACCCCAGGATGAACAGGGCAACGATGATGTCGCGCAGGCTCATGGCGATTCAGGGGTCGGTGCTGGAGAGGCCGGAGACTGCTACCGGCCCCGAGATCACTCGAAGGCCGAGCGGAACTCCTCGATCACCCGCAGGACCTCGCCACTCAGCAGGGACTGGTTGTTGACCCAGGCCCAAGTGACGTAGCCGACGAAGAGGACCGCCGCGGCCGAGATGCCCCCAACGGTCACCCGTGCCGCGGCCCGCCGGCGGGCCTGGGAGCGGGTGACAATCAGGTTGACCGTACCGAGCACCGGCACGGCCATCGTGCGTGCGATGTCGCCGGGCGAGCGGAAGCTCGTGCCCGAGAACTCCTTGCCGAGAGCCGTGCCCGTGCCGATGGCGAACCCGGCCAGCACGCTGAACAGGCCGATCAGCCAGGGGTTGGGCTCGGTGGGCGAGACGGGCAGGCTCGCGGGGTCCTGCACCTCGAAGGGGTCGGCCAGGGGGCTGTCAAGCTGGACGAGCTCCTGGCGCAGGGCCTCGAGCCGGGTCTCGGTGGTCTCCAACACGGCGTTCTTGCGCTCCTGCTCGTCGAGCAGACCGGCGATCTGGACGAAGGCGTCCTGGAGCTCACGCACCTCCAGCTCCATGGCCGCCACGCGGTCCGCCATCCCCTGGCGGGCCGACTCGCTGGCCTCGAGCGCGCGCCGGGCCTCCTCGGCCTGGGCGGCCTTGGCGAGCTTGGCGTCGTTGGGGACCATGAGGCGGTCCTCGTAGGGAGCCGACTGGGAGGCGACGAGAGAGTCGCGCTGCTCGCGCAGGCGCGCGATCTCGCCCTGGACGGCACGGTAGCGCGAGTGCGCGGGCAGCCAGCCCTCGGTGAGGATGCGGGCCTCGAGCTCGGCGATCTTGGCGTCGACCGCCGCGAGCTGCTGGGTCAGGTCCTCCGCCTCGCTGCGGGTGACGAAGGGGACCTCGTCCTCCATGCGGTCACGCTCGGCCTCGAGGCGTGCAAGGGCCTCCTCGAGCCTGAACACCTCGTCGCTCATGGCCTCGAGCTCAGCGCGCGCCTCATCGAGGCGCACGAACTGGGGCGCCTGGGCGTCGTCACGGCCCTCGGTCCCAGTGGAGCCCGGGTAGATCCCGTGGGTCTGGCGCAGGAGGGAGATCTCCTCGCCGATCCCGCGCAGGACGCCGCTGATCTCCTCGCGTGCGTCCTTGAGGTCCGCATAGGCCTGGCGCACCTGGGACTGGCGGCGCTCGAGCACCTCCATCCGCCACCGATCCATGAGCTCCCGCAGGAACTCCTGGGCCCGCCGGGCATCCACGTGGGCGAACTCGGCCCGGACCAGCTGCTGGGTCGCCAGGCGGTCCATGGGCGGCGTCTCGACGGTCAGGTTGTCGAGCGTCTTCTCCACGTACTGGACGCGCTCGGTGTTCCCGAGGGAGGCGTACTCCAGCCAGTTGAGGTCCTGGAGCACGGCCCGAACGCGCTGGGGAGAGCGGATGGTGTGCTCGGCGACGCGGCCCTCACTGGTGCCCCCCGAGCCCCCTCCGGCCACCTCGAGGTCACGCAGCATCACGCGCGTGGTCGAGACGTACTTCTTGGGCACGAGGACGGCCACGCTGATCCCCAGAGCGGAGATCAGCAGGCCCGGCAGGAGGATGGTCCAGGCGCGCCGGCGGAGCAGGCGCTTGAACTCATCGAACTGACTTGTGGACTCGACTTCGACGGCCATGGCGTGAGCTAGAAGAACAGGCCGTTGTTGCGACCTCCGGCCTGGAGGTTGGTGTCGAAGAGCCCGAAGCGGCTCCCCCAGAAGAAGGCGCTGGAGACCTCACGGATAACCTCCGTGAAGGGGAAGATCAGCGCCTTGATGAAGTAGGCGACCTGCGCGAGCATCGTGGGCGGCACGAAGATGATGTCGCGCTCGTGCACGTGCAGGTTGAAGGTGGAGTCCCCGTCGAAGAGGTCGTTGATGTTCACGACCGCCACGAAGGGGTCGACGGGGTCGGCGCGAATCAGCTTGACCCGCCCGAGGTTGGCGGAGTTCGGCCGCGGCTCGGCCCCCATCACCGCCTCGAAGATGGTGAGGTCCCCCTCGAACTGCACCTCTCCCTCGGAGTAGACCTCGCCGAAGACGAAGTACTTCTTGCCCTGGGTCTTGATCTGGACCTCGAGCTGGGTCTCGTCGTAATACGCGCTGTACCGCTCGGTCAGGTAGGCCCGCAGGTCGGAGCGCGTGTAGCCCGCCACGTGCACGACCCCCAGCTCGGGGAGCAGCACCGTGCCGTCGATGTCCACCACCTGCGTGCTGGACAGGCGCCCGGGCTTGAGCACGTCGATGAGGGCCACCGTGTCCCCGATGGACACGTAGTTCTCCTCCTCCGCGTTGCCCGTGTAGCGGTTCCCGAACCCGTCACGGTTCAGGTACTGCAGCACGCGCTTGTCCGGGGCGCTGCTGGAGTTGCAGCCGGTGACCCAGCTGGCGAGACACAGCAGGAGCAGGGCGCCCAAGCCCCAGGACGCGCGAACGGGGCGGGGGGCGGAGGCGAGGACTCGGGCAG
>JBDQFW010000095.1:0-12792 GCA_040265735.1 Planctomycetota bacterium | reverse complement strand
CCGCCGCATCGCCGCCGTCATGGCGCGCACGCGCCGCGGCGGCAGTCCGTGCGCCTCCTCGAGGATGCGGGCCTGCTCCCACGTCACGGCCATGGACGTGCGGTCCTTGGCCGACTTGCAGGACACGGCGCGCCCGGCGCCGCAACCTCCTGCCCGTCCTAGCCTTCGCGGCCTTCCGCCGCGCCGTGCGCCGCACGCGCCCCGAGCTGGCGACGTGCTTCACCAATCACCTTGCCGCTAGCCTGCACCGCTACTGGCCCGCGCGCTGGCCGAGGACTACGAGCGCCTGCGGCTGCCGCAGGAGTGGCACGCACGCTACGGCGGCGAGGTCGACGCCGCGCTCCGCCTCGCGGATCAGCAGGTGGCGGCGCTCTTGCGTCTCGCGGAGGAGCAGCCCGGGACCCTGGTCGCGCTCGTCTCCAGCATGGGCCAGGCGGCCCTCGACGACGACCAGGTTCGCGAGTGCCAGCTGGCTCTGGCCGACCTGCCGCTCTTCATGGAGGCACTCGGCCTGCCCGCGGAGGCCTGGAGCCGCCGGCGCGCCATGGAGCCGCGGACCGTGGTGCAAGTGGGCCAGGCCTGGCGCGCCGCCTTTCGGGAGGCCCTGGATTCGCTTCACATTCAGGGGGAGCCCGTGGCCTGGGCAGAGCACGACCAGGGCGTGTTCATGGTGCAGCTCGGCCAGCGCAACCTGCGGGCCAACCAGATCCGGGTCGAGCGCGCCGGCGTGCCCACTCCCCACGAGAGCCTTGGTCTCACGAGCCTCGAGATCGAGGACCGCACGGGCGCCTACGCGTACCACCGGCCCGAGGGCGTCCTCGCGGTCCTCGATCCCTCGCGGCCGGGCGAGACCCAGGGCACCTGGAGCGCCGGCGAGGAGCCCGTCGACACGCGCGCCCTGGCCCCGGCTTTCCTGGAGGCGCTCGGCGTCGAGCCCCCAAAGCACATGCAGGTCCGAGGTCTGCGCCTGGGGCCCGCCTAGCGGCGCCTGCGTGCGCGTACGCGCCGCGCAAGAACGAGAGAAGGAGCCCCCCGCACCGCGAGGAGCTCCTTCGCTCTGGGGAGCATGGCGCGCCCCGGGCCCAGGCGACCTCAGAAGGTGACCGTGATCCCGTTCGAGAAGTTCGAGACGCCGCCGAGGTCGCGGTACCACAGCTGGAAGTGCCAGGTGGAGCCGGCCACGATCGTCCCGCCGGGAGGCGCAGGCAGGGTCGCCGGAACATCGAAGCCCGTGCCGACGGTCGAGTTGCCGAAGAGGCTCTCGAACACGCCGCCAGCGTTGAACTTGCCGACGGAGTTCAGGGTTGCACCCGCGGCGGGCGTGTAGCGTCCCAGGGGCGGGGCGAGGCAGAGGAGGCCCTGGCTCACCTGGACGCCCGCCGTGTTCGGGGTGGCCGCTACGACGAAGGCGCCGAACTGATCGACCGGGCCGCCCTCGGCCTCGAGGTGATAGACGCCCGGGCCGCTCACGCCAGAGTTGGCGAGGGTCACGGACTGGCCGGTGCTGTTGGGGTTGGCCGGGTCACAGAACAGATCGGGACCCCCGCCGCCGCCGAGGCCGTCGAACTCGACGATGAAGCTCGTAGTCGTGGCAACGTCACCGTTGGTCAGGTCGTTCCACTCGCCGCCCCATCCGTTGAGCATCTCACCGGCGTTCTCGCCGGCCGGGTTGTCGTTGGGTTCTCCAGCGTGCCAGTTGTTGTAGACGAACGGTTCGCCCGTGACCCACTCCCAGCCGCCGGCAGGCTCGCTGTACGAGGGCGAGGCCGTGTTCTGGAACAGACCGATCCAGGTGCGGTCGTAGGGCATGTTGGCCTGGATCCAGTCCATCTCCGCCTGGTCCGTGATCGAGACCAGGTGTCCGGTGAGGCCGTTCCAACTCAGCGTCTGGGCCAAGGCCTCAGCCGTCGGGTAGTTCACCGTTCGGTCGTCGACGTAGTAGTAGTGACCGTTGTTGGGGTTCTGGATCACTCCAGAGAGTGGCGTGATGTCGAAGGTCCCGCTACCCGAGTCTCCGGCCTGCCGGCTCCCAAGGCGGATGAGGTATTGCTGACCCTGAACGGCGTTGAAGGTCAGGATCGTTTGCTGTCCACACGTGGCAGCACCACACGCGACCTGTGGGAAGGTGGCGCAGTCGAACCCGTCGTAGATCACGATCCGCGTCGACAGGCTGGTGCCTGCGCAGGTCGAGATCTCATGCGAGGAGGTCTGTGTCGCGGTCCACAGGTACCACAGGTCACGGCGCACCGGCTGGTTGTTGCAGTCAGCCGGGCCGTCGATGGTGAATCCCGTGTTGTCGAAGGGCCAGGTGCCCAGACCCGTGATCGGGGTCGCGTTGGCGCAGTCGTCGCTGCCGTTCTGCGCGAGGGCAGGGGCCGCGCACAGGGCGAGGACGGGGAGGATTGCGATGGAGCTGGGGATCTTCATGAAGGAGGGCTGGCCTCATGCCAGCGCTCTCAAGAATGCCACGAGGCAGCGCATTTCGCAGCCCGCACCCCGATCTGCCGTGACGATCGGGAGGGGCGGGCGGCTGCCCCTTTGTGCCGCGGGCTGCCGGTCTCCGATCAGAACACGACCGAGACGCCGTCTGAGAAGTTCGAGGCGCCCCCGAGGTCCCGGTACCACAGCTGAAAGTGCCACGTGGCGCCGGGAACCACGACGCCGCCGGGCGGCGTCGGCAGGACCGCGGGCATATCGAAGCCCGTGCCCGTCGCGCTCGTCCCGGCCAAGTTCTGAAGGACGCCCGCGGCATCGAACCTGCCGATCGAGTTCAGGCCGGGTCCTGCCGTGCTGCCGTAGCGCCCGATGGGGGCGCTGAGGCACAGGCGCCCTTGGCTGATGACCGTGCCCTGGGGCTGGATGCCCGCAGCGATCAGGAGGATCGCGAACTGATCGAGGGGACCGCCCTCGGCCTCGAAGTGATAGACGCCGGGCCCGGTGGGAGTCGAGCTCGCCAGGGTCACGGAGCTGCCGCTCGAGTTCGGACTGGCCGGCGTGCAGAAGGTGATCGGCCCGCCCAGCGTGTCGAACTCGACCAGGAACGAGTCGGCGGCGGTGGCGGTCGCCGCGTTGTCGTTCCACTCCCCGGTGGAATACATCTCCGCCACGTGCTCCTGGCCCGCATAGTCGTTGGGCTCGGCCGGGTACCAGCTCGTGAAGGCGTAGGGCTCGCCCGTCACCCACGACCAGCCGCCGTCCGGCTCGGCGTAGGCGGGCGAGGCGAGGTCCTGATACAGGCCGATCCAAGGGCGCGAGATGGGCAGGGTCCCGATCACCCAGCTCACCTCGTTCCAATCGGTGAGGGTCGCCAGGTGCCCCCCGAAGCCCGACCAGCTCATGCCCTCGGCGGCGGCGCGCGCCTCATCCCAGGTGAGGTCGGCAGGCACCAGCAGGTAGCCGTGCCCGTTGGCGGGGTTGACCACCGGCGTCAGCTCCTCGATCGAGAGCGTTCCGGTGCCCGGCGTGGCTCCGGGGTAGGTCCCGACGCGCACCAGGTACTCCTGTCCCGCGACGAGCGGGATCTGAACCGTGGACTGCAGGCCGCAGGTGTCGTCGTTGCAGGCGAGCATCGTCCCTCCGCAGCTCCCGCCCTCGTAGACGGCGAGCCGCGTGTCCACCCCCGTCCCCCCGCAGGTGCTGAACGTGGCCCTCGTCCCGATCGTCGCGGTCCAGCGGAACCACACGTCGTGCTCGATCTGGCTCGATCCTGCGAACGCGCAGAGGGCATCGAGGACGCCGTCCGTCGTGGCGCTCGTGTTGTCGAATGCGAAGGTTCCCGTGCCCGCGATGGGGGTCGCTGCTGCACACGAATCCGCGCCCTGGGCCAGGAGCGGTCCAGACAGCGCGGGAGCAAGGAGCATGAAGAAGCGCAGAGTCATGGGAGGAGGTCTGGGGGGCAGCGTGCGCCCGACTCTTCCATGAGTACCACGCGGGCTCGCGGCTGCAAGGGTGCTGCTGTGCCGCCTCGGCCTGGTACCCAAGACGCTCGGAGCATGCCGGCCCTGGTTCTCCTGCGCGGTCTTGATCGGGTCTCGCGCGCACCCCCCCCGCGCGCCTCTCGGGGCGCCCCAGGGGTGCCGATCCGCGCGTCGGGGCTGCCCGAACGCGAGCGGGGCGGGGCGCGCCAAGCACCCCGCCCCGCTCGGCGGCATCTGCCTCGAATCTCAGAAGGTGACCGAGATCCCGTCGGAGAAGTTGGAGGCTCCGCCCACGTCTCGATACCACAGCTGGAAGTTCCAGGTCGCGCCCGAGACGATCACGCCGCCCGGAGGGGTCGGCAGCACCGGCAGCACATCGAACCCGGTGCCCACCGAGCTCGAGCCCGCGAGGTTCTGGAACACGCCGGCGGCGTCGAAGCGTCCGATCGAATTCAGGCCAGGGCCGGCCGTGTTGCTGTAGCGACCGATGGGGGCCGACAGGCACAGCAGGCCCTGGCTCACGGGGATGCCCGCGGGGATGTTCGCCGCGGCCACGAGGAAGATGCCGAACTGATCGAGGGGGCCGCCCTCGGCCTCGAGGTGGTAGACCCCGGGGCCGCTCGCGTCGGAGCTGGCCAGGGTCACGGAGTTCCCCGTGGAGTTCGTGTTGGCAGGCGAGCAGAACAGGGCCGGTCCGCCGCCCCCGTCGAACTCGACGATGTAGCTGTTGGTCCAGGAGTTGGCGGGCAGGATGTCATTCCACTCGCCGTTCCCGAACATCTCGGCCGCGTTCTCACCGACCGGGTTGTCGTTGGGCTCCCCTGCGGCCCAGTTGTCGAAGGTGAAGGGCTCGCCGGTGACCCACTCCCAGCCGCCTGCCGGCTCCGAATAGGAGGATGACGCGGTGTTCTGGTAGAGGCCGATCCAGGGCCGGCTCACGCTCAGGTTCCCGAGGATCCAGTCGAGCTCGGCCTGGTCGCCGATCGTCACGAGGTGACCCGAGAAGCTGCCGAAGGTCATCGCCTCCGCGGCGAGCTTGGCCGAGTCCCAGTCGGTGGCCTGGTTCACCACGTAGTAGGCGTGTCCGTTGTTGGGGTTGACCACCGGGGCATCGACGGAGATCTGCAGGTCGGCAAGGCCGACGATCCCCGGATCCCAGGTCTCGATCTGAATGAGGTACGACTGGCCCGCCGTGAGCCCGACGCTCAGGAACGAGGCCCAGTTGGTGCCGTTGCTCATGGCGCACGCATCGTCGTTGCCGGCGATGCAGATGCCCCCGCAGGTCGTGTCGTCGAACACGCGGATGATCGTGTCGAAGTCACTCCCGCAGGTCTCGAAGATGTGGATGTCCGAGGTGGGGGGCGTGAAGGTGAACCAGATGTCCTCGAACCCGTCCCGCGCGACGCACGACCCGTCGTAGAAGAACGAGTCGCTGTACAGCGAGAGGTCGAAGGGGTTCGACCCCATGGAGGCCGTGAGCGGAGCGGAGCAGTCGTCACCCTGAGCCTGGGCAGTTCCTCCAAGGAGGAGGGTCGCGGGCAGGAGCAGGGCCGGAAGGAACGATCGATTCTTCATGGAGAGCGTGGACGGGGTCCTCAGAAGGAATACCACGCTCCGGCCGGCTTCGCTCTGCGCGAGGCCAGGATCGCCCGCCCAGCCGTGATTTCAGGGCACGGATGGCCGCCTGGGGCGGCCGGACCCAAGACCGCGGACGGCCGCCTCGGGCGGCCGGACCGGAGGACGTGGATGGCGGCCCCGGATAGCCGGACCCAAGAACACGGACGGCCGCTCCCGGCGGCCGGACCCAAGAACACGGATGGCCGCTCCCGGCGGCCAGACCCAAGAACACGGATGGCGGCTCCCCGCGGCCGGACCTCAGGGCACCAGGACCCGGAGCAGGCGGCTCCTCGCGGTGACGAACAGCTCCCCAGGAGTCCGTCCAAGGCACACGTTCGTGGGGGCCTCGGGCAGGGGTACCGTCCCCATGATCGCGCCATCGGGTCCCAGCAGCACGAGCCCCTCGCGCGCCGTGGTCCAGATCCAGCCCTCGGGCGTGACGCACATGCCGTCGCACAGGGACTCGGTCTCCCAAAGGGGCTCGGGGTGGAGGCCTGCATCGGTCACGCGGTAGGCCCGCACCTTGGCGGGCCCCTCGCGCAGCGTCTCCACGGGATGGGACGGATGCCCGCCGGTGTCCGCGACATACAGGGTGGCGCCGTCCGGGGAGAGGGCGACCCCGTTGGGCATGCACAGGCCCTCGAGCAGCAGGTCGACCGCGCCGTCTGCGGGGTCCAGGCGGTAGACCCCGTTGAAGGGGAGCTCGCGCCCCTCGGTCTGACCCGGCAGCCCCCAGGGGGGATCGGTGAACCACAGCACGCCGTCCGGACCGCAGGCGATGTCGTTCGGCGAGTTCAGGCGGCGCCCCTCGAACTCCGTCGCGAGGACCGTCAGGCTCCCGTCGCGCTCCTGGCGGACGACATCGCGGGCTCCGTGGCGGCAGGTCAGCAGCCTGCCCTCCCCGTCGAGGAGGTTGCCGTTGGGGTTCGGGGACGCGTTCGAGCCCACCAGGCCCTCGCCCTCGCGCCACCTCAGCAGCCTCGCGGCGGGGATGTCGCTGAAGAGCAGGCACTCCTCCTCGGGGAGCCAGACCGGACCCTCCGTGAACCCAAGGCCCTCGGCGAGCACCAGGACCTCCGCGCGCGCGCAGTCCGGGGGAAGGGCAACGGGCCGCACGGATCCCGCGCAGGCAGCTAGGAGACCAGGGAGGCAGAGCAGGAAACGCATGGCCCCACCGTACCCACGCGTCCCGCTTGTTTCGCCCTCGCACGCTTGCTCGACTGGCCTCGTGACCCGCTCGCTGCCCATCCTCGGCGCCGTCGCGCTCGTTCTCGCCCTCGGCTCCGTGGTGATTCCCTGGGGTGGCGAGGTTCGCCCCGTCGTGCTGGCGAGCGGGGTCGAGCCCCTCGTGCACGAGACCCGGCTGGAGGGTGTGTCCGCCACCCTGCCGGGCGAAGCCGGCGCGGGCGGATCCACGGGGGACACGCGCACGGGAGGCGATCGCCGCCGCAAGCCCGTGGAGCTGCCCGAGGTCGAGCGGTTCGATCCCGATTCGCGTCTCCTCGACTCCGCTTCCCTGGCGGGCCTCTCGGACTCCGTGGATGCCTTGCTCGAGAAGGAGGCCGGCACCCCGGTGGAGGCCTCGCCATCGGACTCCCGGGACGCGCGCGCCCATGAGGCCGAGGAGGCGTCCTGGACGGATCTCCTCGAGGACCTCTGCGACGACGGCGTCCGCTGGAACGCCACCTACGCGGCACGCGAGCTGCTCTCCCGCGTCTACGCGGGCGCGGTCGGGGAGCAGGACTGGAAGGCGGCCGAGGCGGTCCTCGATTCTGGCGACCGCCAGCAGGAGGTGCTGACCACCGCTCTGCTCATGCGCATGGTTGACCAGGCGGCCCAGCGCGGAGGAGCCCTGCGTCCCCTCCACCCCGTGCTGCGCGAGCGCGCCCTCGCCTGGTTGGACGGCGCTCCCTCCACGGCCTATGTGCCCGGCATGATGGCGACGCGGGGCCTGGTCACGCGCACCTGCATGGTCCATGTGGTGGACCTGCAGCAGGACCTGGGGGCGCTGGCCGCGAACCCCACGCACCGCGCACGCTTCCGGGCAGCCTTCGTCCTGGGGGCCACGGGGCGCTCCAGTACTGGGGCTATGTGCACGACTGGGATCGCACCCGCGTCGCGCCCCGGATCCGGAAGGACTGAAGCACCTACCGGCGGACGACCTGCAACCGCCCTCCGATCCGCGCGTCTTCCCGGGTGGGTGGGGGAGGCGGTGGTTCCTACCCCTGGCCGCCCGCCGCGCTTGCGACCACCTCCACCGCCCGCGCCCGCATCCCTCCGCCGTCAGCTCGACCGCCGCAGCGGCTGGCAGAGGGGACACAGGTACAGCCGGCGGGTCCCCACCTCGCTCCGACGGATGCGCGCCCCGCACCGGCGGCAGGGCTTGCCTGAGCGTCCGAAGACCGCGTGCCTGTGGCTGCGCCTTGGCTCCCCCAGCCGCTTGGCCTCGCGCACCTCTTCGGGCAGCTCGGTGAGCCCACCCGTTCGGTACGAGCGGCGCGTCACCTCGCGGATCTGGCGCGCAAGCAGGGCGACCTCATCCTCGCTGAGGTCCTTCGGCCGCTGCTCGGGCCGCAGCCCCGAGAAGAAGAGGATCTCGCTGCGCAGGTAGTTGCCCAGGCCGGCCACGAAGGTCTGGTCCAGGAGCAGCGCGCCCAGGCTGCGGCCCGCGAAGCGGCTGTCTCGCAGACGGCGCCGGATGCGGGCGGGGGTGGTGTCCGAGGCCAGCACATCCGGGCCGATGCGGGCCAGGAAGGGGTGCTGGTCGAGCTCGTGCTCCTCGAGCACCTCGATGTCGGAGGCGCTGTAGAGGAGGGCCCAGCGGTCGCGCGTCTCGAGCGCGACGCGCAGGCTCCGCGTGAGGCTCGGGGGGCGTCCCGCGGGGCAGATGCGCCAGACGCCATAGAGCTGGTTGTGGGAGTAGAGGGAGAGCCCGTTCTCGAAGTGGGTGAGGAGCGCCTTGCCGCGCGGCTCCACCTCCAGCACGCGCTGGCCGCTCAGCAGGGGCTCCTCAGGCTTCAGCCTCGGCAGGCCGAAGCGCACGCGCTCCACCGTGCGGTCCACCAGCACCTCTGCCAGGCGGTCGGCGACGCGGCGGATCTCGGGTCCCTCGGGCATGGCGAAAGGACATTCGCGCCACCGTGATGCACGGATGCCTGCCTTGGCGCACACGGCGAGCAGGGTGGCCCGGCCTCGGGTACAAGGAGTTGATGCGCCCCGTCCCGTTCGCGGTCCTCCTGCTGTCCCTGTGCCCTGCGGCCCTCGCAGAGGTGCACCTCCTGCGCGCGACCCTGAACGACCCCGCGGGCGTCAGCGCCGGCCTCGGGGAGGTCGAGGTGACGGTGAACGACCAGACTGGCCAGGTGACGCTGCATGGGCACTACGGCGGCCTCACCGGCGACGTGGTCGGCGCGCACCTGCACGATCCCGCGATCCTCATCCCCCTGCAGCACGCGGGCGGCACGGCCGGCGAGCTCTTCGGGGAGCAGGTCCTCGGCCCGGCCGATGTGGCCACGATCCTCGCGGGCGGCACCTGGGTCAATGTGCACACGACCGCCAACCCGGTGGGCGAGATCCGCGGCGATGTGCTCTACCCGCGCGAGACCATCCCCTGCTTCGGGAACGGCTCCCAGAACGTGCCGGCCACGGCGAGTGGGGGGTATGTCAGCGGCGGCGTGCTGATCGACCGGACGAGCGGCCAGGTCAGCGTGCAGGTGCCCTACGGCAACCTCACCTTCCCCGTGACCGGGGCGCTCTTGGGACGCGGTGACAGGGGCGCCAACGGACCGACCCTGCTGCAGCTCAGCTGGACCGGGGCTCAGGCCGGCGTGCTGACGGGCACAGGGCAGCTCACTCCCGACGAGGCCCGCGACGTGGCCGACGGCTTCTCCTATGTCCAGATCCTCACCAGCGGCTATCCGCTCGGCGAGGTGCGCGGCCAGGTGCGCACGGCCTTCCTCGGCCGGCGTTACTGCGAGGCAGCCCCGACCTCCCTGGGCTTCGGCGGCTTCCTCATCGGCGTGGGCGACGCGGTGGCCTCGCGCAACGACGCCACCCTGCAGGCCTTCGATCTGCCCACGAACCAGTTCGGCTTCTTCCTGGTCGGAGCGGGCTCGGGCCAGGTGTTCCCCCTCACCGGCAGCTCGGGTCGCCTCTGCCTGTCGGGCGCGCCCCTGGCCCGCTTCGCGCCGCCGGTCATGAACACGGGGCCCTTCGGCCGCCTCGATCTGGCTCTGGACCTCACCAGCCTCCCCTTCAGCCCGCAGGTTGCGGTGCAGCCCGGAGACACCTGGAACTTCCAGGCCTGGTTCCGGGATACGCCTGCGACCTCGAACTTCACGAACGCCATCACGATCACCTTCCGCTGACGCGCGTTCCCTCTTGATGAGGGGCTAACGCTGCGAGGGCGATGGTCTGGAAGCTGCGAAGCGGACCCGCTGGCCTCACGAGGTTCTCCCTCGCGAACAGGCGGCTTCCGCCGCGAGGTCCATTCGCTTCGTGCGTTTTGCCCGCGCCGTGGCATTCACTGGGCCCTAAGCATCGCTCGCGCCGCGAGCCCTGCAGGCGGTGCGGGCAATCGTCGCCGCCGGTTGCGCGGAGGCTCTGCCTCGGGTACTTCCGGGGGATGCGCACCTCCACCTCGACCCTCCTGGGCCTCGTCGCGTCCATCCTGGCCCTCGTCGCCTCCAGGCCCGAGGCCGAGCTGCCCCAGGCCATCATCGACGGCGCGGGCTGGCAGGAGCTGACCCTCGAGGACTTCGTCAATGTCAACGGAGACGAGACCACCTGGACTCAGGACGGGAGCTCTATCGTCTGCACGGGGAAGCCCCTGGGGGGCGCGCGGACCCAGGACGAGTACGAGAACTTCGAGCTCGTGATGGAGTGGAAACACCACACGCACGCGGGCAACTCGGGGCTCTTCGTGTGGTGCCCCGAGTCCGCCTTCACCGACCTGCCCGCGGGCACCCTCCCGCGCAGCGGCATCGAGGTGCAGATCCTGGATCTTGGCTACGAGGAGAACTGGGAGAGCTCCCACGGCGGAGCGCCCTCCAACTGGTTCACGAGCCACGGGGATGTCTTCCCGGTCGGCGGCTCCTCGATGACGGCCTTCACGCCGCAGATCGACTACCCGCGCGGGGACAGCACCTATCGCGTGGGTAACCCGGGCAGCAGCCGGAGCTTCCCCGACCAGCGTCGGGTGCAACCGCACGGCGATTGGAACCACTATTACGTGCGGGCCATCAACGGCGAGGTCCGCCTGTGGGTCAATGGCGTGGAGGTGAACGGCGGCCGCGACTGCAAGCCAGCCAAGGGCTACCTGGCCCTCGAGGCCGAGGGCGCCAAGGTGGAGTTCCGCAACCTGCGGATCCGACGCCTGCCCTGAGCAGAGTCTCGCCAGCGTGGCAAGCCGGTCGGCGCAGGGTCGTAAGGCCTCCGCGGCACGAGCGCTGGTTCCTCACGGCGCCAGGTCCCTTACGAAATCCAGCTGCCCTCGAAACCCAACGGCCGCCCGTTCGTCTTCCCGGGTGGGTGGGGGAGGCGGCGGCCTAGATCCCCCGCACCGCTGCAGCCGCGGGCTCGAGGGAGCTTCACTCCGCGCTAGACCGCCCCGGCGGAACTCCTCGCCCACCGTGGAGGCCTGCCCAGGGAGGCCCTCAGCCCTTCTTCCGCGTCGAAGCCTTCTTGGATACGGCCTTGCGAAGCGAGGCCTTTCGCGCTGAGGCCTTCTTCGAGGCGGTCTTCTTCGCAGTGGTCTTGGCCGTCGCGGAGCCCTTGGATGCGGCCTTCTTGGCGGCGGACTTCTGGGAGGCGGTCTTTCGAGCGGTGGTTTTCTTGGAGGCGGTCTTCTTGGACGCAGCCTTCTTCGTTGCAGCCTTCTTCGTTGCGGCCTTCTTTGGGGCAGCCTTGGACTTGGCCTTTGAGGCCTTCCTCGTCGCAGGCTTGCTCCCGCCAGCGCCCTTCGGAGCGACCGTGCAGCCGTTCTCGTCAACGGGCACGCCCAGCTTGGCCGCCTGCTTGACCCGCTGCTTGCGGTGATTGGCGGTCAAGCAGGACTCGTAGGCCTGGATGAAGGCCTTGGGCTTGATGCGCTTGACGACTCGACCCACCACCTTCAGCGGTACGCCTTCCAGGCTCTTCACGCGCACGCAGCTTGCTCCCATGTCGAGCCGCTTCCCCGTGGCCTTCCACTCCTCCACGAAGCGCTCCTTCTCGGCGCCGTCGAGGTACACGCAGAACAAGTAGATGCCGATGTGGCTCTTCTGCGACGCGACCGACGCAAAGGGTAGGGGCTGCTTGGGGTCGCAGTGATAGCCCAGGGGGTAGCGCTCGTGGGGCAGGTACCACCCGACCATCCCGTACTGGATGCCCTCCTCGAACTCCGGCGCGATGTTCGCATTGATGACCTCGCGGATGGCCTGGACGGCCTCGCGACGGTCTTCGGGGAGGCTTGCGAGGTATGCCTCGACGGTGTTGGGCTTGCTGGCCATGGGGCGAGCCTAGCTCCGGACCGGCCGGGCCGCATGGGCTCTTGGCAGCTCTGCCCCAAGGCCCGCACAGGCCTTACCGTGGGCCCATGAGCGCCACTCTCCTCGATGCCTCCACCCGCGCCCAGCTGACTGCCCGGGTCCAAGCCCTGGATCCCGGAGCGGGGGCCCCTCTGGGGCCGCATGGACCTGGTGGCGATGCTCAACCACCTGAACCTCTCCTTCAAGGCGGCGAGCGGTGAGCTGCGCCTCAAGCGTGCGCTGATCGGACGCCTGTTCGGCGGCGTGGCCAAGCGCGTCTTCCTGGCGGGAGGCCGGGACTTCACCCGCAACTCACCCACGGACCCCGGTCTCCTCCAGCAGGGAGGCGACCACGAGGCCGCGCGCAGCGAGCTGCTGCAGCGGATCGAGGCCTTCGCCAAGCCCGGCGGCATCGCGGATCACCCTCATGCCTTCTTTGGACCCCTCACGCGCGACGAGTGGGGCGTCCTGATGGCCAAGCACCTGGACCACCACCTGCGTCAGTTCGGGGCCTGACGAGAGCATCGCCGGTCGGGCCCCGCCCCAAGCTTCGGCACAAACGCGAGCGGCCCCGAGCGGTCTGCACCGCGCGGGGCCGCTGTTCCAGAAGCCGCCTCAGGCAAGGGACCGAGACGGAGGGATCCCGTCAGCGGTCCGGTAGGTGGAAACGGTCAGGCGTCCTTTCCAGGCTTACCCCACCCCTCAGCGGACTTGGAGTCCTTCTTCGGGGCCTTCTTGGCCTTGCTCTTGGA
>JBDQFW010000094.1:0-12857 GCA_040265735.1 Planctomycetota bacterium | reverse complement strand
GTGGGCCGAGATCTCCGACTACCGTGCGCTCGCGCGGGAGGTTCGGGGGATGGTGGACGGCACGCGCACCTCGGGCTACCTCGAGGGGCCGGGCCTGCGTCCCCCTGAGCGCGAGGACGCGCGCCTCTTGTCCACGCCGGGGTCGTACGCCTACCTGCGCATCAGCCACGGCTGCGACCACACCTGCGGCTTCTGTGCGATCCCCTCGATCCGCGGCCCGCACCGGAGCAAGCGCCCAGCCGCAGTCGTCGAGGAGGCCCAGGAGCTCATCGCAGCCGGCGTGCGGGAGCTGGTCCTCGTTGCCGAGGACTCCACCGCCTGGGGGCGTGACATCGGCCTCGAGCTGCCGCGTCTCGTGGAGGAGCTCGCCGAGCTCGACGGCGACCATCGCCTGCGCGTCATGTACGCCTATCCCAACCGCTTTCCGTGGGACCTCACGCGCCTCCTGCGCGAGCACCCGCGCGTCGAGCCGTACCTGGACATCCCGATCCAACACGCGGCCACCCCGGTCCTGCGCGCCATGGGCCGGGCCGGCAGCGGGGACCAGGTCCGGCGCACCCTCGACCGGCTGCTGGAGGAGGTCCCCGGTCTCACCCTGCGCACCACCGTGCTGCTGGGCTATCCCGGCGAGACCGATGCCGACGCTGAGGAGCTGGTCCGCTTCGTGGAGGAGTACCGCCTCGCACGCCTGGGTGCCTTCACCTACTCCGACGAGGAGGGGACGCCCGCCCATGGCCGCGAGGGCCAGGTCCCTGTGGCCGATGCTCAGGCGCGCCTGGAGGCGGTCCTTGCCGCGCGCGACCAGAACCTGGACACCGTCCAGGGCGAGCAGATCGGCCGCGAGGTCGAGGTGCTGATCGACGAGGACACGGATGAGGATGGCGAGGCCCTGGGCCGCACCTCGATGGATGCTCCCGAGGTCGATCCGCGCGTCCTGGTGGAGGCGGAGGGTCTGACCGCCGGCGACCGGGTGCGGGTGCGGGTGACCGAGGTCACCGAGGAGTTCGACCTCGTGGGAGAGTTGGCGTGAACGGGGTGTTCCGCCACTGGCCCAACCGCATCACGGCCATGCGGTTCGTGGGCTCTCTGGTGCTCTTCGGGCTGCTGCAGGTCGTGGCCGAGGTCGGCCCCGACGACATTGCCAGTCACCGTGGCGTGCTGCAGGGGATCTTCTGGCTCTTCGTCGTCACCGCCGCCACGGACTACCTCGACGGCTACCTGGCGCGCCGTGACGCGGTGATCACCGCGTTCGGCCGCATCGCGGACCCCTTCACGGACAAGGTCCTCATCCTGGGCACGATGATCTTCTGCGCGGTCAGCCCCTGGACCCGTGGCCTCATCCCCGCCTGGATGGTGGTGATCATCATGGCGCGCGAGTTCCTGGTGACTGGCATCCGCGGCTATGTCGAGAGCGTCGGCGGTCAGTTCCCCGCGGACGGGTTCGGCAAGATCAAGATGATCGCGCAGTGCCTCGCCGTCGGCGGCGTGTTCTGGCTCGACGCCTTCCCCTGGCCCGAGGCCTGGCTGAGCGCCTGGCACTGGATCGTGGTCGTGCTCGTCTGGATCACGCTGCTCGCGACCATCGGCTCGGGGCTCTCCTACGTCGTGAAGGCGAAGGGGATCCTGGAGGAGTGCGCGCAGTGAACCGGCTCCGGCTGGGGCTGATCACTGCGGGCTTCTTGGGCTGTGCCCCGGTCGCCCCTGGGACCTTCGGGACCCTCGCGGGCGTGCTGTTCGCCTGGCTGCTGCGCGACGCCACGCCGTATCCGGCGTTCGTCCTGGGCCTCGCTGCCCTGCTGTACGCCGTCGGTCGGGCCCTGGGCCCGTGGACCGAGGAGAACTACGGCAAGGACCCTGGCCGCTTCGTGCTCGACGAGGTCATTGGCTATCTGATCACCGTCTGCTGGATCGACGCGCCGAGCCTCATGGCCCTGGCCCTCGCCTTCCTGCTCTTCCGGGTGTTCGACATCCTCAAGCCCTGGCCCGTGCGCGCCATGGAGCGCATCCCCGGAGCGGACGGCATCCTGCTGGATGATGTCGTCGCTGGGCTCTACGGGCTTGCCTGCATGGCTGCCCTACGCCTCCTCCTTCCCGGCGAAGGCCTGTGGGTCTACAACGGGGCCTGAATGTCGAGGAGTCGTAGCCGAGAGAGCGCCAGCGGGATGAGCCTGGCCAGCCGCTTCGCCCTGGTCACCAGCGTGGGGCTGGCGGTCGTCATGGCGCTCGCGGGCTGGATGCTGCTCACCAAGAGCCGAGAGCTCGTCGACCAGACCGTCGACAGCACCCTGCGCACCGCGGCTCGGGCTCAGACCGAGCGGGAGCGCGCGGAAGGAGACGGCTTCCTCGAGCGCGCCAGCAAGGGGGACGCGCGTGACGGCGTCGGGCGCTTCAAGGCCACCATCCGGGAGGGCAGCTTCGCCGGGCGAGGCGCCCACGCCTACGAGGTCGAGGGAGGCGCGAGCATTCTTGTCCCCGAGCCGGACGCGCGCTCGCGCGAGAACCTGCGCGGGCTGGTGGTCCTGGTGGGCGTGCTGGTCGCGGGCGCTGGCGCCGCGCTGGCCGCGTGGGCGGCCAACTCCGCGGCCGGACCCCTGCGCGCCCTGGTGGACGATGTCCAGGCCCTCGCGCGGCGGGGCCTGCGGCACTCAGTGAAGGCCCACGGCCCGCGCGAGGTGGTCCTTCTCGGACGCGCGATCTCGCGCATGGCGCAGGACCTGCTCGAGGCGCGCGAGGCCGAGCTGGAGCTGGGCGTTCGCCAGCGCGAGCAGGCCGTCGCCCGCGAGGTGAGCGAGGCCCTGCGCCCGCAGTCCACCCCGGAGCCCGCGGGCTGGACGATCCTCGACGCCCGGCTGGAGGGCTCCGAGATCGGGGGCTCGTTCCACGAGTACCTGGAGCTCGAGGGGCGCACGGTGGTCGTCCTCTGTGATGTGACGGGCGAGGGGGTCCCTGGAGCCCTGGTCGGCGCAACCGCGCGGGCCTTCCTGCGCACGGCCCTGGAGCGCGAGGGCGACCTGGCCGCCGCCCTTGCGCGCGTGAACCGGGACCTGCACCGGGACCTGCAGCCCGGTCTTGCGGTCACCGCCCTGTGCGTCGCCCTCCACGGCGACTCGGGCCGCGTGGAGGTGGCCTGTGCGGGGCACCAGGTGGCGCCCCTGCGCTGGTCCGAGGCCCGCGGCGAGCTGGAGCCTGTGCACCCCGAGGGCATCGCTCTTGGCTTCGACAAGGGGCCCTTCTTCGAGCGCAGCCTCGAGGCGGTCGAGCTCACTCTCGAGCCGGGGGACGCCCTCCTGCTCGCCTCCACGGGCCTCGTGGCCCAGCCCGGAGAGGGGGGCGCCGAGTGGGGCGAGGAGGCCCTGCGTGCCTCGGCCCGGCTGCACCTCGCTCGCGGGCCCTACGACGCCATCGCGGGGGTGCAGGACGACGCGCAGGCGCACCGTGCTCCCCAGGACCCCGGCCAGACCCTGCCCGACGCGACGCTGGTCGTCGTGGGGCGCGACGCCACCCCCTGAACCATGAAGATCCAGGAGTTCCAGCGCCTCATCGAGGCCGTCTACTACGAGAAGGACTCGGCCCGTGGCCTGGCCGGGACCCACATGTGGTTCTGCGAGGAGGTGGGGGAGCTCACCAGAGCGCTCCGTCGCGACACCCGTGAGGAGCTCGAGGGCGAGTTTGCGGACGTGCTCGCCTGGCTCGCGAGCCTGGCCTCCATCGCCGGGATCGACCTCGAAGAGGCCGCCCGCAAGAAGTACGAGCGCGGCTGCCCGCGCTGTGAGTCGACCCCCTGCGCGTGCGGGTGAAGCAGGGCGAGCTCCTCGACTCCCCCGGACCGGGGGCGCTGGTCAGGGTCGCGCTCAACCGACCCATGCGCGAGGAGTACACCTACTTCGTGCCGCCGGGGACCGAGCCCGCGCCGCAGGTGGGGATGCGCGTCGCCGTGTCCTTCGCGGGCCGTCGCGAGGTCGGCATCGTCACGGAGCTGCCCGAGGAGACCGATGTCCCGGCCTCGCGCCTCAAGCCGCTCTCCGCGGTGCTCGACGACGAGCCGGTCCTCGACGCCCAGCTCCTCAAGCTGACGCGCTTCATGGCCTCCTACTACGCCTGCTCCTGGGGCGAGGCGCTCTCTGCCGTCCTGCCCGCCGTCCTCAAGCGTGAGGGAGGCCGGCGCAAGGTCGTTCAGCTGCGCCCGGCGGAGGGCGTGGGGGCAGAGCAGCTGGCCCAGCTCGAGGACAAGCACGAGGCCCAGTTCCGCGTGCTGCGCACGCTCCTCGAGGCCTCGGGGCCCCTCGAGCGGAGCGACCTCCTGCGCAGGCTCAACGTCTCGCCCTCGCCCGTACAGACCCTCGAGAAGAAGGGCTGGATCGTCGCGGAGCTCGTGGAGACCGGCCTCGACGAGCTGCTCGCTGCGCCCGCGGCCCAGCGCTCCAAGCCGGCGCAGCTGACCCCCGAGCAGGAGGTCGCCGTGGGCGCTCTCACCGCGCGCGTGCGCGAGGGCGGCTTCGAGGCGTTCCTCCTGCGCGGCGTCACCGGCAGCGGGAAGACTGAGGTCTACCTCTCGGTGATCGAGGAAGTCCTGGCTGCCGGGCGGGGCGCCATCGTCCTCGTGCCGGAGATCGCCTTGACGCCCCAGACCGTCGGCTGGTTCCGGGGGCGGTTCGGCCAGGTGGCTGTCCTTCACAGCCGCATGACCGACGCCCAGCGCCACGACGCCTGGCGCATGATCCGCCGCGGCGAGGCGCGCGTGGTGGTGGGGGCGCGCTCGGCCCTCTTCGCTCCCATGCCCGACCTCGGCATCGTCATCGTGGACGAGGAGCACGAGCCCTCCTTCAAGCAGGGCAGCACCCCTCGCTACCACGCGCGCGACATGGCCGTGCTGCGCGCCCGCGACGCGGAGGCCGTCTGCGTGCTCGGGTCGGCGACGCCCTCGCTCGAGTCATGGGAGAACGCTCGGCAGGGGCGCTACACCCTGCTCACCATGGACAAGCGCGTGCACGGCGGGCAGCTGCCCTCGGTCGAGGTCGTGGACCTGCGCGTGGAGAAGGCCGAGGGGCCCTTCTCCGGACCCCTCGAGCTCGCACTCAAGGGCGTCCTGGAGCGCGGGGAGCAGGCCATCCTGTTCCAGAACCGACGCGGCTTCGCGCCGGTCCTCTGGTGTCGCGCCTGCCGCATGGCCGTGCGCTGTGCCCAGTGCGACTCGAGCCTCGTCTTCCACAAGCGCCACCAGCGCGTGGTGTGCCACTCCTGCTGCGAGGAGCAGCACATCCCCTCGGCGTGCCCCAGCTGCACGGCCCCCGGCCTGCGCTTCCTTGGAGACGGCTCGGAGCGGGTGGAGGAGGCCGTGCTGGCCCGCTTCCCGGCGGCGCGCGTGGCGCGCATGGACAGCGACACCATGCACCGGCGGGAGGACTACGAGGAGGTCCTCGGCGCGTTCGGCCGCGGGGACCTGGATGTCCTCGTAGGCACGCAGATGATCGCCAAGGGGCTCGACTTCCCACGCGTGACCCTCGTGGGGATCATCAGCGCCGATGGCTCCCTCCATCTGCCGGACCTGCGCGCCTCCGAGCGGACCTTCCAGCTCCTCTCCCAGGTCGCGGGCCGAGCCGGGCGCGGAGAGCTGGCGGGCCGGATCCTGATCCAGACCCACACCCCCGACCACCCCGCAATCGTTCAGGCCGCCCGCCACGACTACCTCACCTTCGCGTCGGGCGAGATGGAGCTCCGCCAGGAGCTCTCCTACCCGCCCTTCGGCCGGCTCGCGCGGGTGCTCCTGGAGGACGAGGACAGCGCGCGGGTGGAGCAGGCCGGCGCGAACCTCGCCGCGATCCTGCAGGAGCACCTCGACCCCGCCGAGGCCGTGGTCCTTGGCCCCGCGCCTGCGCCGATGGCCCTGGTGCGTGGTCGCCACCGGGCACACCTCCTCATCAAGGCGCCCGGGCGTGGCGAGGGCCTAGCCCCCGCCCGCGGCATCCTGCAGGCGTTCGCCGAGCGCAACCCCAGGCCTCGCGTCACGATCGACATCGATCCCGTGTCGATGCTGTGAGTTTGTAGCCAGCACCGCGGGGGGTGCTGGACTCACGCCCCTGCGCGGCAGCCCTCGACCAGCTCGCGGAAGCGCACGAACCGGTGCGTCGAGTCCAGCGGGCCCGGAGCTGCTTCAGGGTGGTACTGCACGCTGAACACCGGCAGCGTTCGGTGGCGCATGCCGGCGACGGTGTCGTCGTTGAGGTTCACGTGGGTGACCTCGAGGCTGTCGGGAATGGACGCGCGGTCCACTGCGTAGGAGTGGTTCTGGGAGCTGATCTCCACGCGCCCGGTGGTCTCGTCGCGCACCGGATGATTCGCGCCGTGGTGGCCGAAGGGCATCTTGAAGGTCTTGGCTCCGAACACGATCGAGAGGATCTGGTGCCCGAGGCAGATGCCGAAGACTGGCTTTACCTGGACCAGCTCACGAGCGGCCTCGATGACGCTGGTGACCGCCGAGGGGTCGCCCGGGCCGTTCGAGAGGAAGACGCCGTCAGGCTCGAGGGCGAGGATCTCGGCCGCGGTCGCGGTGCAGGGGACGACCGTCACGTCGAAGCCCACGTGGACCAGGCTGCGCAGGATGTTCCGCTTCACGCCCGTGTCGATGGCGACCACCTTCAGGCGCTCCCCCCGCGCGACCTCGAGCTCGGTCGGGTAGCTCTGGTCGTAGCCCTCACGCCACTCGTAGGGCTCCTTGCAGGTCACCTCAGCAGCCAGGTTGCGCCCGTCGGTCGCCGGCGTGCCCTTGGCCTTGGCGACCAGGGACGCGGCGTCGCCGTCGGTGGTGGACACGACGCACCGCAGGCTGCCGTGCTCGCGCACCAGGCGCGTGATGCGGCGGGTGTCGACGCCCTCGATGGCGACGATGCCCTCCTCGATCAGCCACTCGGGGAGCGAGAGGTCCGCGCGGTGGCTCGAGGGAATGGACGAGAGCTCGCGGATGACGAAGGCCTCGGCCCACGCGCGCTCCGACTCCGAGTCCTCGCGCGCGATGCCGTAGTTGCCGATGAGCGGATAGGTCATGGCGACCACCTGTCCCGCGTAGGAGGGGTCCGTCAGGATCTCCTGGTAGCCGGACATGGCGGTGTTGAAGACCAAGTCGCCCCCCTTCTCGCCCTCGGCGCCGACGCTGCGGCCCTCGAACACCTCGCCCGTCTCGAGCGCCAGCCAGGCCTTCTTCATCTCGGTCATGCTTCGGTCCTCACGCGGTTCATCATGGCGGCGGCGTAGCCCCCCCCGAATCCGTTGTCGATGTTCACGACCGTGACGCCGGCCGCGCAGCTGTTGAGCATCCCCAGGAGGGCTGCCAGCCCCCCGAAGGAGGCGCCGTAGCCCACGGAGGTGGGCACCGCGACCACCGGGCGCTCCACGAGGCCCCCGACGACGCTCGGCAGGGCGCCCTCCATCCCGGCGACCACCACCAGGGCGCGCGCCTCTCGCAGGCGCTCCGCGTGGTGCAGGAGGCGGTGCAGCCCTGCGACGCCCACGTCCGCCAGGTGCTCCACGCGAGCCCCCATCATGCGGGCGGTCAGGGTCGCCTCCTCCGCCACCGGGCGGTCGCTGGTGCCAGCGCTCAGGACGAGCACCAGGCCCTCTCCCTCGCGCGGCTCGCGGTCGACCCACACGGCGCGGGCCTCGGCCGCGTGCTGAGCATCGGGCAGCTCGTCGAGCAGGGCGGCCGCACCCTCGTCCGAGACCCGGGTCACAAGCAGGCGCGGGTGGTGCTCCAGCAGCGCACGACCGATCTCCCGCAGCTGCTGAGGGGTCTTGCCCGCGCCGAAGACCACTTCGGCCTGGCCGCAGCGGCTGGCCCGCTGGAGGTCCAGCCGCGAGTGTCCGAGCTCCCGGGTGGGCCAGTGCGACAGGGAATTGAGGGCATCCGTGACCGGCGTTTCGCCGTCACGCACCGACTTCAGCAGCGCCTCGAGTTCTGTCCGTTCCAACGGGGGAGGAGACCTCGCTCCGATTGGGCGGAGAGTCTATCCGCTCGGGTGCCGAGGGGCGACGCCGCGCCCCCGGACTCGATGGGAACGGTGGATCTTGGCGCCGCAAGAGCCTCAGCGGGGCGCCGCGTCCAGCCCCAGGTCGGCAAGCTCACCCGCCCGGAAGTGCTCCCAGCCGAGCCCAGCGATCATCACCGCGTTGTCCGTGCAGCGGGCGGGCCGCGGGAAGGTCGCGCGAATCCCCCGAGCGGCTCCCTCGGCCTGCATGACCTCCCGCAGGCGACCGTTGCAGGCAACGCCGCCGGCCACGAGGACCTGATCGACCCCCTCCAGCTCCGCGGCCCGCAGGGTCTGGCGCACCAGCACCTCCACCACCGCCTCCTCGAAGGAGGCCGCCACATCGGCCGCATCCGCGATCGCCTCCGGAGCCGGCGTGGGTGCGAGGGCATCACCCCCGCGGAGGTGGTACAGCACCGCCGTCTTCAGCCCGCTGAACGAGAACCCGAGCTCGCCGCGCTTGGGGCGGTAGCGCGGGAACGGGATCGCGTCGCGTCGTCCCTCCGCTGCGAGCTTCGAGACGCTCGGGCCGCCGGGGTACGGCAGCCCCAGCAGATAGGCCACCTTGTCGAAGGCTTCGCCTGCCGCGTCGTCGAGGGTGGTGGCCAAGCGCCGCATGCGCAGGGGGCCGTCGGCCCGGTAGAGAGCCGTGTGGCCGCCCGACACCACGAGCGCTACGCAGGGGTAGGGCGGCGACTCGAGGTCCATGGTCGCCGCGTAGACGTGGGCCTCGATGTGGTCCACGCCCACGAGGGGCAGGCCGGTGCCGAGGGCCAGTCCCTTCGCCACGCCCAGGCCCACCAGCAGGGAGCCGATCAGGCCGGGCCGGTGCGTCACCGCGATCGCGTCCACCTCCTCGAGTCCGAGGCCAGCCTGCTCCAGGCAGGCGTCGAGCACGGGCAGAGCCTGGTCGAGGTGCGAGCGGCTCGCGAGCTCCGGCACCACGCCACCCCACTTGGCGTGCTCGGCGACCTGGCTGTGCACCACGCTCGCAAGCTCCTCGCGTCCGCCTCGCACGAGGGCGGCAGCGGTCTCATCGCAGGAGGACTCGATGCCCAGGATCAGCTCGGCCATGGGATCGTTCTACCGTCCGAGGCACCCGCTCAGGCGCCCGCCAGCAGCGCGAGCGCGGCGGCGAGCACCGGGTCCTCCGGCGCCCGGGGCAGCAGCGACAGCCCGGAGGCCTCCTCCCAGGAGCGCAGCAGGACCTCCTCCTCGGGGCTCGGCTGGTGGGCGCGCAGCCAGGCACGGACGGCCGCCGCGGCGTCGTCACGGACCTCGATCTCGAGGTCGGGCGCGAGGCCCTCCTCCCTGCCGGGGGTGGCCGAGCGCTCGAAGTTGCGGCCGCTGGGGCTCGTGTACCAAGCGGTCGTGACCTTCGCCCGCGCCCCCCAGGGCTCGAAGCGCCGAATCGTCTGCACGACACCCTTCCCGTAGGTCGGTGAGCCCACCAGCACCGCCCGGCGGTGGTCCTGCAGGGCGCCGGCCACGACCTCCGAGGCGCTCGCGGACGAACCGTCAACCAGCACCGCCAGCGGCAGGTCAGGGTGGGTGCAGCGGCTGGGCACGGCGAACAGGGTCTCCTCCTCGTCCCGGCTGCGCGTGCGCACCACGACCCCCTCCGGGAGGAACCGCCCCACGAGGCCCACGGCGGCGTCCAGCACCCCGCCGAGGTTCCCCCGCAGGTCGAGGAGCAGGCCCTCGAGGGGGCCGCCCTCCTCCAAGGACGCCAGCGCGCGATCCACCTCGCCGGGGGTCTCGCGCGAGAAGCCCTCGACGGAGATCCACCCGATGCGTGGCTCCTCCGAGATCAGGCGCACGTGCCGGAGGCTTGGATCCACGAGGGCACGCGCGTCCACGGTGACGGCGCGCTCTCGCCCCTCGAGATCCACCACGCGCAGCTCCACCGGCTCCCCGCTCTCGGGCGCGAGCCGCGCGCGGAACTCCTCGTCGGCCAGGTCCGCCACGGCCTCGCCCTCGATCGCGAGCACGCCGTCCCCGACGGTGAGGCCGGCCTCTCGCGCGGGTGAGTCGCCGAGCGTGAACAGGACCCTCCTGACCCCTTCTACCGACCGGAACAGGGCGCCGATCCCCTCGTACCGCCCGCCCGTCTCGCGCTCCAGCTGGGCCGCGTCGGCGGGCGGGTAGAAGCGCGAGTAGGTGTCGAGACCCTCGAGCATGCCCGCGAGGGCATCCTCGAGCAGCTGCTCTCGGTCTGCGCCCCCGACGAAGGAGGTCTCCGCGAACTGGCGCACCGCCGCGAACCGGTCGAGGTCCGTGGAGGCGCCGCGCTCACGCCAGGCCCGCAGGCCCTGAACGAGGAACACGCCCGTGGCCAGCCCGAGGAGCCAGACGCCCCAGACCAGGGTGCGCGGGCTCAAGAGGCCGCGGCCGCGAGGTCTTCGAGGGCCTGGGCGAGCTGCTCGTCGTTAGGAGCGACCCCGTGCCAGGAGGACTGGTCCTCCATGAAGGAGACCCCCTTGCCGATCGTCGTGCGCGCGATGATCGCAGACGGGCGCTCGGTCTCGGCCTTCGCCTCGCAGAGGGCGTGGTCGATGGCGACCACGTCATGCCCGTCGATCTCGACCGCGTGCCAGCCAAACGCCGCGTACTTCGCGCGCAGGTCGCGCACGTCCATCACATCGCGCATCCGGCCGTCGATCTGGATGTCGTTGAAGTCCACGATCACGGTGAGGTTCGAGAGGCCCCAGTGGGCGGCGCTCGTGGCGGCTTCCCAGATCTGCCCCTCCTGGCTCTCGCCATCGCTCGAGGCGCAGTAGATGCGGGACGACCAGCCGTTCATCTTCGCGCCGAGGGCCATGCCCGCGGCCACCGAGAGGCCGTTCCCGAGGCTGCCCGTCGAGAAGTCGATGCCAAGCTCGAGGTTGCGGTGGGGGTGCCCCTGAAGAGGCGAGCCCATCTTGCGGAAGGTGAGCAGCTGCTCCTGCGCGATGAGGCCCTTCTTGGCCAGTAGCGCGTAGTAGCCCGCGCAGGTGTGGCCGTTGCCGAGCACGAAGCGATCGCGGTCCTCGGCGTGCCGGTTGTCGGGGCTGAGGTCCAGGTGCTCCAGGAACAGGGTCGTCATGAAGTCCGCCATGCCCAGCGGACCGCCAGGGTGGCCGCAGGCGGCGGCATGGACCATCCGGACGATGTCCTCGCGGACCTCGCGGGCGGCGGCGCGCAGGGCGTCGACTCGATCTCGGGTGAGGGCCATGGTCAGTTCCCCTTGCGCTGGATGAGGGCCTGGGCGCGGGCGGCGAGGGACGCCGCGTCGAGTCCGTAGTGGGCCAGGAGCTGGCCGGCGGTCCCGGTCTGGCCGAACTCGCCGTCCATGCCGGCCATGTCCATGGGGACCGGGCAGCGGCGCACCACGACCTGGGCGACCGCATCGCCCAGCCCGCCGCGGATCTGGTGCTCCTCGGCGGTGAGGATCGCGCCGCAGCGCTGGGCCGAGTCCACGATCAGGTCCTCGTCGATCGGGTCGATGGAGGCCAGGTTGATCACCCGCGCCTCGATCCCCGCGGCCGCGAGCTGCTCGGCGGCTCCCAGGGCCTCGGCGACCTCGACGCCGCACGCGGCGATGCACACGTCGCTGCCCTCGCGCAGCAGCGCGCCCTTGCCGAGCTCGAGGCGGTACTCGTCGCTGAACACCACCGGAGTGGAGGCCCGCGAGAGCCGCACGTAGACCGGGCCCGGCGTCTCGTAGGCCACGCGGACGGCCTCGCGGGCCTCGACCGCGTCGGCCGGCACGAGCACCTTCATGTTGGGCAGCACCCGCATGAGGGTGATGTCCTCGAGCATCTGGTGGGACTTGCCGTCCTCGCCGACCGTGAGGCCCGCGTGGCTCGCGCAGACCTTCACATCGAGATCCGGGACGCACACGCTCTGGCGCAGCTGCTCCCAGGCCTTGCCAGCGGCGAACATGGCGAAGGAGCTCATGAACGCCTTGCGACCCGTGCAGGCCAGGCCGGCGGCCGTCCCGGCCATGTTGGCCTCGGCCACGCCGCAGTTGATGAACCGGTCCGGGTGCGCCTTGGCGAACATCCCGGTCTTGGTGGATCCGGACAGGTCGGCGTCCAGGACCACGATGTCCTGGTGCTGGGAGCCGAGCTCGAGAAGGGCCTCGCCGTAGGCCTGGCGGGTGGCCACTTTCTTGACCTCGCCAGTCGCCAGCGGAGCCAGGTCTTGTGTCGTCAACACGTGGACTCGCGGTGGAGGGGGGCCGGAGCTGCGACGCATGGGGGGTGATGCGTTCCGCGCTCTCCGGGGGAAGGGGTTTTGTAACGGGATCGTCCTCCGGGGACAACGAATGGCGGCGATCCGTGGCCACGGTGTCCCCCTGGGAGGACCCGAGCCCGCGCAGGCGTGCCCTGACCCCCTCCAGGGGCTCCCCAGGCGGGGTCCAGCCGATCAACCTCTTGGCACGGGATTCGAGGGGCGTGGGCCGCGAGGCCAAGCGCCTCGCCGGTCCTCGGACCCTCCAAGCCATGAAGCGCCCCCTCCAGACCCTGTCCCTCGGACTCCTGCTCGCCGCCGCCGCCTCCGCCCAGGGGGGCGAGGTCGGCCTCGTCCGGGTGCGCGCGACCTTCCAGAAGGCGGATGCCTCTGGGGATGGCAAGCTCGACGCCAAAGAGGCCACCAAGGCAGGGATCCCGGCTGGGGACGTCCGGCGCCTGGACCACGACAAGGACGGCAGCCTCTCCGGGGACGAGTTCCTCCTCTACTACCGCCAGCTCCTCTCACGCGCGGGTCGCAAGGCAGCCAAGGACCTCGAGGACGAGGCCGCCCGCATCCGAGCCGCCAGGAAGCAGGCGACCGACGGCGCGCGCCGTCGCGGCC
>JBDQFW010000093.1:0-12865 GCA_040265735.1 Planctomycetota bacterium | reverse complement strand
GCACGACGCCATGGCCCGGGCCTTCGCCCATGAGGAGGGCCTGCCCGAGGGGTTCGTAGAACGCTGTGCGGCCCACGCGAACCTCCTGCTGGAATGGAACCAGCGCGTGAACCTGACCGCCATCACTGACCCCTATGAGGTCGCGGTCAAGCACTACCTGGACTGCTGGAGGGCTGCGCGGATGCTGCCCCTGCTCGGCCGCCGCGTCTTGGACCTCGGTGCTGGGGCGGGCTTCCCGGGCATCCCGATGGCTCTCGCGGAGCCAAACGCCTCGGTGACGCTCTGCGAGTCGAGGGGGCGCAAGGTGCGGTTCCTGGAGGCCAGCGTCGAAGCCCTCGAGCTCCGCAATGCCAGGGCGGTCGAGGCACGCGCAGAGGACCACCTGGCCGAGGAGGGCGTGGATGTGGTGGTTGCGCGGGCCGTGAGCAGCGTGCGCGAGACCGTTCGCCTCCTGCGGAAAGTGCGCCAGCGCTTCGCGGAGCTTGCCCTCATGAAGGGGGCCTCATGGTCCCGAGAGATGCGGGCCGCAGAGCGCGAAGCCGAGCGACTGGGCTTCCGCTTCGACACGGTCATCGAGTACGAGCTCCCCGACGACCTGGGGAAGCGGGCGCTCCTGCTGTATCGCGCACCAGGCGGCGCGGGCACCTGAGTCTCCGCGCGCCCGCGGAAGGGGACTGGGACTCGGGGTCCCGTTCGTGGCTCGGACTCAGCCCGCAGGGCCCTGGAGCCAGGCCTGCTCGGGGAAGAGGGCCGCGAGGCCCTTCCAGAGCAGGAAGGCTCCGCCCGCGAGGACCGCCACTACCGCCAGGACCTTCAGATTGGCCGTCAAGAGGGCTCCCACGCTGGGCTCTTGGCGGGGGCGACCGGACTCAGTCATGGGCGCGGGGCATGGACCTCAGTGATCCACGGCTGCCAGTCGCGTGCGTCGCGACCCGGCGGGAACCTCGCCAGAGGAGAGGTGGTGCCCGGGGGGGGAGTCGAACCCCCACTCCATTGCTGGAACATGGACCTGAACCATGCGCGTCTACCAATTCCGCCACCCGGGCTGGGTGCAGGGGCGGGAAGTTAGCGGGCCGGCGCGCCAGCCGTCAACCGTTGCCGGGTGCAAACCGGGCGCCGCCTACAGCGGAGACAAGGGATGGGGGAGCCGCATCGCCATGCCGGGCCGCTCCACGGGCAGAATGGGGGCGTGAGCCGCCCGGATCCCGACGCGCCCGTGATGGTGGCCCAGAACCGCAGGGCCCGGCACGAGTACCTCATCCTCGAGGAGATCGAGGCCGGGCTCGTGCTGAAGGGCACCGAGGTCAAGAGCCTTCGCGCGGGCCGCTGCTCCCTGGCGGAATCCCATGTGCGCGCCCGCAGCGGCGAGCTCTTCCTGGTCGGTGCGCACATCCCCGAGTACAGCCACGGGGGCCCGAACAACCACGAGCCGACGCGCGAGCGGAAGCTCCTGGCCCACCGCCGGGAGATCGACCGCCTGGACCGCGGCTCGAGGGAGAAGGGCGTCACCCTGATCCCCCTGGATCTCTACTTCCGAGCCGGGCGCGCGAAGCTGCGCGTGGGCCTGGCTCGCGGTAAGAAGCTGCACGACAAGCGCGACACCGAGCGGGCACGGGACGACCGGAGGGAGATCGACCGGGCCATGAAGAGCCGCCGTCGGGAGGATTGAGGACCCGCGGGCGCCCCCTGGGCAGGCCCGCTTGACCTCCATGCCCCGGCGGTCGATACTTGGGGGACAGAATGAAGGGGGCGACTGGCTTCGACCGGTTCTCGTTCGACTTCGGACTGCGCGTCAGGGATCCCGGGTCACCCTGTCAACCTCCCGGGACGGCATTCAAACTGCCAACGACTTTGCACTCGCTGCCTGATTCTCAGGTAGCCGTCCTCGCGGGGAGTGTCCGCGGCCCCGCGAGGACGTCAACAGCGGACTGGTCGCCAAGCTCCGCCCCGGGGCAAGGCGGCGAGACTTCACCGGGGCTGGCGCCGAAGGTCACCTGTCCGTGGGTGGTCGAGGGGCGAGACCCTGATCACGGAACACACGCGTAGACGTTCGGAGCTGGCGGCTCTGGGACGGGGGTTCGATTCCCCCCGCCTCCACCATTCCTTTCACCCGACGCAGGGAGCGCAGGCCCTGGCGCTGTCAGGGAAAGGACTTCATGGGTGGACCGGCTGAGGCCGCGCACGCGCATTCGGCTGTTGGCCTGGACGCCATGATCAGGGAAAGTGCACTATCCCCGCCTGCCAGGGCAGCGTTCGAGGACGCGTGGCGCCTCGCAAGTCCAGACCGACCGGTCAAGTGACGACGTTCGACCACCCCGTCGTAGCCCCTCTCGACACCATGCAAACACGCAACACCTTGCTCACTGCCGCGCTGCTTGCGGGGCCCATGGCCATCTGCGTCCAGGCCCTCCAGTCCGACGATCAAAAGCCCAACATCCTCGTGATCTGGGGGGATGACATCGGCTGGGCGAACCTCGGAGCCTACAACCACGGAGTGATGGGCTACCCAACGCCCAACATCGACCGCCTTGCCCAAGAGGGCGTGATGTTCACGGATCACTACGCCCAGCCCTCGTGCACGGCGGGGCGCGCCGCGTTCATCACGGGCCAGTACCCCATTCGGTCGGGCATGACCACGGTCGGCCTGCCCGGAGATGCGCTTGGCCTGAAGGCTGAGTCGCCCTGCTTGGCGGAGGTCTTGAAGGCCGAGGGCTACGCGACGGGGCACTTCGGCAAGAACCACCTCGGTGACCGCAATGCGCATCTCCCCACGGCGCACGGCTTCGATGAGTTCTTCGGAAACCTCTACCACCTCAACACCCAGGAGGAGCAGGAGCAGCGGGACTACCAGAACTTCGCGGTGAAGCACTCCGGCTCCGTCGAGGCCTACGAGGCGAAGTTCGGAACCCGCGGCGTGATCCACTCTTTCGCCACGGAGGTGGATGATGCCACCAGCCACCCCAGGTTCGGTCGGGTCGGAATGCAGCGCATCGAGGACACGGGGCCGCTGACCCGTGAGCGCATGAAGGAGTTCGACTCAGCCGAGGTGACCCCCAAGGCACTCGACTTCATGCGGCGCGCCCAAGAGGCGGAGAAGCCCTTTTTCGTGTGGCTCAATACGACCCGCATGCACCTCTACACCCGCATCGACGACGAATGGCGGGAGAAGGTGGAGCAGTACACCAGCGAGGCGGACTTCCACGGCGCCGGCATGATGCAGCACGACCACGATATGGGGATCGTGCTCAAGGCCCTTGAGGACATGGGGCTGAAGGAGAGCACCCTCGTCATCTACTCCACCGACAACGGCCCGGAGCACTCCTCTTGGCCGCATGGCGCAACGACGCCCTTCCGCGGGGAGAAGATGACGACCTACGAGGGGGGCATCCGCGTTCCGTGCATCGCTCGCTGGCCCGGCAGGATTCCGGCTGGAACGAAGCTCAATGGCATTCAGGGGCACCAAGACCTCTTCACGACGCTCGCAGTCGCGGCCGGGATCGAAGACGTGGCCGGCCGGGTGATGCGTGAGAAGAGCCAGGTGATCGACGGCGTGAACAACCTGGACTACTGGATGGGGGAGAGTGAGACCTCGAGCCGCGACCACATCTTCCACTACTACGAGAGCAAGCTGGCCGCTGCCCGTATGGGCCCCTGGAAGTTCCACTTCGCCACGCGCGAGGACTACTACGCGCCCCTGGTCTCGCGCACCGCGCCGCTGGTGTTCAACCTGCGCATGGACCCGTACGAGAGCTACGACAGCAAGGACTCCTACGGGCACCTTGCGCAGAAGGTCTCGTGGCTCATCGCGCCGATGCGTGAGCTGATGGGCGCGCATCTCAAGACTTTGATGGAGTACCCGCCAGTGCAGGGAGGGACCTCCTTCGACATGTCGAATGTCGTCGAGCAGGCCCTTGGAAAGGGCCGGCAGTGACCGGCTCCCGGGGGCGCGAGTCCGCGCCCCCGGGGCCGTTTCCAGGGTGCGCGGGCCCTGCGGACGCCTAGCCCACCAGCAGCCAGGCCAAACCGCCGAGCAGCACCAACCAAGCGACGAGCTCGCGCAGGCTCGCGATCTCTCGCGCGACGAGGACCGTTCCGCAGGCCTCGTCCCACGGCGCCCGACGCCCCATGGCCAGAGTCCAGAGGGCACGCGCCCCGGCGAGGAACCAGAGGATCGGGAGGCCCGCTGCAAGGCCTCGCGCCCAGACCCGGGCGGGCCGTCCTAGGAGGGGACTGCCGCCCTCCGCGCGCTGCACCACGAGGCCTAGGAGGGCCTTGCCGGGGCTTCGGAGTCCTGCGGCCGCCGCCAGGGTCTCGAGAACCAAGACGGCGCCCGCGGTGGAGAGGTCGAGCAGGGCCTGCTGGCGGAGCCACGGTCCGAAGCCCACCGGAGGTTCCCCCGGCCAGGCAAGGGCGAGGGCCACCCGCGCGGAAACGAGCTCCACACCTCGCGCAAGCAGGCGCCGAGTGGCCAGCGCGGCCGGAGCCAGCGCGGCGTCGAGGGGCGCCTCGCGGCCGTCATCCCCGAGGCGACTGCCGCCCGCGACGCCCTCCGCGCGCAGGAGCTCCAGCTCAGGAAGGGCCCGCACCCACTCGAGGCCTCTCGGGCCGATCCCCGTGTCGGAGACGTCCAAGCGCACGAGGCGGACCATCCGCAGGAGGGCCTCGGCCGAGGCGTCTGTGGCGTCTGTGCCGGCGATCTCCAGCAGAACCAGGGAGCGGGCCACGGCCGTTCGTGAGAGCTCCTCCAGCGCGGTATCGACCTCGCGGGCCCCACGCGGGAACGAGATGCCCATGAGCGGCGGATCGCCGTCCTCAGGCAGGGCGTTGAGCTCTGAGACGAGAACGCCGGGGGCCCCGTCGATTCCAGCCAGGAGCACCTTGCAGCCGCGCGCGATGGCCCAGCGGGCCACAAGGCGGTGGTCGCCGGGGCGCAGGACCGCGCCCACGCTGGCCATCAGGATCGGCTCCTCCATGTCCCTGGACTCTACCGGCGGGCTGGCCGGGGTCACCCTGTGGGACGGAAGGCCTCGGATCCCTAGACTCCGGCCATGGATGGCTTGACCTCCCGGGACGCAGGAGCCCTCACGGCGCCGCGCGCCAAGCAAGCTAGGACCCGGCGCCTGCGGCGGACCTTGGCTGGCCTCGCCGCCCTCCTCGCGAGCTGCGTCTCCGAGCGCGCGGCCATCTGGAACCTCGATGTCCTGATGGACGACACGGATCGCCTGCGCCACCTGGCTCCGCTGCGATCGGTCACTGACCAGCTTGCCAGTGAGCTCATCCCCGGACGGCTCCCCGATGACGAGGTCGCCGTGGGGGACCCGTCCCTGCGGGCTCTTGAGGAGCTGCTCGTGCTGGACGGCTCCGTGCCAAGCTCCCTGCAGGGGGAGCTCGACCTGGTGCGCTGCCTGACCCGCTATGCCTCCCGCTGTCCTGGGCGGCTCGCCAGGGAGCGGGCTGCCCTTGCGCTCGCGGACCACGCGCGGCGCCTGGGGCTTGACCGTCCCCGGCGCGCCCCTGCGAGCCCGACGCCGCCGGAGGCCGTGGCCCTGGCGTTCGGTGAGCTGAAGGGCGCCTGGCTCGGCACGGCCGAGGCCGCGCAGGCCTTCGACCGGCTGCCGCCGCTGGTCCTCGCGCTGGACGGTGCCGAGCGCCTGCTTGCCGCCTACGCCCGGCTCGTGGAGACGCCGCCCGCGAATGACGAGCTCATCGACCCCCTGTTCGAGGAGGCCCGGCGCGTGGAGGCCCGGGCGGTCTCCCTCGCCCTCGGCTCCGCGCTGGATGATCCCGATCCCTGGGTGCGCGCGGCCGCGTTCGACGCCGGCGCCGAGGTGTGGGGCGCTCCGTTCGTGCTGGAGGCCCTCGAGGCGCTCGAGCCCGCCCGGGTGGACGAGGGCGGCCGCGTCGTGGTCACCACCCGCTTCGGCCTGGCTCCCGTGCGCCCCGCCGAGGACCTCGTGGTGCAGCGCGTCCTCCAACTCGTCGGGCGCGTCGGTGCCGAGCTCTTCGAGCTGCCTCCGCCCGACCGCAGAGCGCGCTTCCGCGTCGATGTCCTGAGGCTCCTGGCGAGCATCAGCCACGACATGGCCAGCTACGCCGAGGCCACACGCTCGGCTGCCCTCCAGACCCTGTGCACCGTGGCCCCGGACGGCCCCGGGACGCGGCGCAAGGAGGACTGGGAGGCGTGGTGGCGCGAGCAGGCCGCGCTGCTGCAAACCCCCGCTGCGAGCCCCGACTGAGGGCACCGTATGAGAGCCCTCTGACGCGCGAGCCGCTGGATCATGCAGTCCTCCGAATCTCGCCCCGGGCGCCCGCGCGCCCTCTCGCCGCGAGCGCTCGTCGGCATCCTGGTCGCCGGTGCGCTCCTGGCCTACGCGCTCTCCCAGGTGCCGCTCCGCGACCAGGTGCGCGCGGGGCCCGCTGAGGGCGAGGCCCTCCTGACCGCGAGGGTTCGGCTCGACGCGGGGCGCTGGCGCGGAGACGCCCTCACTGGCGAGGTGCTGGAGGTCGACCTTGCGCCAGACTGCCCGGCGCCATGGACGGCGCTCGCTCCTGGGGATCGCCTGGAACTCGCGACGGCGCCCGGCTCTGCAGCGCTCGTGCAGGGGGTCGAGACTCCCTGGCTCGAGGTCCGGCCCGGCCTGGTCAGTCTCCTGCGCAGTTCGAGCCCCTGGGCCTTCCCAGCAAGCCTGCTGACGCTCGCAGCGGCCACCGTGTTCATCTCCACTCGCTGGTGGAGGCTCCTCACCTCCGCCGGCTGTGGGACCCGTTGGGGCACCGCGTTCCGCATCACCTGGACGAGCCTCTTCTTCAACGTCGCCCTGCCGGGGCTCTCCGGAGGGGACGTAGCCCGCGCGTGGATCGCGGTCCGGGGCAACCCCGCTCGCCAGGAGGCCGCGCTCGCGAGTGTCGCAGCAGACCGCGTCTTCGGGCTGTGGGCCATGACCCTTGTCGCGGCCGTCGCCGTCCTGCTGGGAGGCGAGCCCTTCGAGGCCCTGCGCCTACCGGTCTTGGGGGCCGCGGGGGGAGTCACGCTGGCGTGGTTCCTCTATGCCTTCGGGCCTCTCGGGCGCCTGCTCCAGGGCGACGCGCTCACGCGCCTTCCCATGGGGCAGCGCCTGGCACGCCTCGAGGCCACTGGGGGGAGCCTCGCCCGCTCGGTCCCCACGGTTGCCATGGCGCTCGCCCTGTCGATCCTGAATCATCTGGCCTGCGCGCTCTCGATCTGGTGGGTTGCCCGGGGCCTCGGCTCGCCCCTGGGCTTCGTGCAGGTCCTGGTCGTCTCGACCGTGGCCAACACCCTGAGCGCCATTCCGCTCGCGCCCGCCGGGCTCGGGGTGGGTGAGCTCCTGTTCGGCTCGCTCTTCGAGCTTGCGGGGGGCTCCTGGGCCATCGGCGTGGCCTCGAGCCTTGCCTGGCGCCTCGTTCTGGTGGCGCTCGGACTCCTGGGTGGAGCGGGTGCGCTCCTGCCCGGCGGTCGCGAGCTGCATCGGGCGTTCCGCCACGCTGCGACGGCGGAAGGCCCAGCAACCGAGCGCGTCTAGGCCGCATCAGGCGCACGCCACGGTTGACCCCCGGGGCCGAGGCCCTTCCAATGCTTCGCGCGCTCGCTCGGAGCCGCCTCGGACCGGACCGCAACGCCCCTCCCCAAGACCGCCGCCATGAATCTCCTCGTCATCGGAACCCTCGCCTACGACACGGTCGAGACCGTCGCTGGAAGCCGGGAGGACGCCCTCGGCGGCTCCGCCATGTACTTCTCCGTGGCCTCCTCGCTCTACACCCGCCCCGCGCTGGTGGGGGTGGTGGGGACCGACTTCCGGGCGGAGGATCGCGCCATGCTCGAGGGCAAGGGCGTGGACTGCACGGGGGTCGAGGTCGCCGAAGGCAAGACCTTCCGCTGGGGTGGACGCTATGAGCCCGACTGGAACACGCGCCACACGACCTTCACAGAGCTGAACGTCTTCGAGCACTTCGACCCGAAGGTTCCTGAAGAGGTCCAGGCGCGCCCGTTCGTGTTCCTCGCAAACGCGGCCCCCGCGGTTCAAGCCAAGGCCCTGGACCAGCTCCAGGGCCCGAGCTTCGTTGTGGCGGACACGATGAACCTCTGGATCGACATCGCCCTCTAGGACCTCAAGGGGCTGCTCCGTCGTGTGGATGGACTGATCCTCAACGACGAGGAGGCCCGCATGCTGACCGGTGAGAGCAACCTCATCCGCGCTGCCCAGGCCGTCATGGGCATGGGGCCGCGCTACGTCATCCTCAAGAAGGGCGAGCACGGTGCCTTCATCATGGGGGACGACGTTCACTTCGCCCTTCCGGCCTACCCCGTAGACGGCGTTGTGGACCCCACGGGCGCCGGCGACTGCTTCGCGGGTGGCTTCATGGGCTCCATTGCCGAGGCGGGCGAGGTGACCCCCGAGACCCTGCGGCGGGCCATGGTCCACGGCACGGTCACGGCGAGCTTCTGCGTGCAAGGGTTCAGCGTCGAGGACCTGGGCGGACGCACCCGGGCCGATGTCGACGGCCGGTACGACGAGCTGCTGTCGATCGTGACGGTCTGAGCGGATCCCTTCTTGGGCTGCGTCCCGAGGGCCCGAGATTCCTGTTGGGAGGCTTGAACAGGGGTTGGGTTCTGTTAGGATTCGCGCACCTAACAAAAGGCGACCACGCCGTTCGCCGCAGGCCAACCGCAACCAGTCCACCAAGAGAGCGTCCTTCCCCCTGAGCGCACCCTGAAGCCCCCGCTGCGCCCCCCGAGGGCCTGTGACGCCAATTCGGGGGCCTCCCAACACGCCTGCCCGACCTCACACAGCGTCCCGGCGCTGAGCTTCTGGGAACCTGGCCCCGAACTGGAAGCCCCCTCATCCAAACCGCATCCTCAGCCGCACCAGGCACGGCCTCGTGGCCAAGCGTCAAGACCCCTTCTTAGGGCGGCCCCCCAGACACCGACTCGAGCACAGACAAGGGGCGCTGCATCACGACCCCCGTCAGGTCCGGCTAACGGACGCCCCCCCGAACACCTTCCGGCCCCAAGGCCTCAGAGCACCGACATGAGCACGAAGAAGAGCAAGACCTCGGACAAATCCGCCAGCAGCAGCGCCCCCGCAGCGGGGAAGGACAAGGCCCTCGCCGCAGCCCTCGGGGACATCGAGAAGGCCTATGGCGTGGGGTCCATCATGCGCCTCGGCGACCAATCCACCCTGCTCCAGGGGGTCCAGGGGGTCTCGACGGGGTCCGTGACCCTGGACCTGGCCCTCGGGGGCAAGGGCCTTCCCCGTGGTCGCGTGGTCGAGATCTACGGCCCGGAGAGCTCCGGTAAGACCACGCTGACCCTGCACGCCATCGCAAGCGCACAGAAGGCCGGGGGGATCTGCGCGTTCGTGGACGCCGAACACGCCCTGGATCCGACCTACGCCAGGCGCCTCGGGGTGAAGCTCGATGACCTGCTCGTTAGCCAGCCCGACACCGGAGAGCAGGCCCTCGAGATCGTGGAGGCCCTCGTGCGCTCCAACGCGGTGGACGTGGTGGTCGTGGACTCCGTGGCCGCCCTGGTGCCACGCGCCGAGATCGAGGGCGAGATGGGCGACAGCTTCGTGGGCCTCCACGCGCGCCTGATGAGCCAGGGCCTGCGGAAGCTGACGGGAGCCATCTCCAAGTCCAACTGCCTGGTGATCTTCATCAACCAGATCCGCGAGAAGATCGGGGTGATGTTCGGCAGCCCCGAGACGACCACCGGGGGCCGGGCGCTGAAGTTCTACAGCTCCGTGCGCCTCGACATCCGCCGCATTGGTCAGCTCAAGGCCGGCGACGAGGTCGTGGGCAACCGCACGAAGGTGACCGTGGTCAAGAACAAGATGGCTCCGCCCTTCCGGAAGGTGGAGTTCGACATCATCTACAACCACGGAATCAGCAAGGAGGGCGAGCTCGTCGACCTCGGCATGAAGGCCGGCATCGTCCTCAAGAGCGGAACCTGGTTCAGCATGAAGCACCCCTCCGACGGAGAGATCCGCCTGGGGCAGGGCCTGGAGAAGACCCGCGCCTTCCTCGCAGACAACCCCGACCTGGCGGGGGTCATCGAGTCGGCCATCTTCGAGAAGTGGGCCCCGAAGCCCGACGGGGCACAGGAAGAGCAAGAGGCCGAAGAGCCCGAGCCCGCCGAGGCCTGAGCGCCCCAGGGATCTGGCCTCGAGGGGGATCTTGGGGGAGCTCCCGGTGGGGAGCTCCCCCTCAGGGACTTGGCTGCCTGGCCCGGCGCGGACTCCGTGACTGGTGACTCGCGCCCCCGTCGGGCCCACAGTCGGGATTCGGTGCCGCGCAGGCGTTCACCCCCATGGGGCCGAGCCCCCCAAATGGAGTGATGCTCACAGGGTGAGGCACTCTTCCGGACCGGAGCCCCCGGCCCGGCCTCCAAGAGGCCGGGCCCGACTGGCGTCACGGACGCGGACCTGTGGCGCTGCTCTGTGAGCTGGGGCTTTTGCGGAGCTGGGGTTCTTGAGCCGCCCGGGAGTTCACGGAGCCATCGGGGTTGGCCGAGGTCCTCCGCCGCCGTCAGACTCCCCAGACCGCAGTAGGGGCCCGATGCAAGACCGCGTCTGTCGGCGCGTGCCTCGGCCCGCTGGGGCGCCTATCCTGTCGCCCCGCCGGCCCTGAACCGGCTGCCCGCTATGGCCCTGCCCGACACCAGCTCCCGCGCCGTTCGGCGCGCCTTCCTTGAGTTCTTCGCCGACCGCGAGCACCGCGTGGTGCCCTCGGCCCCGGTCTTTCCCCAGGACGACCCCACCCTGCTGTTCACCAACGCAGGGATGAACCAGTTCAAGGACGTATTCCTGGGCACGGGCACGCGCGACTACCGCCGCGCCGCGGACACCCAGAAGTGCATCCGGGTGCAGGGCAAGCACAACGACCTGGAGGAGGTCGGGGTGGACACCTACCACCACACCTTCTTCGAGATGCTCGGGAACTGGTCCTTCGGGGACTACTTCAAGGAGGAGGCCATCACCTGGGCCTGGACCCTCCTGACCGAGGTGTTCGAGCTCCCCAAGGAGCGCCTGTGGGTGACCGTGTTCGCCGGTGACGAGGGCGACGGCCTGGGCCCGGACGAGGAGGCCGAGCGGCTCTGGCGCGAGCACACCGACATCGACCCCAGCCACGTTCTGCGCTTTGACCGCCGGGACAACTTCTGGGAGATGGGGGAGACGGGCCCCTGCGGGCCCTGCACCGAGATCCACCTCGACCGAGGGGGACCGGACTCCGACCCCATGGACGGCGCAAACCCCGAGATCGGGGTCAACGCGGGCAACGAGCGTTTCATCGAGCTGTGGAACCTGGTGTTCATGCAGTTCAACCGCCAGGACGACGGCTCCCTGGTGGAGCTTCCGGCCAAGAGCGTGGACACGGGGATGGGCTTCGAGCGCGTCCTCGGGGTGCTTCAGGGCAAGCACTCGAACTACGACACCGACCTGTTCCAGCCGCTCTTCCGCGCGCTGGAGGGGCTCTGCGAGCACCGCTACGGGACAGGCGACGCCGCGGTGGATATTGCCATGCGCGTGTGCGCAGACCACGTGCGGGCCGTGACGAGCGCGCTCTCCGACGGCGCTCTGCCCTCCAACGAGGGCCGGGGCTACGTGCTGCGGCGCCTGATCCGCCGGGCCAGTCGGTATGGGCTCCAGACCCTGGGACTCGAGGAGCCGTTCCTGTACCGGCTCGTGCCCGTGGTGGCCGAGGTCCTGGGCGAGGCCTTCCCCGAGATCGCCCAGCGGCTCGACCATGCCACCCTCGTCGTACGCAGCGAGGAGGAGAGCTTCCGGAAGACGCTTGAGCGGGGTCTGGTGCAGTTCGAGCGCCTGACCAAGGGACTCGGCGAGGGCTCGCGACTCGACGGGCGCGAGGCCTATGAGCTCTACGCCACCTTCGGCTTTCCCCAGGACCTGGTCGAGCTGCTGGCTCGGGAGCGGGGGGTGAGCCTCGACGCTGAGGGATGGGAGGCTGCTCGGGCGGCTCACTCTGAGGTCAGTCGCTCCGAGGGGTCGTTCAAGCAGCTCGTCTCCCCCGAGGAACTCTCCAGCCTGAGGGCCACGCAGGGGCTCTACCACGGCTCCGGCGCCGAGGGCCTCGAGGCCGAGACCGCGGTGCAGAGGCTCCTCGAGGACCGCGGTCGCGGGCCCCGGCTCGTGCTGGAGGCGAGCCCCTTCTACGCGGAAGGCGGCGGGCAGGTGGGGGACCAGGGAGTGGTGGAGGCCTTTGACGGCTCGTTCCGGTTCACCGTCGAGGACACCCAGCGAGTGGGAGAGGTCGTCGTGCACCTTGGCACCCTCGAGGGCGCCGTGGCTGAGGGCGCGCGCTGCCGCGCCCGGGTGGACGCCGGGCGCAGGGCCGCGGTGCGTGCGAACCACACCGCGACGCACCTGCTCCACAAGGCTCTGCGCGAGGTGCTCGGAGAGCACGTGACCCAGCAGGGCTCCTATGTGGGTCCGGACCGCCTCAGGTTCGACTTCAGCCACCCCAAGGGCCTGAGCCCCGAGGAGCAGTCCGAGGTCGAGCGTCGGGTCAATGCCGCGGTCCTCGCCAACCACGGCGTGACGGCCACCGAGGAGTCGTTCCAGGCCGCCACCGAGCGGGGAGTCATGGCCCTCTTTGGCGAGAAGTACGGGGATGAGGTCCGCGTGGTGGATGTGGGCGGCTGGAGCATGGAGCTCTGCGGCGGCACCCACGTGCAGCGCAGCGGTGACATCGGCCCGTTCGTGGTCCTGTCCGAGAAGGCCATCCAGGCCGGAGTCCGCAGGATCGAGGCCGTCACGGCCCAGACCGCGCTGGAGCACTTCGCCGCCCAGCGGACGCTCCTCGCCGACCTCTCCCAGCTCCTCAAGGT
>JBDQFW010000092.1:12730-13013 GCA_040265735.1 Planctomycetota bacterium | reverse complement strand
GCAGGGGGGCGGTGGAGAGCATGGCGAGATCGTACGAAGTCTCGGCGGCTTTGGAGCCTGGGGCGGGAGGCCGTGCTCCCGTTCGCGCGTTGGACGCGCTGGTGCCCATCCGTGTTCCGGTTCGAGGCAGGATCCCAAGGCCGCGTCGGCAGCGGCTCCGAACCGCCGCGGGGGGGGGGGCAGGGCGCAGCCGCCCCCCCCCCCCCGGGGGCGGGGCGGGGGGCGAGGGCCCCCCCCGCCCACCCGCGTCGGGTGGGCGGAGGGGGGGGGGGGGGGTGTGGGC
>JBDQFW010000092.1:0-12720 GCA_040265735.1 Planctomycetota bacterium | reverse complement strand
TCACCGACGCGATCGGCATCACCTTCCGGTGATGCCGATCGCGTCGGTGAAGTTCGAGGTCGGGGTCGGGTTGTTGTCCCGGTACCACAGGGTGAAGTTCCAGGTGTCACCCGGGGCCACGGCCACGCCCTGCCCAACGGGGATGTTGGTCAGGTCGATGGTGAGGCTGACCTCGCCGGTCGTCCCGGAGTTCAGGACCTGCCCGGGGGCGGTGAAGCGGCCGAGCTGGCCAATGATGCACAGGTTGCCCTGGGCGCCGCCGGGGCCGGCGACGAAGCCGGGGACCTGACCGCACACGAAGTAGGAGAACTGGTTGTTCGGCATCATCGAGGCGGTCAGAGCCACGTTGTTCTGGCCCACGAGGGTGCTGCCGAAGGCCGTGATCGTGGCGGTCATGCCGGTGGAGTTGGCCACCGCGGTGCAGTAGTTGGTGCCGATCGAGGTGCCGCCGCCGCCGCCGCCGCAGGGGCCGGAGGTCCCCGGGAGGGTGCTGCAGGTGGAGGCCGGGTTGGCGGTGCCGGGGGTGTGGTTGCTCAGGCCGCCGCTGGAGGGGTTGGTGAAGTCCAGCCAGGTGTCGGAGCACCAGTCGCTCGGGTAGTCACCCGGACGGAAGTAGCCGGCCGGCGAGTAGGGGCCGCTGAGATCGGGGCCGAGGACCACGGCGCAGTCCATGACCGCGTCGGTCGGGTCGGAGCCGTCGAGCACGCCGAAGGACTCGACGATGGTCATGCGCGGATCGGTGCCGATCGCGGTGGTGCCGTCGTCATCGCTGTCGGTGTCGGTGTTGTAGTAGCTGTACAGGTCGGCGATGGCGGCCGGGTCCGTGATGTTCAGCAGCATGAAGGTGTTGGACCCGTTCTCCAGGTGGTTCGCATCGCCGTAGGGAGCGTGCGGACCCTGGTCCATGTCGTAGTCGACATTGGCGACATTGATCGAGCCGAGGACGAAGTACCCGTCCGCCGGGATGGTGTTGCCGGTGAGGTCCCACACGCGGTCGACGGTGCCGGCCGCAACGGAGTCACCGTCCATCACGACGACGAAGTAGTTGTCGAGGGACGCGCCGGGGGTGCCGACCAGCTCGATGTACTCGTAGTTGTCGGTGCCACTCATGGAGGCGTAGGCCTCGTTGAAGTGGGGGCCCTGGGCGAGGGCGGGGGCGGCGAGAAGGAGCCCGGCGGCAGGGGCCAGGCGGAGGGTCCGTTGGATCATGGTCGGAGACTCGGGAGGATTTGGGACTTTGGTCGGCGGAGCCGGGGTTCTCGGGCCGATGGCCTCGGGAGCGATCTGAGTTCGCACGGCGGGCGCACCGAGCCGAAAGGATCCCCCGGCGCCCCGTGTTCGTCAAGGCCTGATCTGCGAGGCGCTCGTGAATCTCCCTGAAACCTCCCGTGAGGGGGACCCCCAGGCCCCCGCTGGCCGCCTCCTTCTTGGCGGTGCCCTGATGGGCTTCGCCAACCTCGTCCCGGGCATCAGCGGGGGCACCATGATCCTCGCCGTCGGGCTCTACGACCGCTTCGTGGGCACGATCGCGGCCTTCACGCGGCTGCGCCCCGGGCGCGAGGAGCTGCGCTTCGTGGCGCTGTTCGGCCTGGGCGCGGTCCTGGCCGTGGCGAGCCTGTCGGGTCTGCTGGTGGACCTGGTCTCGACACACCGCTGGCTCATGTACAGCCTCTTCGTGGGCATGACCCTGGGCGGGGTGCCGGAGCTGTGGGCCCAGGTCCGACCCCTGTCGGCGGCCGTGGTGGTGTGGGTCCTGGCCGGGGTCGGCGTCATGGTCGCCCTGGCATTCGGCCTCGAGTCGATCCAGGTCCCGACCACGCCCCTGGCCCTGGTGGGGGTGGGAGCCGTGGCGGCCTCGAGCATGATCCTTCCGGGGGTGAGCGGCTCGTACCTCCTGCTCCTCTTCGGGCTCTACGAGACCGTGATCGGGAGCCTCTCCCGCGACGAGCTGCTTGGCAACACCGCGGCCAGCCTCGCGATCCTCGCGCCGGTCGGCGTGGGAGCCGCGCTGGGGATCGGGCTGCTCTCCAACGGCTTGAAGCGGCTGCTCGAGCGCAGCCCGCGTGCGACCCACGGCGCGCTCATGGGCCTCCTGCTGGGCTCGGTGCTCGGGCTCTGGCCCTTCCAGGAGCCCGTCCATCCCGACCTCGCGCGCCGGCCCGTGCGCAAGGCGGTCGAGCGCGCGTTGATGGAGCCCGAGGCCGACCTCGCGGCGCTGGGTGCGGAGCTCGAGCTGGTTGAGGCGGCCAGCCTGGAGGCTCTCGTGGAGGCGCACCGCGGTGCGTCGCGCGCGGACCTCAAGCAGCGCGCCGAGCAGCTGCGCCGGTTCGAGCCCACGGGGGCGCAGATTGGAACCGTCCTCGGCGTGCTGGCCCTGGGCTTCGCGATCACCCGCGCGGTGGGGCGCCAGCCCGCGCGCTGATCCACCAGGTCGCGAGGGCGCCGGCGAGGGGCGCCGTGCGTGCGACCTGGGGCCCGCCCGGCTCCCAGCCTGCGAGGGCGCCGACGCAGAGGGCGGCTGCCGCGGCAGCGAAGAGGGCCCGCGTGGCCGGAGGAGGGACGCGGTCGCGCCAGCGCGCGCAGCCCCACGAGCCGGTCAACGCCGCTCCGAGCGCGCCCCCCAGCATGGTGGACGCCAAGGGAGCCCAGGCCCGGCCAGCGGCAGCCGGCGTCTCCAGGAGGAGCAGGCCCAGGAGGCTCACGCCTAGTGCAATCGTCCAGGGGCGAGCGGCCGCGTCCGCCGCGGCCGGGCTCCCCGGCCCGCGATCGAGCAGCGGAGGCCGCACGCCCTCGAGCAGGGCCTGCTCCTCAGGATCCTGCAGCCGCGCCCGGGCCTCGCCGAGGGAGCACCAGCGTACCCAGGGGCGCGCAAGGCTCTGCAGCGGACCTGCTTCGAAGTGGAAGTACCAGGTCGAGAGCTTGCGTCCCTCAGCCTCGCTTCGAGCGGTTCCCGCGAAGCCGCGCGCCTCGGCGCCCGCTCCCGTCCAGTCGCCTGCGAGGCGCGCGGCGGCCGCGGCGCGGGATTCGCCTGAGCCTACGCCCGCCCGCGGGAGCCCCCAGCGTCCGCCGCGCTGGGCCAGGGCGACCTCCAGCCCACGCGGACCCCGGCGCCACACGAGGGCGCCGGCGAGGGCGAGCTCGGCGGCGTCGCCGCGGGTGGAGGGAGTGGCCATGGGGACTTGTGGGCTTGAGGGGTCCAGCGAGGATGAGGCCTACTGGGCCAGGGCCAGCAGCATCTCGGGTAGCCCGCGCTCCTCGAGCTTCGTGCGCAGCCGCTGCCAGCGCTTCGTGACGGCCTCGACGCCGAGCCCCAGGCGATCCGCGACCTCGCTGCGGCTCATGCCCTCGATGCCGCAGTGGACCACCAGGGCGCGGTCCTCCTCGGGGAGGGCCTCGACCGCCTCACGGAAGGCTGTGAGCTGCTCGTCACGCGCGAGGCGCATCGACGCCGAGGTGATCGAGTCGGGGATGCCGTGGAGGGCCAGCTCACGGGTCTCCGAGCCGGAGCTCCCGGTGCCGTGCTTGCGCGCGGCGCGCCCGGCCTCGAGGAGCACGTTCTTCGCGATGCGGAACAGCCAGGCGCGGATCGACGGTCCGTCGAGGGTGAAGCCGTCGAAGCCGCGCAGCGCGCGCAGGAAGACCTCCTGCACCACGTCACCTGGATCCAGCTGGCCGCGCTGCGCGGGGCGGATGCGCATGTCCGCCCAGGCGTAGAGCGCGGGGGTGAGGTGGGCGAAGAGGGTCTCGAAGGCCTCGCGGTCCCCGCCCTGGGCCTGCTGCACCCAGACCATGGTCTGGCCGAGCTCCTCGGCGGGATACGCCTCCGGGTCGCCGGCGGCGGGCTGGCTGGGGGGCTGCATGGACCCCTTTGTACCATGCCTCCGCGCATGGACCCCCAGGGCGAGGCGACCGCTGCCGCGGTGTTCGACTTCCTCTGCCTCTACGAGGAGGACGAGGCGGCGGGGCGTGTGCGCAGCCTGGGCGAGTACCTGCGCCGGTTCCCCCGCCACGAGGTGGCCGTGGCCGAGGAGTTCCTTCGGCTCCAGGGCGGCGGCGGCGAGGCTCCGGCCGAGGCGCAGGCGGCGGAGGCCGGCGCCGGGCGCATGGGCCCGTACCGCCTGCTCGAGGAGCTGGGCAAGGGCGGACAGGGGAGCGTCTGGGTGGCCGAGGACACGCGCATCCGCCGCACCGTGGCGCTCAAGCTCCTCGCCGGGGCGTTCATCACCGACCACCGCCGCGCGCGCCTCCGTCGCGAGGCTGAGGCGCTCGCGGCCCTGGCCCACCCTGGCATCTGCCCGGTCCTTGACGCGGATGTGGAGGCCGACGCGCCTTGGATCGCGATGCCGGTGCTCGAGGGCCACGACCTCGGGCACGCGCTCGAGGCCGCGCGAAGCGGCGGGAGCGCTCGCGAGGGACGCGGCCCCGTGCTGCTCCCGCGCACGCGCGCGGAGCTGCACGGCCTGCTGCGCTTCTTTGAGGCGGCGGCCCGTGCGGTGCATGCCGCCCACGAGGCCGGCGTCGTGCACCGCGACCTCAAGCCGGGGAACCTGTTCGTGCACGAGGAGGGGCGGCCGGTGCTGCTCGACTTCGGCCTGGCGACCGATGGCAGCGGTTTGGGCGAGACGCTCACCCAGTCGGGGGATGTCTTCGGGACGCCCGCCTACATGGCGCCCGAGCAGCACGACGGGCGCGTGGGCTCGGTGGGGCCCGCCTCCGATGTGTTCGCCCTCGGCGTCACCCTGCACGAGGCCCTCACCGGCGCGCGGCCCTTCACCGGGACGAGCCTGCTCGAGATCCAGCAGGGCATCCTGCACGCGCCCACCCCCGACCCGCGCGCCGCGTGCCCCGCTGCGGGGGAGGATCTCGTCGCGGTGCTGCAGGTCGCCCTCGAGAAGGACCCCGCACGCCGCTATCCGACCGCCCTCGCCCTGGCCGAGGACCTACGCCGCATCTGTGACTTCGAGCCCGTGCGCGCCAGGCCCGCGGGACCGGCCCTGCGCCTGCGCCGCTGGGCGCGCCGCAACCCAGGCATCGCCAGCGGGCTGGCCGCGACCTTCCTGGTTCTGTCCGTGGCCCTCGCCGTCACCCTCGACTTGCTGGCCGAGGTGCGCGCAGCCCTCGACCTCTCCCGCGGGCGCGCACTGGTCGGACGCGTGGCTGAGCTCGTTCCCGACCGGCCCGCCGCCGCCGTGGGGCTCGCGCTGGAGGCGCTCGAGCTGGCGCCCGGACCTGCCGCGCGCAGTGCGCTTCTGGAGCCGCTCCTGGAGGACCGCCTGGCGCGCACCCTGCGCCTGCCCTCGGGCACCAAGCTGCTTGCACTCGTCCCGGTCCGCGCCGGGGACGGCGAGGACTGGGTCACCCTCGATCGCGACGGACGCCTGCGGCGCAGCCGACCCGGGGGCGAGACCGTCGACTTGGGGCCCCTGCCGCCGGGGGTCGTCCTCGGGGAGCGCACACGCCTCGCGGTCTGCGGCGAGGTGCTGCTCCTCGCAGACCCCGTGGCGGGCCTGTTGGGGATCGGTGCCCCTGGCGCGGTTCGCTCGGCGGGTGCGCCGGGCGCAGGACCGCCTCCCGGGGCGCTCGCGTTCGGGCCGGTCCTTGTCGAGGCCGCGCCCAGTGACCTCGCGGCGCTCGACGCGGACCGCTGCGTCGTGGCCTGTGCGGACGGCCGCCGGATGGTGGTGGCCGCGCGGACTGGCGAGGTCCTGGAGGAGTGGCCGCGCGGGGCGCCGGGGCCGGTCACCGTCACGGGGCAGCCCGGCGCGCTCCTTGCGTTGGTCGAAGGGCCGGAGGCGGGCGACGGCGGGCTCGAGCGCCTCGGCCCCGCCGAAGCCCAGGGGCAGGAGCGCCTGGCCGCTCCGGTGCGCGCCGCATGCGCGGTGATGGGCGCCCCGCTCTGGCTGGACGAGGGAGGGAGGCTGTGTGGGGTGGAAGGGCCGCTCGCAGGGGCGCCTCTCGCGGACGGGGGACTGCGCGGCCTGGCCGCGGCGGACGGCCTCGTGCTTGCCTGGTCGCAAGAGAGGGCCTTCATCGGCCGAGCCCTCAAGGACCGCTTGCCGACCCGATCCGGCGAGTCCGAGCCCAGCGGCAGCTCGCCGCTTGCCTGGGCCGAGGTGGACCTGGCGGGGGCCGCGCCGCGCTCGGGCTCGGTCGCGCACGGAGGCGGCCGGGCGGCTCTGCAGCTGGCGGCTGGGAGCCTGCTCCTCCTCGCGCCCTCTGGGAACGTGACGGGGCGGGCCCGCGACTTCGTGCGCCCGGCGTTCCTGACCTGGAGCCTTGACGGCCGCGAGGTCATCGCCGCCTCCGCCTTCGAGATGGCGTTCGCCTATGCCGCTCACCGGCCTTCGGGGTGCTTCGATGTCGAGGCGTCCGCGGCCGCCGACGCGGCGTTCGCGCCGGGCGGGGATTTCGCCTGGCTGCTGGGTGAGGGTGAGGTCTCCGTGGTGGAGACGCCCCGCGGGCACGCCGGCTGGGGCAGCGAAGCGGCGGACAGTGGGACGGCGCCGACCGCAGAGCCGGGCGCGCTCCGCTGGCGCCGGGCGATCCCTGCGACGCACCTCGTGTCCAGTGAGGACGGCACGCGAGCCCTCGCGTGGGGAGCCTCCGGGGCATGGCTGCTGGAGAGCGGAGAGGGCAGGGTCCTCGCCTCCTTCGAGGGCACCCTTGCCCAGGCGGCACTCGACCCCGGCGGCGCCGTTCTCGCGCTGGTGGAGCCGAGCGGGCGGGTCCTCGTCGCTCGCGAGGATGCCTCGGGGAGGTTCGGTGCCCCGCGGGCCCTGGAGCTGCCGGAGCCGGTGGAGCTCGCGGAGTTCGGGGGCGGGGAGGAGCTGCTGCTCGCCCAGGCACAGGGTCCGCATGCCTGGCTCCTCGGCGCCGGAGCGGAGGCCCTGACGCGGCTCGAGGTGCCCTCGCTCGACGGTCAGCCTGGGACGCGTAGCCTGCTGCGCCTCGACGGCGCGCTCGTGCTGCACGGCAACGACCACCACCTCCGTCGCCTCGACTCGTCGGGCGGGTCGCTCGCGGCGGACGGCCGGCGCATCCTGCGCGCGGACTGGGTGCGGGAGCGCGGAGGCGTGCTGGTCACGGCCCGCCGCGGTCCGGCCGCGAGCCTGCGCGTCCTGCGCGAGGGGCAGGAGCTGCGGGATGCGGACCAGCCGGCCGTGCCCCATGGCTCGCCCCTCTCCTCCCTGGACCTGTCCGCGGACGGGCGCTTCGCGGTGACCTCGGACGCAGGCGGCGGCGTGGTCCTGTGGTCCACCGAGGACGGGAGCGTCCGCGTGCTGCTGGACGGCACGCCCACGGCCGGCGGCGCGGCGGCCTGGCTCGACCCCTCCCCCGGACCCCTGCGGTGGCTGATGGCACGCGGAGGTCGCGTCTCCATCGTGCCAGCCGACCTCGAGGCCGTGGCGCGCACGCGTCCGGGCCGGCCCCTGGCGTCGTGGGAGCGGGGTCAATTCGAGCTGGACCCGCGCTGAGCGCGCCTGCGCCCCCCCCGATGCGCACGCCCTCTGGTAGGGTCGCAGGTCTCCTCCGGAGCCACCCATGCGGCCCAAGACCCAGCTCCCCGTGTCCCCCTGCGCGCCCTCACGCGCAACGCTTGCGCGTCTTGCGCCTCTGCTCACGGCCGCGCTCCTGCTCACCGCGGAGGCCTCCGCCCAGGCGCGCATGACCTACAGCCTGGACTACCACGGGCCCCTGATCGGCACCCTCGCCCCGGGCAGCACCGACTTCGTCACCGAGGCTGATCTGCTGGACGCCACGCCGCTGCTCCTCGGCGGCAACGGGGGCGTCAAGATCGAGGTGAGCGGGGGAGACCTGGGCCTCTTGAACTACGCCAGCTGCGTGGGGCACCTGGGGGGAGATCCGTGCGGGATCGATGTGGACGCGTTCTCCACGGGTCAGGACGCGATCATCAAGAGCAACCCGCAGGAGACCAACTGGCGCGTCTTCTTCACGGTCGACGAGTATGCGCAGGGCAACCCGCAGACGCCGCTCGACCCGTCGGTGCGCAGTGAGGCCGCCGTGGCCGATGTCTCGGGCGATGTGTGGTGCACGATCTTCCTGCCGCCGCCGCCCCTGGCCCCGAACACGGGCTCCACCTGGGCGCGGGTCCAGGCGCTCTGCGTGGACGGCAACGGTGAGCCCAGTCCCACCGGGGCCCTGGCTCCCGGGCACGCCCTCAAGGAGCCGAACATCCCCGGCCAGGGCCTCCCCTTCGCCAGCCAGGACACGGGCAGCCACGTGGACGCCCTGCAGATCGGCCAGGGCCTGGGCTCGGTCCTCTTCTTCTCGCTCGACGGGGACCTGACCGATCCCTTCGGCTACGCCAACTCGGATAGCGCGGCCGCCCAGGGCGTGAGCCCGGCGGACATCCTGGTCTCCAACTCCGGTGCGATCAGCGTGTACGCGAACGCCGGCTCCCTGGGGCTCGATCCGCAGTTCGACGACCTGGACGCCCTCATCCTGCTCGAGAACGGGGTCCCGGGCTGCCAGCTCCCCAAGCTGCCCTACTCATGGGAGGGCGGCGAGGACATGGTCCTCTTCAGCCTGCGCCGTGGCTCGGCCACCGTGGGGCAGACGGACTCCCTGCAGGGCATTCCCATCGAACCGGGCGACATCCTCATGCCGCCGGTCGAGGGGGGCAACGGCAACCCCGGCGTGCTGGTCGCGGCGGAGGTGTTGGGCCTGCGGACCGAGCGCGAGTCGGGGGGGGACGCCGACGACCTCACGGCCGCCTCGATCACCGACGACGACGAGGACTTCATCGACTGCAACGGCAACGGCCGGCCGGACTCGGTGGACATCATGATTGGGGGGTCGAGGGACGACAACTCGAACCTGATCCCCGATGAGTGCGAGGATCCGGGCGACATCGTGTGCGACTGCGGTCCCGGCAAGGGGCCCTGCGGGAACGACGGCTCGGGCGGCTCCGGCTGCGCCAACTCGACCGGCGCGGGCGCCCTGCTCGAGGGCCGTGGCAGCTCGAGTCGCTACATGGACGACCTCACCTTCGAGGTGACTCAGCTGCCCGCCGCGGCGCCAGGCATCCTGTTCTATGCCCTCGGCAGCGGCCCCAACGCGGTCCTGGGCGACGGGCTCACCTGCGCCGTGGGGGTCAAGTACCGCTTCCCGGCCGTGCAGGTGGCGAGCAGCCTTGGGGTCGTCAACACCCCCGCCGGACTGGGTGACTACATCCAGGCGAACATGCCGGCCGGGGCGCAGCTGATCCTCGGCGCCTCGTACTACTTCCAGTTCTGGTATCGGGATCCGCAGGGGCCCTGCGGGTCCAACAGCAGCGTCAGCAACATGATTCGCCTCGTCGTCACCCAGTGACGGGAGCGAGGGCTCCGAGGGGAGCGATGCCCTGGACGGTCGCGGATCAGGCGAGCTGAGGCCGCGCGCCCACCGCGAAGTCGAGGATGCGCACCTCGAGGTTGCGCTGCCCGCGGAACTCGTTCCAGGTGGGCGTGAACACCACATGCAGGTCCACGCCCTGCTGGAGCTCCGCGATGCGCCCGCCCTGGAAGAAGGCCATCCCCTTGAGGACTGCGTCGCCGTCGCGCAGCTTGAGCAGGAGGTGCTTGCCGTCGCCCACGGCCCGCGCGGGCTCGGCGAGGCGGATGCCGCTGGCGAGGAAGAGTGGCTCGGGGTTGCGCTCGCCCCACGGGGCCAGGTGGTCGAGCTGGCGCTGCAGGCTCTCGCTCACCTCGCTCCAGGGCAGCTCCGCATCCACCGCAAGGGGGGCGGGTCCGGAGCGATCGGCCACGCCGGCCTCGCGTGCCGCGGAGCAGATCGCCTCGCGCAGGGCCGGAAGATCCTCCACTCGCGCCTCGCAGCCCGCGGCCTGGGCGTGACCGCCGTAGCGCTGCATGTACTCCTTGCCGGCGTGCATCAGCGCGAGGACATCGACCCCCTCCACGGTGCGCGCGCTGCCGCGCCCCTCCTCGCCGTCGAAGCCGATCACGAGGGCCGGGCGCCCGAACTCCTCCACCAGTCGCCCGGCGGCGATGCCCACCAGACCCTGGTGCCAGCCCTGCTCGCCCAGCACGAGCACCGGCCACTCCGCGGCGTCCCCGAACTGCCGCGCCTGTGCGCGCGCGCTTTCGAGCAGAGTCTCGGTCATCGCCTTGCGCTGGGTGTTGAGGGCCTCGAGCTCCTCCGCCAGGGTGCGCGCGCGGCCCTCGTCCTCACACAGCAAGAGCTCCACGCTGCGCGCCGCTGAGTCGAGGCGGCCTGCAGCGTTGAGCCTCGGTCCGATCCCGAAGCCCACGTCACTGGCGGTGAGCTGCTGCTTGTCCAGCCGGCAGACGCGCAGGAGGGCTCGCGTTCCCGCGTGCCGCGTCGCTGCTAGGGAGCGCAGGCCCGAGCGGGCAAGGGAGCGGTTCTCGTCCAGCAGGGGCACCACGTCGCAGACCGTCGCCACGGCCACCAGGCTCATGGAGTCGATGAGGAAGTCCCGCAGGTCGGGGCGCACCCGCGCCGCCCCGGTCACGCGCTGGCACAGGCCCCAGGCGAGCTTGAACGCGACCGCGCCCCCGCAGAGCTCGCGGAAGGGGTACTCGGACCCCGGGAGCTTCGGGTTCACGATGGCGACCGCCGGGGGAAGATCACCCAGGGGGGGCTCGTGGTGGTCGGTCACGACCGTGTCGATCCCGCGCTCCTTGAGCTGTCGAATGACCTCGACCGCGCTGGTGCCGTTGTCCACGCTCACGACGACGCGCGCGCCGACGGCCTCGGCCCGGGCGATCGAGTGGTCCCCGAACGAATAGCCGTCGCGCATGCGGTGGGGGATGTGCCACTCCACCGAGGCGCCGAGCAGGCGCAGCAGGCGCACGAGGATCGTGGTCCCGGTCACGCCGTCCACGTCGTAGTCCCCGTGCACGAGGATGGTCTCGCCCTCCTCCACGGCCCGGTGCAGCCTCTCCACCGCCGCCTGCATGTCGGGCAGCTGCATGGGATCGTGCAGCTCGAGACCCTGCTGGAGGTGCGCCTTGCAGGCCTCGTCCGCCAGGTGTCCGCGGTTCGCGAGCAGCCGGGCCTGCAGGGGCGTGACGCCGGACAGGCGCTGGAGCGCGGCGAGGGGCTCGGCGCTGGGGCTGGCCAGGGTCCAGGGGCGGCGCGAGGGAGCGTTCACGGCCGCAGGCTACTCGATGGCTCGCCGGCCGGCGCTCTTTCCACGGGCTGCTTCGGGCTTCCCTGCCCCCAGCCCTTGGCCCACACTGGTGCCATGGCTTCGGGCACCGACAACCCCTATCGCCTGCTGCCCTCGGTGGACGAGGTGCTGCGGGACGCGAGCGTTGCGCCCCTGGCGCCGGAGGTTGGCCGCGCCGTGCTGCGCACCTTCGCCCAGCGGCTGGTCGAGGCCTGGCGCGAGGAGATCCGCGCCGGGGACCTGGACGCCCAGGGCCTCGAGGCGCGCCTGGCAGGCGGCGGTCTCGGCGAGGCCATGCGGTCCCTCGTGGAGCGGGACCGTGCACGCGGCATCCGTCGCGCGGTCAACGTGAGCGGCGTGGTGCTCAACACGGGCCTTGGGCGGGCGCCAGTCCACGCGGAGGTGGCGGCCCGCATGGAAGAGGCTGCGCGCTCCTTCTGCGTCCTCGAGGTGGATCGGGTGAGCGGGGAGCGCAACCGCCGGGACGACCGCATCAGCGAGCTGCTCGGGCGCCTGGTCGGCTGCGAGGCGGGCATCGCCGTCAACAACAACGCCGGCGCCGCGCTCCTCACCATGCATGCCCTGGCGACTGGCCAGGAGGCCGTGGTCAGCCGCGGCGAGCTCGTTGAGATCGGGGGCTCGTTCCGCGTGCCCGAGGTGATGGCCGCGGCTGGCGTGCGCCTGGTCGAGGTCGGCGCCACCAACCGCACCCGCATCGAGGACTACGAGGCGGCGCTGACCGCCGAGACGGGGCTGCTCATGAAGGTGCACCCCTCGAACTTCCGGGTGGTCGGCTTCACCAGCGAGGTGGACCCCGCGGCCATGGCGGAGCTCGGGCGCCGCCGCGAGGTGGCCACCGCGTGGGACCTGGGCTCCGGCCTGATCGAGCTGCCCACCATGAGTCCGCTCGGGGAGCGCGTCGGGGGCGAGACCGAGGTCGCGCAGGCCGTGGACAGCGGCGTGGATGTGGTGACCTTCAGCGGGGACAAGCTGCTGGGAGCACCCCAGGCTGGCCTCTGCGTGGGGCGTCGCGAGGCCATTGCCCGCCTGCGCCGGGATCCCATGTACCGGGCTCTGCGCTGTGACAAGGTGACCCTCGCCGGGCTGGAGGCCACCCTCGAGCTCCTGCTCGCGGGCCGCGGGGACGAGCTCCCGGCGCGCCGCATGCTGCTGGCGGAGGGTGAGAGCCTCGAGCCCGTGGCCCAGCGCGTCGCGAGCGCCCTCCGGGAGCTCGGCTTCGACGCCCGCTCCGAGCCAGGGCAGAGCCAGCCTGGCAGCGGCTCGGCTCCCGGGGTGTTCCTCGCCGGTCCAGTGGTGCGCGTGGTCGATCCCGCGCGCTCGGCCGGCACGCTCGCGGCCGCGCTGCGCGCGATGGATCCGCCCGTGTTCGCGCGCGTGCACGATGACGCGGTGCGCGTGGACCCGCGCACGCTCCTGCCCGGGGACGAGGAGGCACTGCTGGCAGCCTTCGCGCGGCTGGCGGGCTCGGCTGGCTGAGCGGGGGAGGGGGCGGGCCTACGAGCGGGAGTTCGCCCCCCCGTCGCCGCCCTTCGTGTCGTGTCAGGGGG
>JBDQFW010000091.1:0-13021 GCA_040265735.1 Planctomycetota bacterium | reverse complement strand
CCCTCTCCCTGTGCATCGGCCTGGACGCTCGCACCCCGCCGAACGCGGCGGCGTCGACATCCCTCGACCCACCGAGCCACGAACTTCCACCCAGGACCCCACCCAGGAGCGCCTCCCACCACATGACCCCGACCAGGGGACCGGGCGAGATCTCCAGCTCCGGTCCTCGCGACCCCCGGGCGCCTCGGCGTCCGGGGGTCGCACTCTTACCTCACCCTCCAACGTGCCGCGCGCGCTCAGGCCATCAGCGCGGGGATCGGGCGCGCCGGCTCCACGCCCGTGAGGCGCAGGTCCAGGCCCTGATGGCGCACGGTCAGGCGCTCGTGGTCCATCCCGAGCAGGTGCAGGAAGGTGGCGTGCAGGTCGTGCACATTCACCGGGTCCCGCACGATGTTGTAGGAGAACTCGTCCGTCTCCCCATGGATGTGGCCCGGCCGGATCCCGCCGCCCGCCATCCACATGGTGAAGCAGCGCGGGTGGTGGTCGCGCCCGTAGTTCTCGCGGCTCACGCCACCCTGGGAGTAGATCGTCCGGCCGAACTCGCCGCCCCACACGATCAGCGTCTCGTCGAGCAGGCCGCGCCGCTCGAGGTCGAGGATCAGGGCGTGGCAGGGACGGTCGATGTCGCGGCACTGGTCCGGGAGGCGCCCGGCCACATTGGCGTGGGTGTCCCAGTTGTTGTGGTAGACCTGCACGAAGCGCACCCCGCGCTCGACCATGCGACGCGCCATCAGGGCGCTGTTGGCGAAGGTCCCCGGCTTGCGCGCCTCCTCGCCGTAGAGTGACCAGGTGTGCTCGCCCTCGGTCGTGAGGTCCGCGAGCTCGGGAACGGAGGCCTGCATCCGGTAGGCGAGCTCGTACTGCTCCATGCGCGTGCGCGTCTCGGGGTCGCCGAGGTCGTCCAGCAGGCGCTGGTTGAGCGCGGCAATCCCGTCGAGCGTGCGCCGGCGCACCGCGTCGCTGACGCCGTCGGGGTTCTGCAGGAACAGGATCGGGTCCCCGCTGGAGCGGAAGGACACCCCAGCATGGGCGCCGGGCAGGGCGCCCGCCGCCCAAAGGCGGGCCGAGATCGCCTGCATCTGCTCCTGGTTGGTCGGACGGGCGACCATCACCACGAAGGTCGGCAGGTCGTCGTTCATCGAGCCCAGCCCGTACGACGCCCACGCGCCGAGGCAGGGGCGGCCGGTGATCTGGTTGCCCGTCTGCAGGAAGGTGATCGCGGGCTCGTGGTTGATGGCGTCGGTGTGAACCGTGCGCACGAAGCACATCTTGTCCGCCGTCTTGCCGAGGTTGGGCAGCAGCTCGCAGAGCTCCATGCCGCACTCGCCGTGGCGATCGAACCGGAACCGGCTCGGAGCGATGGGGAAGCGCGCCTGCCCGGAGGTCATGGTCGTCAGCCGCTGGCCGTTGCGGACCGACTCCGGCAGGTCCTTGTCGTACCAGTCGGCCATGCCCGGCTTCGGGTCGAACAGATCCATCTGCGGCGGCCCTCCCACCATGTGCAGGTAGATCACACGCTTCGCCTTGGGAGCGAAGTGGGGGCCGAGCGCATCCGATCCGAGCGGCCGGCCGGCAGCCAAGTTGGCCAGAGCAGCGCCCCCCAGCAGGTGGGAGCCGGTCCGCAGGAAGTGGCGCCGCGTCAGGGTCTCGCGCACGCCCGCGAGGGGGTCGGTGTGGCCGGGTTCGCTCACTTGGTCACCACCTCATCCAGGTTCATCAGCATGTTGGCCAGCATGGTCCAGGCCGCCAGCTCGGGCGTGGGCAGGTCCTCGGCCGCTGGGCTCTCGCCAACCTCCGCCAGGGCCCGGGCCGCCTCCGGGTCTGCGGCGTAGTGGGCGCGCAGGTCGGCGAGCACGGCGCCGCAGGTGCGCAGCTCCTCGTCGGCCAGGGGGCGTGAGGCGAGCCCCAGCATCATCGCGTCCATGCGCTCGGCGTAGCTCTGATGGTCGCGCAGCGCCTGCGCCGCCAGCGCGCGGGCGGCTTCCACGAACTGAGGGTCGTTCAGCGTGACCAGGGCCTGGAGCGGCGTGTTGGTGCGGATCCGGCGCACCGCGCAGGTCTCCCGGTTCGGGGCGTCGAAGATCTCCATGGAGGCCGGAGGGGCCGCCCGCTTCCAGAGGGTGTACATGCTGCGGCGCCACAGGCGCTCGCCGGCGTCCATGCGGTAGGTGTGCGTGTTGCTCTCGCGCATGGCGACGGCCTCCCAGACGCCGGGCGGCTGGTAGGGCCGCACGCTCGGGCCGCCGATCTCCCGCACCAGGAGCCCGCTCGCGGCCAGGGCCGTGTCTCGGATCATCTCGGCGTCCATGCGGAAGCGCGGGCCCCGCGAGAGCAGGCGGTTGTCCCCGTCCAGGGCGCGTTTGGCCGCCGGAGCGCCCGCGGCCTGGCGGTAGGTCGCCGAGGTCACGAGCAGCCGGAAGAGGTCCTTCACGCGCCAGCCGGACTCGCGGAACTCGACCGCCAGCCAGTCCAGCAGCTCGGGGTGGGAGGGGAACTCGCCCGAGAGCCCCAGGTCGCCGCTCGTCGCGACGAGCCCCGTGCCGAAGAGCTCCTGCCAGAAGCGGTTCACGGCGACGCGCGCGGTGAGTGGGTGGTCGTCCTGGAACAGCCACTCCGCCAGGGCGAGGCGGCTGGCCGGTGCGTCCGTGGCCATGGGGGGGAGGAAGGCCGGCGTCCCCGGCTGCACCTGCTCCCCGCGCCGGTCGTACTCCCCGCGGTCCAGCACGAAGGCCATTGGGACGCCCTCGGCCTCCGCGAACACATGGGCCGTGGGGCTGCTGGCCTCGATGGCCTGCCGCTCGCCGTCGAGGCGCTGCGCTTCGCCGTCCCAGCGCTGCCACTCTCCGTCCACCGCGCGCAGCCACCAGTCGCGCAGGGAGCTGCGCGTGCCCTCGTCGAGGGGCTCGAGCCCCTGCGCGACCGCGTCGCTCAAGAGCGGAGCCAGGGCCAGCGAGGCCACCTCTCCCGCGTCCAAGACCCGCGCGTGCAGGCGCAGATCGGCGACGGCCGCGCCGGAGGCATTGCCGGGCGTGCGGCTGCCGAGGCGGAAGGGCACCGCGGTACGGATCGAGCCCTCGAGGCCGCGCGCCTCGACATTGACCTCCTGCTCGATCCCGTCGTAGTAGACGCGCACGCCGCTGACCTTGGCGCTGCCGTCGTAGCTGATGGCGACATGGGTCCAGCGCTCCGCCGGGACCTGCGCCTTGGCCACGACCTTGAGGGCCTGCTGGGGCCACGCCGCGATGATGTGCGTCCCCACGCGCCGGCCCTGTAGCCACAGGTCCCAGCCGCGGTACGCAGCGCCCATGTCCATTCGGGAGGCCAGGGCTCCGGAGCGGTCGTTGGGCTGCAGGCGCACCCAGGCAGAGCAGGTGAAGGCGTCCCCCGTGTCGAAGTCGCCGGCATCGGGGAGCACGAGGGACGCGCCCTCGGACCGCAGCCCGCCGCCGCTCGGACCCTCCTCCCACGACGCGCCCTCCTCCAGGGCGACCTCGCGAGCGGCGCCCTCCAGCACCACCTGCGCCGGAGCACCTGCCCCGGCTGCGCGCACGACCAGGTGCTCGTCCCCAGCGGGCACGCGCTCCACGGCGCGTGCGGCCTCAGGGCTCGCAAGCCACGCGGCGAGGTCCTCGCTCGCGCTCGCCTCACGCGCCGCGCGGGCGTCGCGAGCGGCCTCGAGCTCGCCCGTGAGGGTGGCGAGGCGCGCCCGCTGCTCGGGCAGGGTCACGCGCAGGATCGGGGGCGGGTCCTGGGCATTGCCGTCACGGATCGGGACCCGCGTGTTGTCGAAGTACGCCGACAGCCCATAGAACTCGCGCTGGGTCAGCGGGTCGTACTTGTGGTCGTGGCACACCGCGCAGCCGACCGTGAGCCCGAGCCAGGCCTGCCCGAAGGACTCGGTCCGGTCGCGGGCGTACAGGACCTTGTACTCCTCGTCGATCAGTCCGCCTTCGTTGGTGGTGATGTTGCAGCGCAGGTAGCCGGTGGCTACGCGCTGGGGGATGGTGGGCTCCGGCAGCAGGTCGCCGGCCAGCTGCTCGATGGAGAAGGTGTCGTAGGGCACATCCGCAGCGAAGGCCTCGATGACCCAGTCGCGGTAGGGCCAGATGTCCCGGTAGTTGTCGAAGTGGATCCCGTGGGTGTCGGCGTAGCGCGCCACGTCCAGCCAGCCGCGAGCGCGGTGCTCGCCCCAGGCGTCGCTCGCGAGCCAGCGCTCCACCAGCCGCTCGTAGGCGTCCGGGCGCGGGTCCTGCACGAAGGCCTCCACCTCGGCGGGATCGGGCGGCAGACCGGTCAGATCGAGGGACAGGCGCCGGGCGAGGCTGCGCCGGTCCGCCTCGGGGGCGGGCGCGAGGCCCTCCTCCTCCAGGCGGGCCAGCACGAAGGTGTCGACCGGGTTCCGAACCCACTCATGCTCCTGGACCTCGGGCAGGCCGGGCCGCTCGGGCGTGCGGAAGGACCAGTGGCGGTCGTAGGGGGCGCCGGCCGCGACCCAGTCGGTAAGGACCTGCACCTGCTGCGCGGTGAGAGGCTTCCCGAGCTCTGCGGGCGGCATGTGTGCGGGGTGGTCGGCGTCCAGGGAGATGCGCCGCACCAGCTCTCCCTCGAACACACCCGACGCTCGCGCCGCCGCCTCCTCGTCCAACCGCAGGTCGCCCTCTCGCGCGGCCTCATCCGGACCGTGGCAGGCGAAGCAGTGCTCGGTCAGGATCGGCCGCACATCGCGCCCGAACTCGACCTCTCCGGCCGCGCGGCCACTGCCCACGCCTCCTGAGGCCAAGTGCAGCCCCGCCGTCGGGACCAGGAGGAAGAGCGGGAGGAGCGCGCCGGGGACCATGTCCCCAGCATAGGGGCCACCTCGCGCTCCGGGAGGCACCCGCGCGGGCCCCGAAAGCGAGCGCCCGCCCGGATCGCGAGGATCCGGGCGGGCGCTGCCTTGGCGCGGACGCCGATCAGTGGGCGTGGCCGCCGCCCGCGGGCTCCTTGTCGCCCCCGGGGATCTCGGAGACGAGGGCGTCGGTGGTCAGCAGCAGGCCCGCGACCGAGGCCGCGTTCTGCAGGGCGGAGCGCACGACCTTCGTGGGGTCGATGACGCCGGCCTTGACCAGGTCCTCGTAGGTGTCGGTGCCGGCGTTGTAGCCGAACCCCGCGCCCTTACCAGCGCGCACGTTCTGGACCACGACCGCGCCGTCCTGGCCGGCGTTGGTCGAGATCTGGCGCAGGGGGGCCTCGAGAGCGCGGCGCACGATCATGGCGCCAACGCGCTCGTCACCCTCGAGCTTCATCTTCTCGACGGTGTCGATGCAGGACAGGAGGGCCGTGCCGCCGCCGGGGACGATGCCCTCCTCGACGGCCGCGCGGGTGGCGTGCAGGGCATCCTCCACGCGAGCCTTCTTCTCCTTCATCTCGGCCTCGGTGGCCGCGCCCACGTTGATCTGGGCGACGCCGCCGGACAGCTTCGCGAGGCGCTCCTCGAGCTTCTCACGGTCGTAGTCGGACTTGGTGCCCTCGATCTCGGAGCGGATCTGCTCGATGCGCGCCTTGATGTCGGCCTTCTTGCCGCCGCCCTCGACGACGAGGGTGGCGTCCTTGCTGACCGTAATGCGCTTGGCGCGGCCCAGGTCCTTGAGGGTCATCTGCTCGAGCTGGACACCCATGTCCTCCATGACGGCCTGGCCGCCGGTGAGGATGGCGATGTCCTGCATCATGGCCTTGCGGCGGTCGCCGAAGCCGGGGGCCTTGACGGCGCAGACCGGGAACGAGCCGCGCAGGCGGTTCACGACCAGCGTGGTCAGGGCCTCACCCTCGATGTCCTCAGCGATGATCACCAGGGGACGACCGCTCTGGATGACCTGCTCGAGGAGCGGGACCAGGGGCTGGATCGAGGTGATCTTCTTCTCGTGAACCAGGATGTAGGCGTCGTCGAACGCGGCCTCCATGGCGGAGGGGTTCGTGATGAAGTGCGGCGAGAGCCAGCCCTTGTCGAACTCCATGCCCTCAACGAAGGTGATCTCCGTCTCGAGGGTGCGGCCGTCCTCGACGGTGATGACGCCGTCCTTGCCCACCGCCTCCATGGCGTCGGCGATCTTCTTGCCGATCTCCATGTCGTTGTTGGCGGCGATGGCGGCGACCTGCGAGATCTCCTGGTGGCCCTTGACGGCCTTGGACATCTTCTTGAGGTTGCCGACGCAGGCCTCGACGGCGGCGTCCACGCCGCGCTTGAGGGCCACCGGGCTGGCGCCCGCGGTGACGTTCTTGAGGCCCTCAATGAAGATGGCCTCGGCCAGGACGGTGGCGCTCGTGGTGCCGTCACCCGCGACGTCGTTCGTCTTCTGGGCGACCTGCTTCACGAGCTGCGCGCCCATGTTCTCATAGGGATCGTCGAGCTCGACCTCCTTCGCGACGGAGACGCCGTCCTTGGTGACGGTCGGGCTCCCGAAGGACTTCTCGATGATGACGTTGCGACCACGCGGGCCAAGGGTGACCTTGACGGCGCGGGCCAGCTTCTGGACGCCGGCGCGGATGTGATCGCGCGCCGTGGCGTCGTAGGAAATTTGCTTGGCGGCCATGATGGACTCCTCTGCTGTTGGGGGTGGAGGAGCCGGCCTCAGCCGATGATGCCGAGGATGTCGTCCTCACGCATGATGAGGTAGTCCTCGCCACCGAACTTGACCTCGGTGCCGGCGTAGGAGGTGAACAGCACGCGGTCGCCGACGGCGACCGAGAAGCTGCTCTTCTCGCCGTTGTCGAGGGTCTTGCCCGCGCCGACGGAGATCACGATGCCCTCCTTGGGCTTCTCCTTGGCGGACTCGGGGAGGAGGATCCCGCCGGCGGTCTTGTCCTCGGCCTCGACACGCTGGACGAGGACGCGGTCACCGAGGGGGCGGATGGCGGCTTGCTTCTTGGACTTGGTGGTGGCCATGACAGGTTGAGTCAGGTGGGTGGTCAGGGGATGGGTCTTGGATCAGGGGGTCCGCCGAGCGCTGCACACGATGCGCCGGCGGGTGGTTGTCAGCTCGCGTGGCCCCAGTGGCGCTCGAGGGTCTCCCGCACGCAGGCGCGCAGCTCGTCGGGCCGGACGGGCTTGCGCAGGAACGCCGCGGCGCCGGACTCCAGCAGCCAGTGGGCGGTGCCCTCCTCGGCCTCGCCCGACCAGAACAGGCAGGGAACATTGAGGCTGCGCTCGCGGACCCACTCGAAGACCTCGAGCCCGGTGCGACCGGGCATGTGGACATCGAGCAGGGCGAGATGCAGGGGGCCGCTCTGGAGCAGCTCGACGGCCTCGAGCCCGTTGCTGGCCTCGACAACCTGACGCCCCTCTCCCGAGAGGAGCTCCACGGCACCGAGGCGGATCTCGGTGTCGTCGTCGGCGATGAGGATGCGGTGGGGCTGCACGGGAGGCGAGGGCTGGGGGAGCCGTTGGGCAGTCCCCCCGGTGCAAGTGCTGTGCCGAGGGCGTGGCAGAGGCCGGGCAGGAGCCCGATGAGCCCGCAGGCAGCTCTGGGTGCAGGTTCTCAGCGGCCCCGGCTGACCCCTTGGCTTGGGCCCGCTGCCGTTCTGGCAGCCTCCTCCGGGGGCTTCGCCCGGACCTGTCGGATTGGCAGCATAGACCCCATGCCCACCTCCGCGCTCTGGCCGGTGTTCGACACCCACTCCGACGCCCTCCAGCGGGACCTGGATCTGGGGCAGGACCTGGGCACCCGCACGCCGGGCCACCTGGACCTCGTCCGCGGCGCCGAGGGCGGCCTCGGCGCGCTGGTGCTCGTGTGCTGGTGCGACCCGGCCTTCATCGAGGAGGGCGGCGCGGCGCGCAGGACCTGGGACCTGCTCGGGGCCGGCCACCGGCTGCTCGCGCGGCACCCCGAGCGCGTGGCCTGGGCCGGGGACGGCGCCGCGCTCCGCGAGGCGCGCGAGGGGGGCCGCATTGCGGCCACCTTCGGCATCGAGGGCGGACACTCCCTGGAGGGCAGCCTCGAGCGCCTCGAGGCGTTCTTCCACGCGGGCGTCCGCGTGCTGACCCTGGTGTGGAACAACCACCTCGACTGGATCCGCTCCTGCCAGGACGGAGCGGGTCCGGGCATCCCCGAGGGCCTCTCGTCGTTCGGGCGCGAGGTCGTCGCCCGCATGAACCGCCTCGGCATGGTCGTGGACCTCTCCCACGCGGGCGAGCGCAGCTTCTACGACGCGCTGGAGACCAGCAGCGCGCCGGTCCTCGCGAGTCACTCGGGCTGCTTCGCCCTGCACGACCATCCGCGCAACCTGAAGGACGATCAGCTGCGTGCCCTCGCCGGCCAGGGCGGCGTGGTGGGGATGGTGTTCTGCACGCCCTTCCTCGATGCCGACGCGCGCGCCGAGGAGGTGCGCCTGCGCACCAGCGCCGAGTACCAGGGCCTCACGGGCGCGCATCCGACGGAGCTCTTCCTGCGTCAGGCCCAGTGGATGCAGGCCCACGCCACGCCGCTTCCGATGGAGCGCGTCCTCGACCACCTCTGCCACGCGGTCGAGGTGGCGGGGATCGACGCGGTGGGGATCGGCTCGGACTACGACGGCATCGAGCGCACGCCTGCTGGCCTCGAGGACGCCAGCTGCTACCCGCACCTGGCGGCAGGCATGCTCCGCCGGGGGTTCGCGGAGGACGAGGTCGCCCGTGTTTTCTTCACCAACTCCCAGCGCGTCTTCGACGCGGCCACGCGCCCGGCGGCCGGGGTGGCGCTGGGCTCCCTGCCGGCCGAGGCCGCGGGCTCCTGATGCGGGAACCGCGGGCAAGGGCCGCGGCTTCGCAGGGTGGCGAGGGCTAGACTCGATGACGATGGAGCGCGGGTGGTCGTGGAGTCCCTGGACGGGTGCGCTGGCAGCGTTCCTGCTGGGGTTGCTCGCCTCCCTGGGCGTCTCCATGGAGCGCACCATGGGCTGGGACGAGGCCATGCACCTCGCCGCTCCGGCCGTGCGGATCGCCGAGGCCCTGCGCGAGGGTGAGCTCGACGAGGCCGCGGCCGCGGTCCTCTCCTGCGAGCGCTATCCGCCCCTGGTGCCTGCGATCCAGGGCGTAGTGGGCGCTGCCTTCGAGCCCACCGAGCTCGTGATGCGCCGCACCCAGCGCTGGTTCTGGGCGCTTGGGGCCCTGGGCATGTTCCTCCTCGCGCGCGCCGTGTGCAGTCGCGATCCCGACGACGACCTGCCGCCCGGGGTGGGAGGCGCACCCGCCCTCGCGTTCGCGCTCTGGGTGCTGTGCCCGATGGCCCTTGCCTTCGGCGGGACCCTTTTCCTGGAGGTGCCCTTCGCGGCCCTCGGCACCCTGGCAGTCGCCGGCTGGATCACCCGCGCGCGCACCAGCCGCCCCGGCCTCGAGCTCGGCACCGGCGTCCTCCTGGCCGCCTGCCTGTTCACCAAGTGGAACTACGGGCTGCTGCTGGGCGCGGGGCTCGCGGTGGACCTCGTCCTCGAGGTCGTGGCGCGCGCGCGCGCGCGCGATGGCCGTGGGGCTGCGGCGAGCGTCCTGCGCCTGGGCCTGCCCACGGCTCTCGCCTGTGCGTGGTGGTTCATCCTGCCGTGGCCGGCGGGTGCGGAGACCGCGGCCTCCCATCGCGCGGCCTTCGCCTCCTTCCTCGGAGGCAACCTGGAGCTCGGCGTCACCCCGCGACAGCTGCGCTGGTTCGACTGGACCACCTTCCTGGTGCCGTCTCCGCGGGTGCTGGCGTGGATCGTCGTCGCCGCCCTCCTCGCCCTGCGTGCGGTGGGGGATCGCGGCATCCGCGTCGCGCTCCTGGTGCTGCTGGTGAGCGGCCTGCCCGTCTGGCGGCACCCGTTCCACCTGGATCGCTTCCTCCTGCCTGCGGCGCCGTTCCTGTTCGCGCTGGCTGCGGTGGGGGCCTCCAGGTTCCTCGCGCGGCTGGGCGCCGTGCGGGTCGTGGTGGGCGTGCTGCTCCTGGGTTCGGGGTTCGTGGCGCCGGCCGCGGACTCCATGGCGGTGCTGCACGCCCTGAGCCTCGCCAACCCGGACGCGCGCGACTACCAGCTGGCGGTGCTCGAGGAGCGGCGCAGCGTCGCCTTCGATCGGCCGCTGCCCACCAACGGCCTGCCGCGCGCGGTGCACGACGAGCTGATCGAGGTGCTGGCCGAGAGCTGGCCGGAGTCGGGACGGGTGGGCTGGCTCGGCCTCTCGCAGGCGTTCCCGCCGGCGGCGTGGGGCATGGGCCTCGAGGCCCTGCATCCCGGCGACGCGCGGGCCCAGACGCTCCTCGCGGCGCAGGACCTGGACCAGCGGCTGTTCACCCTGGACCAGGCCGATCCCGAGCCTTCGGCCGAGGAGGTCCTGGGCTGGGCGCAGGGCTTCAACCTCCTCTGGGCCACGGACCCGCCGGACCTGACCACCGGCAGGCGCGCCTGGATCGCGCGTGAGCGGGCCGTGCTGGTGGAGGCGGGGTGGCAGGAGCAGGAGCTCGCGGTCCTTCGCTGGACGCGCGCCACCGGCGCGGAGCGGGTCGTGCGCGTGCTGGCGCTGAGGCCGCCGCGGTGACGAAGGACTGGAGGTGTGCTTGCGCGCGCTGGGTTCGAGGGCTTGGGGCGCTTCATCGACGGGGGGCGAGTCCACGCGCGGCGGGGCGCGGCGATCCTTGCCGCGGCCAAGCGCGGTGATTCCTGCCGCGGCTAAGCGCGGTGATTCCTGCCGCTGTGCCTTTCCAGGTGGGTACGGAGCTGTCTTTGGCGTGTCGCGGATTTCTCCTGCAACCGTGAGGGCCGGAGCGCGTCCTGGTTGCGTGGCCGCGAGTGCGCGGCCCTTCTTCCCCGCACCCCGCTGACCTCCGGTTCCCCCATGCAGTACGACTTCAGCCAGCTCGAAGAGCCCACCGACCTCCGCACCATTCCCGAGGGCACCTATCCCTGCCGCATCCGCGAGGTGCGCGAGGGCAAGGCCCGCGACGGCTCTCCCCGCTGGAGCCTGCGGCTCGAGGTGGCCGAGGGCGAGCTCGCCGGGCGCCACGCGGCCTGGGACTCCCTGACCTGGAGCGAGCGTGGCGTGCACCGCGTGCGCACCGTCCTGGCCGCGCTGGGGTTCGAGGTGGACGGCGTCCTCGCCGTCGAGCCCAGCGAGCTCGTGGGCCGCTGCGCCCTGGTGGAGCTCGCGGAGGAGACCTGGGAGGATCCGCAGCGGGGCATCCGCCGCCAGCAGCTGACCGTTCCCTACGCGGGCTGGCGCAGTCTCGCCAATGCGCAGCCGTCACCCAGGAGCTCGGACGGCGAGGTCGCCGCGGCCCCTCTCGGCGGCACGCCCCGAGGGAGCCGAGCTGAGTCCGCTGGCTCCAGTGCCCCTCGGGGGCAAGGGGCAGTGGCTGCCCTGTCGCTCGAGGAGGGGGCCTGCACCCTTGAGGACTCGCCCTTCTGACCGCCTGGGCTCCTGACCGCCTCCGTCCAGCGGCTCCTCCCGCTCTTCGCTTCCTCAGCGTGCAGATCCTGCGCTTGCGGTTCACCGGAACCGGTTCCCCTGGCGCGCGCTCCATCCAGGCACCTGGTTCCGGCTCGAACGCGTTGATCCCCTCGCTCTGTCGCGGGATGCTCGTGCTCCATGACCGAGCCCATTCCCGAGGAGGACCGTCTGGTCGAGGCTGCCCGCGCGGTCCTGGCCCAGGCGCACGCGCCCTACTCGGGCTATGCGGTAGGGGCGGCCCTGCTCGACGCCGAGGGCCAGATCCATGTGGGCTGCAATGTCGAGAACGCCAGCTTCGGGCTCACGATCTGCGCCGAGAGGACGGCCGTGGCCCACGCGGTGACCCTCGGCGCACGCACCTTCAAGGCCCTTGTGATCGCGTTCGCCAAGGAGCCCGTGGTCCCACCCTGCGGCGCCTGTCGCCAGGTCCTCGCGGAGTTCGCGCCCGACCTGCCCGTGGCCTGGGTCGGGAGCGGCAGGGTCGTGGGCCGGGCCCGGCTCGGCGAGCTCCTCCCGGGGGCCTTTGACGGGGGCTTCCTTGCCGTGGACAGGGGCCGCCCGGGCGGGGATCCTGGGGCCTAGCGACGGCCTCCGGGCCTCCGGCCGGTGATGGCGGGCTCCCCTCGGAGAGGCCGCTCCCGTGCCGTGATCCGCGCCTTCTGTTCTGCACCGCTGCCTGCTTTCATGCCCCTTCCCCGATCCGTCAAGGAGCGCGCCGCCGCGCTGCGCGCCGAGCTGCTGCGTCACGACCGGCTCTACTACGTGGAGGGCGCGCCGGAGGTGTCGGATGCGGAGTACGACGGCCTCTTCCGCGAGCTCAAGGGACTCGAGGCGGAGCACCCCGAGCTCGTCGTGCCCGACAGCCCGACCCAGCGCGTGGGCTCGGCCCTGCCCGAGGGCCAGGGCTTCCACAAGGTCGCGCACGCGGTGCCCATGCTCTCGATCGAGAGCCTCTTCGCCGTGGAGGAGGTGCAGGACTTCGTGGAGAAGATCCAGCGCTTCCTCGGCCTCGAGGCCGACGAGGTCCTCTCCTGGTCCTGCGAGCCGAAGTTCGACGGGGTGAGCGCCTCGGTGATCTACGAGGACGGGCGCCTGGTGCGGGGGGTGACCCGCGGAGATGGCGTCGTGGGGGAGGAGGTCACGGCCAACTTCCGCACGATCCGCAACCTGCCGCTGGCCCTTGACGGCAGCCGGCGGCCCGTGCCGAAGCTGCTCGAGGTGCGTGGGGAGGTGCTGATTGCCCGGGCGCGGTTCGAGGCCTTCAACGCCGAGCGGGAGGGCCGGGGGGAGGCGCGCCTCGCGAACCCGCGCAACGCCACGGCCGGGGCCATCCGGCGCAACGACCCTCAAGAGGTGGCGCGCTATCCACTCGAGTTCCACACCTATGCGGCACCGCGGGTGGAGGGCGTTGACGGCGAGACCGACAGCCTCTCGTTCAAGACCCAGAGCGAGCTCTCCGCCGCTCTCGCGGACTGGGGCCTGCCGGACTCGGGGTTTGGGCGGACCGTCCAGGGCCTCGACGCCTGCCTCGCCTACCACGCTGATCTGGAGTCGAGGCGCGCTGACCTCCCCTTCGAGGTGGATGGTGTCGTGTGC
>JBDQFW010000090.1:0-13024 GCA_040265735.1 Planctomycetota bacterium | reverse complement strand
CTTCGGCGGGCGCCCCCGCTTCGAGGACCGCGGGCGCATCGACCGCGCGCTCGTGAACGTGGGGCGGGAGGACGTGGACGTGGACGGGCTCGCCCCCCTGAACCCGCGCCTCGCCGGCCCCGAGCTCGCAGCCATCCTGAAGCTGGCTGAGTGCCAGGTCCTGCTCGCCGACGGGGCGCACCTCGCCGCCGCCCGCGCCCTCGCGGACCCGAGCCCATCGCCTTCTGGCGGGCGCGCCGTGCTCGCCCTGGAGGAGGAGTGCGGCAAGGGCCCCGCGGACGAGCCGCCCCCCGCGGGGGACCTGCCCCTAGACGCTCCGGCCCAGCTCTACTTCACGAGCGGGACCACCGGCCAGCCGAAGGGCGTGATCCTGACCCACGGCAACATCCGCTCACACGCCCTCGCCGCGGTCGAGGCCCTCGGGCTCACGGCCTCCGACACCTGGGGACACTTCGCCCCCATGTTCCACCTCGCGGACGCCTGGGCGACCTTCGCCGTGACCGCCGTCGGGGGCGCCCACGCCTTCCTCCCACGCTTCGAGACCTCCGCCTGCCTGGAGCTCTGTAGCCGCGAGGGCGTGACCCTCACCAACCTGGTCCCGACCATGCTCCAGCGCGTGCTCGCCGCGGTGGAGGATGGGGCTGCTCCTCCTCAGAGCCTGCGGCTGTGCCTGTCGGGCGGAGCGCCCATCGCGCCGGCCGTGGTCGAGCGCATCCTGACGAACCTGGGCTGCGCGTACCGTCAGACCTACGGCCTCACCGAGACCTCGCCCTACCTGACCCTGTCCGGCCTCACTGCGGAGGAGGAGCGCCTGCCCCTCGCGCAGCGCGCCCTCCGCCTGGCGCGGACAGGATCGCCGTTCCCCACCGTCGAGCTGCGCGTGGTGGACGAGCGCGACCAGCCCGTCCCCACCGACGACCGGACTGTCGGAGAGATCGTGGTTCGCGGCCCCACGGTGAGCCCCGGCTACTGGAGGAACTCCGACGCCACCGCGGCCTCACGCCGGGATGGCTGGTTCCGCACGGGCGACCTGGCCACGGTGGACGCAAGCGGCTCCGTCCTCATCGTGGATCGCCTGAAGGACCTGATCCTCTCCGGCGGCGAGAACGTGTACTCCATCGAGGTGGAGGCGGTCCTGCTGGCTCACGCGGGCGTGCTGGAGTGCGCGGTGTTCGCCCTCCCCCACCCCGATCTCGGGGAGTGCGTGGCGGCCGCCGTCGTCCCCCGAGCAGGCCGCGCGCTCGAGCGGGCCGCGCTGGAGGAGCACTGTCGAGCGCGCATCGCCGGCTACAAGCTGCCCAGGCGCCTGTGGCTCCTGGCCGAGCTGCCCCGGACGGGCAGCGGCAAGATCCGCAAGGCCGCCCTGCGGGAGCGGGCCGCGCTCGGGGAGCTCGGCCCCGAGGCCTGAGCCCCCCTCCCGCGTCAGGCCTTCCTCTCGGGGCGCGTCCAGGAGTCGATGCGCTCCCGGATCGCGGCCACCAGCTCACCCGCGGACAGGGTCTCCTGCTCCATCGAGTCCCGGTGGCGCAGGGTGACGGTGCCCTTCTCCAGGGTGTCCCCGTCGATGGTCACGCAGAACGGCGTGCCCACCTCGTCCTGGCGCCGGTAGCGCCGACCGATCGCCCCCTTCTCGTCGTAGAAGGTCGCGAGTCCCGCCCGCCGCAGCTCCTGCTCGAGCTCGTCCGCCCGCTCCGCCATCCCGCCCTTCTTGACGAGGGGGAAGACCCCCACGGTGATGGGCGCCAGGCGCGGGTGGAGGTGCAGCACGGTGCGCACATCCCCCTCGAGCTGCTCCTCCTCGTAGGCGTCGATGAGGCAGGTCAAGGCGATCCGGTTGATCCCGCCGGCGGGCTCGATGACGTAGGGCGTGTAGCGCTCCTTGGTCTGCGGATCGAAGTAGACGAGATCCGTACCACTGGCCTCGCTGTGGCGCTTGAGGTCGAAGTCCGTGCGGCACGCGATGCCCTCGAGCTCGCCCCAGCCGAATGGATACTCGTACTCCACGTCCGTGCAGCCCGTGGAGTAGTGCGCCAGCTCGTCAGCGTCGTGATCCCGCAGGCGCAGCTTCTCGGGGTCGATCCCGAGGTCGATGTACCACTGCAGGCGCGCATTCTTCCAGTACTCGAACCACTGGTCGTTCTCGGCGGGCGGCACGAAGAACTCCATCTCGGCCTGCTCGAACTCGCGGGTCCGGAACACGAAGTTCCCGGGGGTGATCTCGTTGCGGAAGCTCTTCCCGATCTGCGCGATGCCGAAGGGCGGCTTCTGGCGCGAGGACTCGAGGACGTTCTTGAAGTTCAGGAAGATCCCCTGGGCCGTCTCGGGGCGCAGGTAGGCGATGTTGTCCCCGGTGTCGACGGGCCCGATGGTCGTCTTGAACATCAGGTTGAACTGGCGGACATCCGTCCAGTCGTCCGTGCCGCTCACCGGGCACTTGATCTTCGCCTCGTCGATCAGGGCGCGCAGGGCCGCGTTGTCCCCGAGGGAGGCGTTCAGCTTGGCCTGCAGGGCCTCCGCGTCCTTGTCGCGGCCCTTCTTGCGGTACTTGGCGATCTTATCCTCGATGAGGTGGTCCGCCCGGTAGCGCTGCTTGCTCGTCTTGTTGTCGATCAGCGGGTCGGAGAAGCCTCCCACGTGACCCGAGGTGATCCAGGTCTGGGGGTGCTGGATGATTGCGGAGTCGAGACCCACGACATCCCGACGCTCTTGGACCATCCGGGTCCACCAGGCGTCCTTGACCCGCCGCAGGAGCTCGACGCCAAGAGGCCCGTAGTCGTAGGTGTTCCCCATCCCCCCGTAGATCTCGGAGGCCTGGAACACGAAGCCCCTGCGCTTGCAGAGGGAGACGATGGCGTCCATCACGCCGGTGGGTTGCTTGGCCATGGGCAGTGGGGGCTCATAGGAGCCCTGCGGGCGGAAGAGTCTACCCCTGCGGCCCCACGATCCGAAGGCCGGCGACGCCCCTGCAGGGGCGGGCGTCTCACCCAGGAGGATCCTCTGGACCCAAGGCTGGAGCCTCCGCGCAGGGGACCTAGAATCCCCGCGAGATGATCGCTCCCCCGAAGTCCCGTCGCCCCCAGGAATGGGTGGCCCCGCTCGCCTCACGCGGCCGCAGGGGCGCGTCCGCGGCGCTCCAGGACCTCGAGGACCGGATCCTCGCGGGCGAGCGCGTGACCGAGGAGGAGGCCCTCTTCCTGCACGAGGAGGCGGACCTGCTGACCCTCGGGCGCATGGCCGACGCGGTCAAGCGCCGCCTCCACCCCGAGGGGCGCATCACCTACATCGTCGACCGCAACCTGAACCCCACCAACGTCTGCATCACGGACTGCGGGTTCTGCGCCTTCTACCGCTCGCCCGGGCACCGCGAGGCCTACGTGCTCTCGCGCGAGGAGATCTACCGCAAGGTCGAGGAGACGGTCCGCCTCGGCGGCCAGCAGCTCCTGATGCAGGGTGGCCACCACCCCCACCTGCTCTCGGACTGGTGGTGTGAGCTGATCGCGGACATCCGCGCGCGCTTCGACATCAACTGCCACGCCCTCTCCGCCCCGGAGCTGGACCACTTCAGCCACATGGAGAAGCGTCCAGTCCAGGAGGTCCTCGCCGACCTGGTCGAGGCGGGGCTCGGCAGCGTGCCAGGCGCCGGCGCCGAGATGCTGGTCGAGCGCGTGCGCAAGATCATCGCGCCAAAGAAGACCACCACCGACCGCTGGCTGGAGGTCCACCGCCGCGTGCACGAGGCCGGCCTCCGCACGTCGGGCACCATGATGTTCGGGAACGTGGAGACGGCCGCCGAGCGCGTGGAGCACCTGATCCGGCTGCGCGACCTCCAGGACGAGACCGGCGGCTTCACCGCCTTCGCCTCCTGGAACACCCAGCCCGACGGCGTCCCGGAGGAGCACCTCTATCCGGAGAAGACGACCCCCGCCGTCTACCTGCGGGTCCAGGCCCTGAGCCGGATCGTGCTCGACAACTTCGAGAACATCCAGACCAGCTACGTGACCCAGGGCACCAAGCTCGCGCAGGTCTCGCTGCACTACGGCGCCAACGACTTCGGAGGGACGATGCTGGAGGAGAACGTCGTCTCGGCGGCGGGCTGCTTCAACCTGGAGTCGGTCCAGCGGCTGGAGCACCAGATCCGGACGGCGGGCTTCGAGCCGGTCCAGCGCAACTCCTGGTACGGCCTCGTGGACGAGCGCTACCAGGGCCCGCGGGGCCCGATGACCCGCGAGGACGCCGCGACCCACGCGGCCGCTCCGCAGGCCTGGCGCGAGCGCGCCCTGGCGGCCAAGGAGGCGAGCGCTCAATGATCCCCCTCGACGCTCCCCACGACCTGGACCGCCTGCGGGCTCGTGCACGCGCTGCCGGCCTCGAGGCGATCGCCGAGAAGGTCCTGGCCCGCGAGCGGCTGGACGCCGCTGATGCGCTGGAGCTCTACCGCTGCCCCGACCCCTACGCGGTCGGGATGCTGGCCAACCACGTGCGCGAGCGCATGCATGGCGACCTGGCGTACTTCAACGTCAACCAGCACATCAACTACACGAACGTCTGCAACAAGCTCTGCCGCTTCTGCGCGTTCCAGCGCCTCCCCGGCCAGGAGGGGGCCTACATCTTCTCGCCCGAGCAGATCGAGCAGAAGCTGCGCGACACGGCCGACGAGCCCGTCACCGAGGTGCACATGGTTGCGGGGATCTACCCGCGGCTGCCCTACGAGTACTACCTCGACATCCTCCGCGCGGCCAAGCGCGCCCGGCCGGACATCCATGTGAAGGCCTTCACGATGATCGAGCTGATGCAGATCGCACGGCGGGCCAAGCGCCCTCTGCCGGAGGTCCTGCCCGAGCTCATCGAGGCCGGCCTCGGCTCCTGCCCGGGGGGTGGCGCGGAGGTGTTCGCCGACCGCGTGCAGGCTGAGGGCTACCACCTCAAGAACACCGGCCAGCAGTGGCTCGACACCGCCCGCCAGGTCCATGAGGCGGGCCTGCGCAGCAACTGCACCATGCTCCACGGGCACATCGAGACTCCCGAGGAGCGCGTCGATCACCTGACCCGCCTGCGCGCTCTGCAGGACGAGACGGGCGGGTTCCAGACCTACATCCCCCTCTCGTTCCACCCCGACAACACCGAGTGGAGCCACCTCCCCGGGCCGACGGCCCTGGACGAGCTGCGCGAGATCGCGGTGGGGCGTCTCGTGCTCGACAACATCCCTCACATCAAGGCGTACTGGATCATGCTCACGATCCCGGTCGCCCAGCTGGCGCTCTCCTGGGGCGCCGACGATGTGGACGGCACGGTCGTCGAGGAGCGCATCTACCACGACGCGGGGGCGACCACCCCCCAGCGCGTCGCGCGCCAGGAGCTCCTGACCTGGATCCGCGAGGCCGGCCGTATCCCCGTGGAGCGTGACACGCTCTACAACGTGATCTGGAGCGCGGACGAGGAACTGGCGCCCGTGGGCGCTGCCGCCCCGGTCCTCAGCTGAGCGAAGCCACCCGGCGCCATGCGTGAGGGTCTCGAGACGGCGTGAAGGCGCAGCTGTCGAGCGTCAGTCCCGGGGCCTCAGCCCTTGAGCTTCGAGGCGAATTTCGTCGGCTCCGCGTCGAAGGCCGCCTTGCACTTGCCGCAGCAGAAGGCAACCGTCTGGCCCTCGAACGCGCTCGTCACGGCTGTGTCCACGTCTCCGCCGCTCACCGGGCACTTCGCATTGACCGCCGCGGCCTTCGCCTTGGGCAGCTTGTCCGCGAACTTCGCCGGCTCCGCGTCGAAGGCGGCCTTGCACTTGGCGCAGCAGAAGGCGACCGCCTGCCCCTCGAAGGTGCTCGTGACGCTGGCGTCCACGTCCGCGCCGCTGACCGGGCACTTGCTGTTCACGGCTGCGGGCCGCGCGCCGGGCAGATTGCCCGCGTAGGCCGCAGGATCGGCCTCGAACTTCGCCTTGCAGTCCTTGCAGCAGAAGGCGATGGGCTGGCTGTCGTAGACGGTGACGATGGTCCCATCCACGGCCGATCCGCTCACCGGGCAGGTCTCGTTGACCGCTCCCGCGACGGGCGGGGTGGCGTCCACGACCGGGGCGAGCCCGCGGTCGATCCCAAGCTCGGGACAGGCCTTGGCGAGAGCAGTGAACCCCTCCTCGCTGAATGCCGACTCCCAGAGGTAGATGCGCTTGAGGCCCTTGAGGGCAGCGATCGCTGCCACCGCCTCGTCCCCCACCTGGCTGCCGTAGAGGTTCAGGACCTCGAGCTGCTCCATCGCGGCGAGGTGCGTCAGACCTGCCGCGGTGACCGCGGTCCGGGAGAGGTTCAGGCGGCGGAGCTCCTTGAAGCCCGCGAGGCTCGCCAGGCCCGCATCGGTCACGGCCGTTCCCGAGAGGTTCAGCCACACGAGGCTCGGCTCCAGGCCCGCCATGGCCGCGAGGGCGTCGTCCCCCGCCGCGGCGCGCAGCAGGGAGAGGTTGGCGTCGAGGGCGTGTAGGTCGCGGGCCACGGGCAGGACGATGGCCCCTGCGGCGCCCACGCGCTCGAGGGCCTGGGCGCGCGCAGCCTCCTGCTCCGCGGTCAGGCCCGGCAGCACGAGGCGCTGCTCGGCCTCGTCCTCGGTCATAACGGCCTCCCAGCTCGCGCCCTGCTCGATCCACGCGCGGAGAGTGCCGAGCGCCTGCTCCGAGAGGCGCGGCCCTCCCTCCGGCATCAGGTCCGGGTCGTCCTCGGGCAGCTCACAGACCTCGAGAAGGAGCGACCCATCCGGATCGCCGGGGACCACGGGGATGAACCCCTCATCTCCCTCGAACAGCCCGGCCTTCATGTCGAGCCGCACCCCGCCCTTCTGCTTCTTGGAGCCGTGACACTTGAAGCAGTTCTCGGCCAGGATCGGGTGGACGTCCTTCGCGTAGGAGACGTCGTCGACTGCGGGAGTCAGGGAGAGCAGCGCGGCGGTGACGAGGATCATGGCCGCGATTGTAGCCCCTCACGCCTCACTGTCTCCCGGGGGGCCTGGGCGGCGCTGCCCATCGCCCTCAGCGCCAGAAGGATCGGGCGGCCTAGCGGCGGCCGTCGAGAGCCCAGGGGGCCGGAGGTCCCCCTGCAACCGAGCCATGGGCTCTCCTGCGCCGGATCACGGCCGCGGCGAACGGTCGCGCAGGCCCGGTACGAGGGCCAGTGCGGCAAGGAGGTTGGCAAGCAGGGGCAGGCCGAGGGCATAGGCCCGCTCCCAGCCGCCCAGCGCGAGGAGGAGCGGGGAGCTCGCGACGACCGCCGAGGCAACGACGCAGGTCCGAGCCCCGCTCCCGTTCGGCAGAGCGGCCGCCCACAGCAGCGGCAGGGCCGCCAGGTGGTGGGGCCATGCGGGGCCAGGAAGCAGCACGAGCCCCGCGAGCAGAAGCAGGCCCGCGGCGGCCACGCGCCGGTTCGCCTCCCCGGGCAACGCACCTTCCTCCTCGCGCTGCGGCCTGGCTTCGCGCGCGGCGCGGAGGACGAACCATGCGAGCGCGGCGAAGGCGACAAGGCTCAGGACAGTGAGCGCGAGCGGAGGTCCCGGTTGGCCCACCGCGCGTCCCACCGCCGCCGCAAGGCTCTGGCGGTTGGCCGAGCCCCACCACGCGCCTCCCTCCGTCGACAGCGCGGCCAGCCGGCTCGCAACCGTCTGCGCGAAGGGCATGAGATCCGCCCGCAGGACCGCCGCAGGAAGCGCAACGCCGAGAGCAAGCGCTGCTAGCAGGAAGCGCCGCGGGGATCCGCCCCCCGCCCAGGCGGGAAGCACCGCCAGGAGGGGATAGCCCTTGAGCGCTACGGCCAGGGCTAGGCCAGCGTCCCCGAGCGCGGCCGCCGCCCGCGAGCGCGCGGCCGTCAGCAGCCAGAGCAGGACCAGGACGGCGAGGGGAGCCCCCATCTGTCCCCAGTGCAGGGAGTGGAGCAGGGGCACGCAGAGTCCGACCGCGAGCCCGAAGGGCAGGTCCCACTGCCCGCGCCAGCCGGCGCCCCCGAGACGCGGAGCGAGCGCCGCAATGAGCGCGATGGAGCAGACCTGCACGATCCACCCCAGCGCGGCGGCGGCGTCCGGGCCCAGGAGCCCAAGGGGCATGAAGAGCACGGCCGCCGAAGGCGGGTAGAGGAACCCCTCCACCGGCGCGTGCTCGCCCGCAAGGAGCGCAGCACCCTGGGAGCGAAACGGCCCCAGCCAGTCCTCGAGCGGCGCCCCGTTGAAGTCGAGCGCGGCGGCGAGACCTGCGCGCCCGCCCGCGAGGAGCAGGCTGGCCAGCAGCCCGGTGGCCGCGCCGGCCAGCCGCTTGGCAACCGCGCTCATCCCTGCGCCTCCCCGCAGGAGGCATGGTCCCCCGGCCAGAGCCGCGCCCCTGCCTGCGCCGCGCCACCGGCCGCCCCGCGGGGAGCCTCGGCCGCGGGCTCGGCTCGAGAGGCGTGGCCGCGAGAGGCCTCCTCCGCAGCGCCCGCCGTCTCGGCAAGCGCCAGCACCTCACGGGCGAGGTCCCACCAGGGCGCGCGGGGAGGTGCGGCCCTGAGGAGCAGGGGGCTCCGCCGGACCGGGTGGGGTGCCTCGAACTCGTGGCTGTGCAGAGCGATGCTGCGGTCCTCGAGAGCGCGCTCGGCCCCGTACTTCAGGTCGCCAAGCAGGGGGGTGCCCAGGCTCGCGCAGGCCACACGCAGCTGGTGCGAGCGGCCCGTCAGCGGCTCGAGCCGCAGCAGCGCACGCCCCCCGCGCGCGGCGAGGCGCGTCCACCGCGTGCGCGCCACCCTTGCGCCGGCGCGGCCAGCCTCCACGACGGCGACCCGGTTCGCGTGCGGGTCCTTGAGCAGGTGCTGCTCGAGCTCACCGCCGGCGCCCGGGTCCCCCGCCACCACGCCGAGGTAGGCCTTGCGCACCACGCGCTCGACGAGCGCCGCGGTCAGGCGCGCCGAGCCCTTGCTCGTGCGCCCCAGGCACAGCACTCCCGACACCGGCCGGTCGAGGCGATGCACCACGCCCAGGAAGACCTCACCGGGCTTGGAGTAGGTCCGCTTGATCCACTCCTTGCCCCAGTCGAGGGCGCTTGGGTCCTCGGAAGCGTCCGGCACGCTGGGGAGTCCCGCGGGCTTCGCGAGAGCGAGCACGTGGTTGTCGCACCAAAGGACGCGCGGTCCGCTCATGCCTCTCCCGCCCGGTGCAGGCGCGCACAGAACCCCGCCGGCAGGAGGCGTGACGGCGCTCCCTCGACCGGCTCCTCGAGCAGGGCAAGCTCGCCTGCCTCGACCTGGTCGCCTTCGCTCGCCTGCACCTCGAGGAGTCCGAGCAGGGTCAGCGGTGAGTGGCCGACCGCGTAGGTCGAGAGGACAAGGACACCGCCAGGCTCCAGCAGCGAGGCGGCAGCCTCGACCAGAGGAGGCAGCCCCTCCTCGAGCCGCCAGACCTCCCCCCGCGGCCCGCGCCCGTAGTGCGGCGGGTCCAGGAAGACCGCGTCGTACCGGTTGCCGCGGCGCACCTCACGCTGGGCGAAGCGCAGGGCGTCCTCACACAGCACGCGCATCGCGTCCCCGGGAAGGCCCGAGCGCCTCAGGTTCGCCGTCGCCCAGTCGAGGGACTGCTTTGAGGCGTCGACGTGGGTGACCTCCCAGCCCGCCCCGGCCGCCAGCACGCTCGCAGCCCCGGTGTAGCCGAAGAGGTTCAGCAGGCGCGCGCCGGGGCGCGGCGGAACCTCCAGAAGCGCCCAGTTGGCCGCCTGCTCGGGGAACACGCCCACGTGCTTGAAGGGGGTGGGTCGGATGATGAGACGCGCGCGCCCCAGCTCCAGGTCCCACTCCTCGGGCACGGCGCGCGCGCCGACCTGCTCCCAGCGCCCCCCGCGATCCGACTCGCGCTCGAAGTTCAGGTCCGCCTGCTCCCAGAGAGCGGGAGCGCGCACACCCCAGAGGGCCTGCGGGTCGGGGCGATCGAGAACGAACCCTCCGATCCGCTCCAGCTTGCGCCCCCCACCACTGTCCAAGAGGGCGTGTCCGCCGAGGGATGCGGCAGGAAAGGCAGTGGGCCTGAGCACCGGCGCATCCTAGCCCTCCCAAGCGCCGCCCGTGGAAGCGGACGGAGAGGCACGAGGGAGTTCACCCGCCGCGCGCCCCGTCGGCCCCCGAGACCGCCGCGGTGAGCTCGAGCGGTCCTGGCTCGTTCCCCGCAACAGCTGCGAACATGCCCTGATTGGGCTGGCAAGGCCGCCGGCTGTTCACTCGATCTGGCCGCTGAGGCCGCCTGCAGTCCTGTTCAGGCGGAGGGCTGAGGCCGCCCCTGGAGCACTTGGGTCGGGCGGTTGAGGCCGCCCGCTGTGAGATTCGATCGGACGGCCGAGGCCGCCCGCTGTGCGTTTCGATCGGGCGGCTGAGGCCGCCCTTGGGATCCCCTCCGGATGCCGGCCGTGCCGGCGAGGCTGGGTTCATGCAGCGCGGGGCCGCCCCCGAGGGAGCGGCCCCGCGCGGGGACCTGTTGGGCAGTGGAGCAGGAGAGCTCAGCGCCCGAGGTCAGAGACGGTCAGCCCTGAACGCCGGAGCACTCGGCCTTCGCGCCCTCGCAGGCGGACTGGCAGTCGCTCTTGGTGGCGGCCGGGGTGGCCTTGGCCTCGCTGCACTCCTTCACGGCCTCGCAGGCGGAGGCGGGGCACTCGCCCTTGCTGGCGGCGGGGGTCGCCTTGGCGCCCTCGCAGGCCTCGACGGCACCCTCGCACTTCATCGCGGGGCACTCGTCGGTGGTCGCGGCGGGAGCGGCCTTGGCACCTTCGCAAGCGGACTGGCAGTCGCTCTTGGTGGCAGCCGGGGTGGCCTTGCCGGACTCGCAGGCGCTCTCGCAGGCCGGGGTGTTCGCAGCCTGAGTGGCCTTGGCACCCTCGCAGGCGGACTGGCAGTCACCCTTGGTCGCCGCGGGGGCGGCCTTGGTGGACTCGCAGGCCGACTGGCAGTCGGATTCGGTGGACGCCTGGGTCGCCTTGGCGCCCTGCTCCATGCAGCAGCCCTTCTTGGTCGTGGCGCTGGCGGCCGTGGCCTTGGCCTCGTCGCAGCCGCCGCAGTCACCCTTGGTCGCGGCAGCCGCGGGGGCGGCCTTCTCGGACTCGCAGGCGGACTCGCACTCGCTGGTGGTGGCAGCCGGAGCGGCGGCCTTCTCAGAGCAGCACTGGCCCTCAGCGGCGGCGGGGTTGGCGGCGGGGGCGGCGCTGGGCGCGTCTTCGGTGCCCGCGCAGGCGCCCAGCAGAAGGGCGGTCAGCGCGAAGCCGGGGAGGAAGGTCTTCATGGTGGGTCGTCTGGAGGGTCAGAGGGTGAGCCAGAAGCTTCACCCGGGTCGTGATCCTTCGGCTGGCGCGGAGGCCGAACCGAAGGCGATCGGAGCAGGACAGGGTCCTGCGCTCCCGATTCTAGACGGGACGGCGCGGCTTGTGGAGCGGGCACACGCCCAGATCCCCTTCCGGGATGCGTCCAGAGCGGGCTCCGGGACCCCGGGAGACGGCTCGAGGCAAGGGCCGGGGCGTTCTGACGCAGCGCTGAGGCTATGGTGGAGGGGCGTGAGGGGCTGGTCCCCACAGGGGCCACCGCCCTCGAACCGGCCCCGAGCGCGCCCCACGGTGCGGCACCGGATGGGCGGGCCAGCGGAGCAACACCCGCGGGCCCCGGCATCCGGAGCAGTCCGCGGTTCGAATTTGACTCGGGCAGGGGATCTCACGGGTCTCCCTCCCTGCACCCCGTCCGCGCCCCTCGTGATCTGCGCATGAACCGAGCCACCGCCTCCACGGCCGCAGCCGTCCTCGTTGCCACCGCCTCTCTCCTGGGCCCGTGGCGCTCGACGCCCGCGACCGACGTGGAGGTCGCCCGGCGAGTTTCGCGAGGGGTCGCCGAGCTGTGTGCCGTCGCCGAGCCCGCGGTCGTGCAGGTCCTGGCCTATGGCGCCAACGGCCGGCGCTACGGGGGAGCGACCGAGGGATCCGGCGTGATCGTCCGCCCGGATGGCACCCTCCTGACGAACAACCATGTCGTGAAGGACGGGGGCCGCTTCCAGGTCGTCCTGAGCGAGGGGCGACGCGTGGCCGCGGAGGTCCTCGCGCTCGACCCGGCCACCGACCTCGCAGTGCTGCGGATCCGCGGGGACCGACCCGGCACCACATACCCCACCCTCCCCATCGCGCCGCGCCCGGCCCAGGTTGGCGAGAGCGTCCTGGTGCTCGGGAACCCGTTCGGGATCGGGAGCAGCGTGAGCCAGGGGATCGTGAGCGGCCTCGGGCGCAGTGACCTGAACCTCGCCACCTACGAGGACTTCATCCAGACCGATGCCGTCATCAACCCCGGGAACTCCGGCGGTCCCATGATCAACCTCGAGGGCGAGGTCGTGGGCATCGCGACGGCCCAGGGTCTCGAGAAGGAGGGCGATCTCGGCATCGGGTTCGCGATCCCCGCGAGCCTCGCGCGCCATGTGCTCGAAGAGGTCCTGGAGAATGGCGAGGTCATCCGCGGCTGGCTGGGCGTCTCTGTGGATCGCTGGTTCTCGCCAAGCCGTGTCGAGGGCTACGACGGCGTGAGCCGCGTGCGCGTGCGCTCGTTCGAGACCGTGAGTCCTGCGCGCGACGCGGGCATCCAGCCCGGAGACATCCTCCTCGCCGTGGGCGGCCGGCGCTTGGTCACCCGCAAGGACCTGATGACCTCGGTGGCCGTCCTCGACCCGGGCGACACGGTGGAGGTACGCCTGTGGAGATCGGGCCGCGAGCTCACGGTGCCCGTCAGCATCGCCCGCCGCCCGGACGGCGAGGAGTGAGCCTGGTCCGGTCCGAGCCCGGGCCACCAATCCGATCGGCTGAGGGTGGCTTGGCAGGGAGACTGCCCAGGGGGGCCTCACTGTGCACCCCCTGGATCGACCTAGGTGCGCGACTCGGAACGGCTCGCGCCGAGCGATGGACGAAACGCCCCCTGAGAGGCTCATTGCATCGCCAGGATTGGGCCTTCAGGGCCCCACTGCTTTGTCGGAACGGGGCCGTCAGAGCCCCGCTGTTTTCTTAGGGGCGGTGCCCTCATGGCCC
>JBDQFW010000089.1:0-13050 GCA_040265735.1 Planctomycetota bacterium | reverse complement strand
CGTTCCCCGGCCCCTCGTCCGTCGCGGCATCCGCACGCTCCTGTCCCAGCGCCTCGAGGAGCAGGAGCAGGTCTACGGGCCCGATCCCCAGCAGGCCCTGCGCCGCTTCGTCGAGCACATGCGTGAGGCGCCCGTCGCGCTCGTGCCCGAGCTCGCCAATGAGCAGCACTACGAGGTGCCTCCGCGCTTCTTCGAGCTGGCCCTCGGCCAGCGCCGCAAGTACTCAAGCTGCTACTACCCGAGCTCCACGACCACCCTGGACGAGGCGGAGGAGGCGATGCTCGACCTGACCTGTGAGAGGGCCGAGCTGGTGGATGGCCAAGAGGTCCTCGAGCTCGGCTGCGGGTGGGGTTCGCTGACCCTCTGGATGGCCGAGCACTACCCGAACAGCCGCATCACCGCCATCTCGAACTCGAAGCCCCAGCGCCTCTCCATCCTGCGCCGGGCCGAGGCCAAGGGGCTCACGAACCTCACGGTCCTGACCGAGGATATGAACACCTTCGAGGCTCCGGGCACCTACGACCGCGTCGTCTCGGTCGAGATGTTCGAGCACATGCGCAACTGGGAGTCCCTCCTGGGCCGGGTGCGCCGCTGGCTGCGGGATGACGGGCGCGTCTTCCTGCACGTTTTCGCCCACCGCAGCTACGCGTATCCCTTCGAGGTGAAGGACGAGTCCGACTGGATGAGTCGCTACTTCTTCAGCGGCGGGATGATGCCCTCCCACGACCTGATCGATCACCTCGAGGTGCCGTTCGAGGTGGACACGCGCTGGGCCGTCAACGGGAGCCATTACGCGCGCACCTCCGAGCACTGGCTCCAGAACATGGACGACCGCAAGTCGGAGGTGATGGCCGTTCTGCGCGAGACCTACGGCGTCGAAGAGGCACCCCGGTGGTTCGAGCGCTGGCGGGTGTTCTTCCTAGCATGCGCCGAGCTGTTCGCCTGGGATGGCGGCAACGAGTGGATCGTGTCGCACCAGCGTCTGAAACCCACCCCGAGGGCCTCTTCGTGAGTCGACCGCACGTCGCCGACCTGCCCCCCCGCGAGGCTGCTCCGACCGAGGGCGGCCCGGGAGGTGCAAGCCTCTTCCGCTGGCTGGACTCCTGGGTGATCGATCCTCGAGACGAGGAGGCTGATCCCCACGAGATCGACTGGGTGCGGGTGGTTCCGTTCCTGGCGATCCACGTGGCGGGCGTCGCGGCCCTGTTCACGGCCTGGACCCCGTTCGTTCTGGTGTTCGCGGTCGCGTTCTACGCGGTGCGGATGTTCGCCATCACGGCGTTCTACCACCGCTACTTCTCGCACCGCACCTTCCAGGCCTCGCGCCCCGTGCAGTTCCTGTTCGCGCTTCTGGGGGCCACCGCCGTCCAGCGCGGACCCCTCTGGTGGGCTGCCCACCATCGGGAGCACCACCGCAACTCGGACGCGGAGGGAGACATCCACTCGCCCGTGGTCGAGAGCTTCTGGTGGAGCCACATGGGCTGGATCCTCGCGCGCCGCAACTTCCGCACGCGGACGGAGCTGGTCCCCGACCTGATGCGCTTCCCCGAGCTGCGCTTCCTCGATCGGTACGACAGCCTGGTGCCCCTGCTCATGGTGCCCGGGCTCTATGCCTTGGGCAGCGCCCTCGAAGCCTGGGCACCGGGCCTGGGCACGAGCGGTCTGCACCTGGTGCTGTGGGGCTGCCTCTCCACGGTCGTCCTGTACCACGTCACTTTCTGCATCAACTCGATGGCGCACCGCCTCGGTTCGCGCCCGTTCGAGACCAAGGACCGCAGCCGCAACAACCTCCTGCTGGCGCTGCTGACCTTCGGTGAGGGATGGCACAACAACCACCATCGCTATCCGGCGTCCGCGCGCCAGGGCTTCGTCTGGTGGGAGCTCGACCTCAGCTTCTACACCCTGAGGGCCATGCAACTGCTGGGGCTGGTCAAGGGCCTGCGCCCCGTGCCGGCCCGGATCCTGGACGAGCGGAGGGCTCAGTGAAGGTCGCGGTGATCGGGACGGGGATCGCCGGCCTGGTGGCGGCCCGTGAGCTTCACGACGAGCACGAGGTCACCGTGTTCGAGGCGTCGGACTGGATCGGTGGCCACACCCACACCCTGGACGTGCCCACGGGCGGCGGCCACAGTCTCGCGATCGACACGGGCTTCATCGTCTTCAACGAGCGGACCTATCCGGGCTTCTGCGGGCTGCTCCAGGAGCTGGGCGTCCCGTGGCAGGCCAGCGACATGAGCTTCAGCGTCAAGTGCGACCGCACGGGCCTGGAGTACAACGGCACGAACCTCGACAAGCTGTTCGCGCAGCGCTCGAACCTGCTGCGGCCGTCGTTCTGGCGAATGGTGCGCGACATCCTGCGCTTCTACCGCGAGGCGGAGAAGGTGCTCGATCCCGCCGCACAGGAGGAGACCCTCGGCGGGTACCTGGAGCGAGGCGGGTACAGCGAGGAGTTCATCGCGCAGCACATGATCCCGATGGGGGCCGCCATCTGGTCCACCTGCCCGGAGGAGATGCTGGCGTTCCCGCTGCGATTCCTCGTGCAGTTCTTCCACAACCACGGCTTCCTGCAGGTGGACGGCCGGCCGCAGTGGCTCGTCGTGGAGGGGGGCTCGCGCTCCTATGTCGAGCCGCTCGTGCGTCCCTTCCGCGACCGGATCCGCCTCCAGACCCCGGTGCACGCGGTGACGCGGCAGCCGGACGGACGCGTGCGCGTGCAGAGCGCCGGGGGCGGGGACGAGCTCTTCGATCGCGTGGTGATGGCGACGCACTCCGACACCACGCAGCGTCTGCTCAAGGATGCGACGCCTCTGGAGCGGGAGGTCCTCGCGGGCTTCGCCTACCAGGCCAACGAGGTCGTCCTGCACACGGACACCACGCTGATGCCGCGGCGTAGGCGGGCATGGGCGAGCTGGAACTACCACCTCACGAACCCCGCTTCGAGCCTGCCCACCGTGACCTACTGGATGAACCTGCTCCAGGGGCTCGAGGCCGACGAGCAGTACCTCGTGACCCTGAACCGGACCGCAGACATTGCCCCGGAAAAGGTCGTCGCTTCCTTCGTCTACGACCACCCTGTGTACTCCCTCGACTCGGTCCGCTCCCAGGAGCGCCACGCCGAGATCGACGGGGCCCATGGCGTCCACTTTTGCGGCGCGTACTGGCGCTACGGCTTCCATGAAGACGGCCTGCAGAGCGGCCTGACCGCGGCGCGCCGGCTCAAGGAAACCGCTGCCCAGGAGGCGGCGCTCGTTTGAACAGCGCCCTCTACGAGGGGCGCGTGTACCACGATCGCCTCACACCGCGCCGGCACCGATTTCAGGCCCGCGTCTTCCTCCCGCTCGTGGATCTCGCGGAGCTGGAGGCCGGACGCCTCCCGATCCCGCGGCGTTGGTCGCCCCTCGCTTGGTTCAAACGGGCGGACTACATGGGCGATCCCGCACGCCCGCTCCGCGAGGTGGTGCTCGATCGCGTGGAGGAGAGTCTTGGGCGGAGGCCCGCGGGTCGCGTAGCGCTGCTCGGCCACCTGCGTTCTTGGCTCTACGTCTTCAATCCAGTGGTCTTCTACTACTGCTACGGCGCGGACGACGCGCTCGAGGCGGTGGTGGCGGAGATCACGAACACCCCCTGGGACGAGCGGCATGCGTACGTGCTGGACGCGCGTGAATCGGGTCCCGGGGACGGTCACCGCTGGCGGTTCCCCAAGGCCTTCCACGTGTCGCCGTTCCACCCGATGGAGCACGACTACGACTGGAGCTTCCGGGCGCCGGACGAGCGCGTCGTCATCCACATGGAGAACTTGGAGGCCGGCGCCAAGGTCTTCCAGGCTGGCCTCGCGGCCGAGCGCGTGCCCCTCACCCGGGGCAGCCTCTTGTGGGCCCTTCTGCGGCACCCGCTGCTCACCTGGAGGGTGACCCTGGGCATCTACATCCACGCAGCGCTGCTCTGGCTCAAGCGCGTTCCGTTCCACACCCACCCGAGCAAGCGTGCCGGAGCCGAGCCTGCCTCGGCGGCTCGCACCTGATCCCACCGCCATGAAGTCCAGTCCCAGCATCGCCACCCTCGATCCGTCCCAGGCCGTCCGTCGCGTGCCGCGGCCTTCCCTCCTGCAGCGGGCCGTTCTGCGCGGCTTCGAGGGCATCGAGGCGGGCCGCCTCGAGGTCGTCGTTGGCGAGCGCCGGCACCACTTCGGTCGGGAGGTGGAGGGGGCGGTGGACGCGGTGCTCGAGGTGTACGACGAGCGCTTCTGGGGAGCCCTCGCCCTGCGCGGCTCGATCGGGGCTGGTGAAGCCTATGCGCTGGGCTGGTGGGGCAGTCCGGCGGCCACCGATGTGGTGCGCCTGATGGTGCGCAACCAGGACGCTCTCGACCGCCTGGACAGCGGTTGGGCGCGCCTCTCGAAGCCGTTCCTCGCGGCGTTCCACCGGCTGCGCCGGAACACCGAGGAGGGGAGTCGCGACAACATTGCAGCCCACTACGACCTCTCCAACGACTTCTTCGAGCTGTTCCTCGATCCGACCATGACCTACTCGTCGGGTGTCTTCGAGCACGAGGCGAGCAGCCTGGAGGAGGCCTCCGTGGCGAAGATCGACCGCCTCTGCCGCAAGCTCGAGCTGGGGCCGGACGACCACCTGCTTGAGATCGGGACGGGCTGGGGCGGCCTCGCCCTGCACGCCGCGCGCGAGTACGGCTGCCGGGTCACGACGACCACCATCTCGCGCCAGCAGCACGCCTTCGCGATGCGGCGGATCGAGGAGGCTGGCCTCTCCGGACGCGTGACGCTGCTGCTCGAGGACTATCGGAAGCTCACCGGGACCTACGACAAGCTGGTGTCCGTGGAGATGATCGAGGCGGTCGGGCACCAGTACTACGGCGAGTTCTTCGCCCAGTGCGGGCGGCTCCTGAAGCCGCACGGGATGATGGCGATGCAGGCGATTCTGATCGCCGACCAGCACTTCGAGCGGGCGGCCCGCTCGGTGGACTTCATCCAGCGGTACATCTTCCCGGGCAGCAACATTCCCTCGACCACGGCGCTGCTCTCGGCCGCTACCGGCTCCAGCGACCTGCGCCTCAGCCACCACGAGTGCTTCGGGACCCACTACACCCGCACCCTCGCGGCATGGCGTGAGCGCCTCAGGGCGCGCTGGGACGAGGCCCAAGCGCTGGGCTTCGAGGAGACCTTCCTGCGGCTGTTCGAGTTCTACTTCCACTACTGCGAGGGGGGCTTCGAGGAGCGGCACATCGACGTGGCCCAGCTGACCCTGGTGAAGCCGGGCGCGCGTTCTGCCCCGATGCTCGGGAGCCTCGCGCGCTGAGCGCTCGGGCGCGCGGTTCATGGCCAACCTCGCCAACTTCCTCTTGTTCCAGGGGCTCTGGTTCGCCGCCGTCATCGGGGGTGCAAAGGGAGAGGTCTGGTGGGGGCCGGCGGCCCTGGTCCCGTGCCTGGGCGCGTTCCTCTGGAGCGCCTCGGATCCCCGCCGGTCCCTCGTGTTCGTGGGGACCGTCGGCCTGGTCGGTACGCTGCTGGACACCGCCCTCCTGCAGCTCGGCCTGCTGGAATACGCCAGCGGCGTCGGCGCGCTGGCCCCGGGCCTTGCTCCGCCCTGGATCACGGCCCTGTGGGTGGGCTTCGCCACCTTGCCCGGCCGCTCCATGGCGTGGCTGCAGGGGCGCGGGCAGGCGGCCGGGCTCTTCGGCCTCGTGGGTGGCCCCCTGTCCTTCGCAGCGGGCGTGCGCATGGAGGCCACGAACTGGGGTGGGGATCCCTGGCTCGGCGCGCTGGCCCTGGGCTTGGAGTACGCGCTGCTGATGCCGCTGCTCCTGCGACTGGGTGTCCGCACCTGAGCCGGCGAACGCCCAGTTCGCACCCGGCGGTCGCACCCGGCGCGTATTGACCAGCGGCTTACGACCTTCGCCGCATCCCCCGCGCTCGCTGGGCGAAGACGCTCTCACAGCGCGCGGGTGCTTCGAGGCTGAAGCAGTGCCGGCACGCCGCGCAGCGCGCCCTCTCCGGGCACTCAACCCCCTGATCGGAAGTTCTTCTCATGATGCTCTCCCTGCTCCTCGCGCTCGCACCGAGCGTGGCCCCCGCCCAGGACTGCGGGTCCTGTGATTCCAAGGCCAAGGCCGCCGTCACCTCCAACGTCGACGATCCCAAGGACATCGTCGACACCGCCGTCGCGGCGGGATCCTTCAAGACCCTCGTGGCCGCCGTCCAGGCTGCTGACCTTGTGGACGCGCTGAAGGGCAAGGGGCCCTTCACGGTCTTCGCCCCTACGGACGAGGCCTTCGCCGCGCTGCCCAAGGGAACCCTTGAGACTCTCCTGGACCCCAAGAACAAGGGTCTGCTGACCTCGATCCTGACCTACCACGTGGTCGCCGGCGACGTGCGCGCTAAGCAGGTCGTCAAGCTTGACGCTGCCGCCACCCTCAACGGCCAGCGCGTTGAGGTCGTCGTCAAGAAGGAGGGTGTCTTCATTGACGGTGCCCAGGTGGTCACCACCGACATCGAGTGCGCCAACGGCGTCATCCACGTGATCGACCGGGTCATCCTGCCCAGCTCGAACGACATCCTCACCACCGCCGCCGAGGCCGGCTCCTTCAAGACCCTCGCCGCGGCGATCCAGGCGGCTGGTCTGGTCGAAGCGCTCAAGGGCGACGGTCCCTTCACCGTCTTCGCCCCGACCGACGAGGCCTTCGCGGCGCTGCCGGAGGGCACCGTGGCCTCCCTGCTGAAGCCCGAGAACAAGGACCAGCTCGTGGCGGTCCTGACCTACCACGTGGTCCCCGGCCGCGTGTTCTCGGACGCGGCAGCCAAGGGCGCCAAGGTGAAGACCCTGCAGGGCGGTGAGCTCGTCACCCGCGGCTCGGACGAGGGCGTCTTCGTCAACGGCGCCAAGGTGGTCGCGGCCGACCTGGACTGCACCAACGGTGTGATCCACGTGATCGACAAGGTCCTCCTGCCCCAGTGACCGGTGGGGTCCCCTGGGGGCGGCTCGCTTGCCGTCCTCGGGGTGCCTTGCTGAGAGGTTTCGCTTCCACGCAAGACCCAGCGGTCAAAGAACTGTGAACCCCTGGGACACCTCCCAACCCGAGCGAAGGCCCGGTCCTCCCCTGCGAGGGCCGGGTCTGCATTGGATTCCAGGCGCCTCGGTGAACCGAGGGGGCCTGGACGCCTCCGCGGAGGAGCGGGCTGAGGGTATGCTCTTGCCGTCGCAAGGCGCCGCCGCGGAGAGTCTCGCGGGCGCTTCGATTGGCGGGAAGATGACGGACACTCAGGCCCAGGACGATCTCCTGCTGCCGCGTATCGCACGCGGCGACGCGCATGCCGTGCAGGAGTGCCTCGAGCGCTTCGGTCCCCTCGTCTGGTCCCTCGCCCGGAAGCTGATGCGGGACGTGGCCACGGTCGAGGACCTCGTCCAGGAGATCTTCATCGAGGTCTGGAAGAGCGCCGGGCGCTACGACGCCGCCCGCGCCTCCGAGGCGACCTTCATCGCCACGATCGCTCGTCGCCGCGTCATCGACCGCAGGCGCCGGATCTCGCGCGCCCCCGGCGAGGAGGTGATCGAGGATGGCATGCGTGGGGGTGACGACCCCGGGCTCGAGATGGTTGAGGTCCGCGACGAGGCCCGCCGGGCCCACGAGGCCTTGGAGCGCCTGCAGCCCGAGCGCCGCAAGGTGATCCTGATGTCGGTCGTGGACGGCCTGACCCACCAGGAGATCGCCACCGTCACGGGAATGCCCCTGGGAACGGTCAAGAGCCACATCCGCCGGGGCCTCGATGAGGCCGCGCAGCTCCTCCGCCCGCGACGGCAGGAGGGAGAGGCATGAGTCGCTCCTTCGCAGGCTGGGACGAGATCACCCTCGGGCGCGCAGCCGACCTGGTCACCGGCGCCCTGAGCCTCGAGGACGAGCTGGACCTCCGCTCCACGGTGGACCCGCGTGATCTCGAGGAGTTTGAGCTCGCCGCGGGCGAGCTGTCGCTCCTCCTCCGCCCCGAGCCCATTCCCGTCGACTCTGTTCAGCGGATCGAGTCCGCCGTACGCCTCGAGCTCCAGCGCTCGCGGAAGCCTCAGGGTCACCACGCCGCCGGCCGGCGCTCCTCCGCGGGCCGGGGTCCCGCTGGGACGGTGGCTCCCCGCACTTCCGTGACTCCGAGTCCCGCTCCGGTCACGCGCCTGGGCTGGGTCATTGCCCTCGTCCTCCTTGGTTGGATCGTGTTGGAGCCGACCCTGCGCAGCGCGCGAAGCGCCGACGAGGTCCTGGCCTCGGCAGCAGACGCCGTACGCGCGGCGTGGAGCCGCACGGACGATCCCCTGGCGGGGCAGGCCGCGGGCGAGGTGCGCTGGAGCGATCAGGCCGGCGTCGGCACGATGCGCTTCGAGGGCCTCCCCGTGAACGATCCCGCCGAGTTCCAGTACCAGCTCTGGATCTTCGATGCCTCTCGAGCGGACGGAGCGGAGCGCCCCGTGGACGGAGGCGTATTCGACATCACGGGCCCGGTGACCGAGGTCCCGATCGACGCGCGCCTCCCCGTGGGGCACGCAACCATGTTCGCCATCACGCGCGAGCGCCCCGGCGGCGTGGTCGTCTCCGACCGGGAGCACCTGCTCCTCACCGCGGCGATTCCGGCGAGCTGACCGGCCAGGCTGCTCCCAAGGGGGCGCCCTCTTCGTCCCGAGGAGGCTTGGTGGAGCCACTTGGCCAGCCAAGTCGGCTGGCTCCGCTCGCCCGAGGGAGATGACGCTCCGCGAGCACCGCAACTCGATCGAAGCCGCCCGCGGAGGCTCGCGGAATCAGAGGCCGACGAGCTGGCGTCCCGCGGCGAGGGCTTCGGCAGGGTCGGCCGCATGGGCCTGGGCGCCCAGCCTGGACCAGCTGTCGTCCGTGAGCGCGAACGCGGTGCCTCCCACCAGGATGGGGGTGGAGGGCCGATGCTCGCGCAGGAGGGCGCAGGTGCTGCCCACGGCCTCGCGCTGGGTGGCGAGGGTTGCTCCCAGGGCGATCAGGTCCGCATCGAATCGCGAGCTGACCTGGAGGATGTCCTCCGCGGGGGTGTTCGCTCCGAGGCAGATCGTGCGCCAGCCATCCATCTCGAAGTAGGCCGAGACGATCTGGATCCCGATGTCGTGGTTGTCGCCGGCCACCGAGCCGATCACCACGGTCTTTCCGTTGGAGGCGCCGCGGGGTGTGAGGGAGGTGAGTCGCGCGAGGGCCTTGCGCGTGATCACCGTCGTCAGGTGCTCCTCCGCGATGGAGAGCTCCCCGATGTGCCATAGGCGGCCGACCTCGCGCAGAACGGGGGCGAGGACCTCGCCCATGACCTGGGATGCGGTCAGCCGCTCCTCGCGGACCGCGTCCACGAGCAGGTCACACGCAGCGCGTTCGTCGCCCTCGTCGATGCGGGCGAGGTAGCCACGGGCCAGCTCGGCCTGGACGCCCTGGCGGGGCAGGAAGCTGGGCGACGGCGGGGCAGGCGCCGCCAGGGTCTCCGCGCCGGCCGAGAAGTGGGGGGGCAGGAGCGCCCAGCCCTCCTCGGGGAGGGACTCCTCGAGGACCGCCGCCAGGTGACCGCAGGCGCTCTGGAGGGCATCGGAGGTGACCCCTCGCGCGCTGCCGGCCTCCCGGAGCCAGGCCTGGTGGCCAGCGAAGAGGGCCGGAGTCCCCTCCTCGACCGCCGCGGCCAGCTGCAGGACCTGCTCGCGCAGGTGGGCCTTCCAGGCTCCGAAGCCGTCCCCGGAGGCTCCCAGGGAGCCGGCGTCCTCCTCCCAGAAGCGGCTGGCCGCGAGGCCGGCGAAACCCTCCGCGCTCGTGCGGAGGAGGGTGGCGACGAAGGAGGCATCCATGGGAAGAGACCGTCGGCGGCGGCTGACTATAGAGTTTCGCCGGGGCCGTTTCGGCGGATGCAGCTAGGGTGCCCAAGGTCCGAGGCGGCTGGGTACCCCCGTGTGGAGCCCCTCGAGGCCGAAGGGCCTCGCCCTCGCGTGAGAATCGGGTCGCGAGTCGCGGGGCGTCTCGCCTTGGCACAGCCCGGGCTCGCGGTCGCGCCGCTGGTCCGAAGGGCTCGCCCTGGCGGTGCTAGGCTGAACGCCTCGCCAGCCATGCCTCGCTTCCTCGAACGCAGCGGTCGCTTCCTCGTCTCGACCAACATGAAGGTCATGTACTCGACGCTGACCGCGCACGAGCACCTGGAGGAGGTCGACGAGTGGGCGTTCTATCGCGCCCTCCGCGCGGGTCCGAGGCCGCACCTCTTCCTGACCCGTGATCCGCACGCGCGCGCGGTCTCGGCGTTCAAGGACAAGTACCGGCGGCAGATGGAGCTCGTGGGGACGGAGGCCTTCTGGGGCTGGCAGCGCGCGCACCGCGTGCACTTTCGGCACCTGGGGCTCCGGGATGGGGATCCCGACGAGCGCAAGCGTGAGGCGTTCCTGGGGATGACGTTCGAGCGCTTCGTGGACCTATTGCCGCGGACGAAGGTGTGGGATGGGCACCTGCGGCCCCAATACCTGCTCGAGCGGGTGCGGGTGAAGCGCCTGCTCCCGGTGGCTTCGGCCCGCGTCACGCACCACCGGCGCATGGAGGAGCTGGACCCTGCGGAGCTCCTGCGGGACTGGGACCTCGATGTCGGGCAGCGCAGGAACGCCACGCCGCGCGCCAAGGATCCCGAGTACGAGGACCTGGCGATCGTCGCGCGCGTGCGCGCGGTCTACGCCACGGACTGCGCGCGGTACGGCTATCCCCTCTGAGCGCCGCTCCTGCTCTCAGGCCAGCAGCGCGCGCGGCACCTGGCCATGCACGTCGGTCAGCCGGAACCGGCGGCCCTGGTGCTTCCAGGTGAGGCGCTCGTGGTCGATCCCGAGCAGGTGCAGGATGAGCGCCTGGAGGTCGTGCACATGGACCGGGTCCTCGACCACCGAGTAGCCGAACTCATCGGTTGCCCCGTGGGTGTAGCCCGCGCGGATGCCGCCGCCGGCCATCCAGATGGCGTTGCTGCGCGGGTGGTGGTCGCGTCCGTAGTCCCCGCCCAGGGGGCCCTGGCAGTAGGGCGTACGCCCGAACTCGCCGCCCCAGATCACGAGCGTGTCCTCAAGCATCCCCCGCCGCGCCAGGTCCTCCACGAGGGCGGCTGAGCCCTGGTCGGTCTCGCGGCACTGGGTTGCGAGGCCGCCGCGCATCCCCCCGTGCTGGTCCCAGCCCTGGTGGAAGAGCTGCACGAAGCGCACTCCGCGCTCCAGCAGCCGCCGCGCCATGAGGCAGTTGGCAGCGAAGGTGCCCGGATCCCGCGCGTCTTCGCCGTAGAGCTGGAACACCTCGTCGGGCTCCTCCGCCAGGTTCGAGACCTCGGGGACCGAGGCCTGCATGCGCCAGGCCAGCTCGTACTGCTCCTGGCGCGCGGCCGCGCCCGCGTCCCGCGCGGCCTCCTCGGCGTGCAGGCGAGCGAGGGCGTCAAGGGCCCTGCGGCGGCGGCGGCGCGAAACCCCCGGCGCGTCGCCGAGGAACAGGACCGGGTCGGCCCCCGAGCGCAGCTGCACGGCCTGGTGCCGCGCGGGGAGGAAGCCCGAGCCCCAGAGGCGCGCGTACAGGGGCTGTCCGCCCTTGTTCTTGGTGACCATCACGCAGGCCGTCGGGAGGTCGGGGTTGTCCGATCCGAGGGCCAGGGACATCCAGGCGCCGATCGACGGGCGGCCCGCGAGCTGGGAGCCGGTCTGGACGAAGGTGATCGCCGGGTCGTGGTTGATGGCCTCGGTGGTGAGGCTGCGCACGATGCAGAGCCGGTCCGCGAGCCGTGCGGTGTGGGGCAGCAGCTCGCTGAGCTCCGCTCCGCTCTGGCCGTGGCGCTGGAACGCGAAGGCCGAGCCCACCAGGGGCAGGGTCGCCTGGTTGGCGGACATGGTGGTCAGCCGCTGGCCCTGGCGGACGCTGGGGGGCAGATCCTCCCCCTGGCGCTCGAGCAGCAGGGGCTTGTGGTCGAACAGCTCCAGCTGGCTTGGCCCGCCGCTCTGGAACAGCCACACGACCCGGCGGGCACGGGGCGCGTGGTGGAGGACCTGCTCGGGGCGAAGGCCCGCGGGGAGCCCCAGGCCGAGGAAGCCCGCTCCGGCTGCCCGCAGCGCGTCGCGTCGCGTGGGGTCGTGGGGGCTCATCGCAGGCTCACGCTGGCGTGGTGGGAGAAGACGGTGACACAGGTGAGCGTCCAGGCCGCGTGCTCGATGGGATCGAGGCCCTCGGCCGGGGGCGCCTCACCCACGGCGCAGGCCGCCGCCGCGTCCTCGGGGTGTGCGGCATAGTCGGCCCGCAGGTCCGCGAGCAGCTCGAGCGTGGTCGCGCGCTCGGCGTCCGTGGGGCGGCGCGTGGCGCAGCGCAGCCACAGCTCGTCCAGGCGCTCTTCGTCGCCTGGGTGCGCGCGAAGCAGGCTCGCCGCGAGGACCCGTCCGGCCTCCACGAACTGCGGGTCGTTCCACAGCACGAGGGCCTGCATGGGGGTCGAGGTCGGCCTCCGACGGACCACGCACACATCCCGCTTGGCCGCGTCGAAGATCATCATCGTCGGCGGCGGCGAGGTGCGCTTCCAGAAGGTGTAGAGGCTGCGGCGGTGCAGGTCCTCGCCGTGCCCCTGGTCGTAGGTGCGGCCAGACTTCTCCTTCCAGAGGCCCGCGGGCTGGTAGGGCTTCACGGAGGGGCCGCCGAGCCGCTCCACCAGCAGGCCGCTGGCGAGGAGGGCGTGGTCACGCAGGGCCTCTGCGTCGAGGCGGCGTCGTGGGTCCGCACCCTCGAGGCGTGGCGCGGCCTGGCGAAAGGTGCTGGAGAGCACGAGGCGCTTGAGGAGTCGCCGCACGCTCCAGCCATCCGCCACGAAGGTGCGGGCGAGGTGGTCGAGCAGCTCCTGGCTCCAGGGGCCGCTGCCCTGCACGCCGAAGTTCTCTTGGGTCGAGACGATCCCCTCGCCGAACACCTGCTGCCAGAGGCGATTGACCGCCACGCGCGCGGTCAGGGGGTGGTCGGGACGCACGACCCAGCGCGCGAGGGCGAGGCGGTCTACCGGCCCCTCCGGAT
>JBDQFW010000088.1:0-13177 GCA_040265735.1 Planctomycetota bacterium | reverse complement strand
CCCCTGAGGACGCGAACTCCCTCGGGCTGACGGCCCTCCCCGAGAGGGCCTGCAATCAGAAGGCGCCGTGGCGGGCGCGCTGACGCCGGTTGACCTTGCGGCCGCCCGCGGACTTCTGGCGGGTCCGGAAGCCGGTCTTCTTGGCGTGCTTCTTGTTGCTGTTGCGGGTCTTGATCTTCATCAGAGGCCGGGGATTGGGCCGGCGAGCCGGCGGTCGAGCCCTCCCCTCAGGGAGAGCGGCCGAAGAGAGTAGCGGGACGAGGGGGGGCCGTCCAGTCCCCGGGGGAGCCCCGCGGCGCCCTCTGAGGGCCCCTCCGGGGGGTCCTGCCACCCCAGAGCCGGGGCTCGGGCTCTAGATCGACCCCGAGGACCGACGGAGTCCCCCGGGCGGCCTCTAGCTGGCTCGAGGGCCGGCGGAGTTCCCGGGCGGCCTCTAGTTCGCTCGAGGGCCGACTGAGTGCCCGGGCGGCCTCTGGCTCGCTCGAGGGCCGGCGGAGTTCCCGGGCGGCCTCTAGCTCGCTCGAGGGCCGACCATGTCCCCCGGGATCACGGCCGCGTCGAACTCGGGGCCGGTCATGAGGCCGAGGGACTCGCAGGACTCGCGCAGGGTGATGCCCTCCTGGTAGGCCTTCTTGGCCACCTTGGCGGCGTTGTCGTAGCCGATGTGGCGGTTGAGGGCCGTCACGAGCATCAGGGACTGGCGCATCAGGGTCTCCACCCGCTCCCGGTCCAGCTCGAGGCCGTCGATGCAGTTGGTCCGGAAGGAGTCGCAGGCGTCGCTCAGGATGCGAATCGACTCCAGGCAGTTGTGGACCATCACGGGCTTGAAGACATTCAGCTCAAAGTTCCCCTGGCTGCCCGCCATGCCCACGGTGGCGTCGTTCCCCATGACCTGCACGCAGACCATGGTCATGGCCTCGCACTGGGTGGGGTTGACCTTGCCCGGCATGATCGAGGAGCCCGGCTCGTTCTCCGGCAGCTTCAGCTCCCCGAGCCCGCAGCGCGGCCCCGATCCCAGCCAGCGCACATCGTTCGCGATCTTCATCAGCGCGACGGCGCAGGTCTTCAGGGCGCCATGGGCGAAGACGAGCGCGTCGTGTCCGGCCAGGGCCGAGAACTTGTTCGGCGCCGTGACGAAGGGCAGCCCCGTCTCGGCGGCGATCTTCTCAGCCACGAGCCCCGCGTAGCGCGGAGAGGTGTTGAGTCCGGTGCCCACCGCGGTGCCCCCGAGCGCCAGCTCGTAGACGGCCGGCTGGGTGGCACGCACCGCCCGCGCGGCGTCCGCCAGCTGCTGGGCCCAGCCGCCGATCTCCTGGGCAACCGTCAGCGGAGTGGCGTCCTGGAGGTGCGTGCGGCCGATCTTGACCACGCCGTCCCAGGCCTCCGCCTTCGCGCGCAGGGCGGCCTCGAGAGCCGCGAGAGCCGGCAGCAGGGTCCGCTCGAGCTCCTCCCCCACGGCCACGTGCATCGCGGTCGGAAAGACATCGTTGGAGGACTGGGCGCGGTTGCAGTGGTCGTTCGGGTGGATGGGCTGCTTCGAGCCCATCTCACCTCCGAGCAGCTGGATGGCGCGGTTCGAGATCACCTCGTTGGTGTTCATGTTCGACTGGGTGCCGGACCCCGTCTGCCAGACCACCAGGGGGAAGTGCTCGTCGTGCTCGCCGCGAACGACCTCGTCCGCGGCCTCCAGCAGGGCGGCGCGCTGCGGCTCGTCGAGCATGTCCAGCTCCCCGAGCTCGATGTTCGCCTGGGCGGCGCACTTCTTCACCACACCGAGGGCGCGGATCATCGGGCGCGTGAAGCGGTGCCCTCCGATCTTGAAGTTCTTGAGGCTGCGCTGGGTCTGGGCGCCCCAGAGGCGGTCGCTCTGGACCTCGATCGGGCCGAAGGAGTCGGACTCGGTGCGGGTGGTCATGGTTTGGCAGGGGGAGGAAGCCGTCGAGAGGGGTCGCAGCGGAGAGGGCTCAGAGCAGGCCGAGGTCGCGGAGGGAGTCCATGTCCTTGGAGATCTCCCCCGCCGTGCTCTGCATCTGGATGCGGGACTCGGTGGTGAGCGGGACCTCCACGATGCGCTCCACGCCTCGGCGGCCGAGGATGGCGGGAACGCCCATGTAGATGCCCTCGAAGCCGTACTCGCCGTTCAGCAGGCAGGCGCTCGGCAGCAGCCGGCGGCCATCGTTCAGGATCGACTCCGCCATCGCGACGGAGGCGGAGGCCGGCGCGTACCAGGCCGAGCCCGTCTTGAGAAGCTTGACGATCTCGGCCCCGCCCTTGCGCGTCCGGTCCACCATGGCGTCCATCGCGTCGCCGGGCACCAGGTCCTGCGCGGCCACGCCGTTGACCGTGCAGTAGCGCGGCATGGGCACCATGGAGTCCCCGTGGGCGCCCAGGACCATCGCGTCCACATCCTGAACCGCTGCGCCCGTGGCCTCGGAGAGGAACCAGGAGAAGCGGGCGCTGTCCAGGACGCCCGCCATGCCGATCACGCGCTGCGCGGGAAACCCGAGCTTGGCGCGCATGAGGCCGACCATGGAGTCGAGCGGGTTGGTCACCACGATCACGATGGCGTCCGGGCTCCCGCGGCGGATCGACTCTGCGACCTCGCACACGATGCGCCCGTTGACCTCGAGCAGGTCGGAGCGGCTCATGCCGGGCTTGCGAGGCCGACCGGCCGTCACGATGAACAGGTCGGAGTCGTAGGTCGCCTCGGGCTCGGAGGAGCCCACCACCCGGGCCTGGAACCCCTCGATGGCCGCGCTCTGGTTCATGTCGAGAGCAATGCCCTCGGCTCGCCCCGCGAGCACGTCCGTCAGCACGATCTCACTCGCCAGGTTCTTGAGGGCGGCGAGGTGGGCGCAGGTGGAGCCGACATAGCCGGCGCCGACGACGGTGACCTTGGCGGTGGCGGGCTGCATGGGCGCAAGAGGATAGGCTTAGCCTCGGGTCCCTTGGTCCGCCGAATCCCGGATCTGGGAGGCTCCCCACGCCCCGTGGGCCCCTCCCATCCATGCATCGGCCTAGGATGCGTGCGTGGACGCCAAACCCGCCCTCTCGAGCACCCGTCATCGGGTGCTGGACGCCCTGCCCGTGGCGATCTGGAGCGGCCCCTTCCCCCGCGGGGCGGCGAGCGAGATGACAGCGGGCATCGAGCTGCTCGTGGGCTACTCCCGCGAGGAGTGGCTCACGCACCCCGACCTCTGGGGGACCCTCATCGGGGAGGAGGACCGGCCCACGACTGCCGCTGTCGAGGACCTCGCCGCAGGGGCCTCGATGACGGTCGAGTACCGTCTCCGCAACCGCTCGGGTGAGCTGGTGTGGATCCGCGATCTGATCGGACGGAGCGCCGACGGTGAGCGCCTGCGCGGCGTGATGGTGCGCATCGATCGCGAGATCGAGGCCACTCAGCGTGCGGAGCGCCTGCAGTGGACCCTGCAGCGCGTGTCGGACTCGGTCTCCGAGGTCCAGTTCACGCTGCCCCCGGACGGCGAGCTCTTCGTGACGCGCGCCTATGACTCGCTGACGGGCCGCAGCCGCGCCCACGCGCTGGATCCGGACCTGGGGGCCCGCGACCTGGTCCATGAGGATGACCTCCCGCGACTGGACGCGGCCATCGGGAAGCTCCTGTCAGGCACCCACCCGGTCGAGCTGACCCTGCGCCTGATTCGGGACGACGGCACTCTGCGGTGGGTGTTCGCCCGCGCCCAGCGCGAGGTGGAAGACGACGGCCGCAGCTGGATCCACGGGATCGCGCGCGATGTGACCGAGCAGCGCCTGCGGGACGAGGCTCAGAGGGAGGCGCAGCGCCTCAAGAGCCTCGGCACCGTGACGGGCAACATCGCCCACGACTTCAACAACATGCTCGTGGCGGTCCTCGGGAACGCGTCCCTGGCCCTCGATCGGGTTGACCCGGACAGCGACCTCGGCGAGATGCTCGCTGATGTGGTCGCCGGGGCCGAGCGCGGAGCGGCGCTCTGCCGGCAGATCCTGACCTTCGCCGGCCGCAGCGGGAGAGGCTCCAGCTGGGTAGACCTAGGCCAAGCGGTCCGGGAGCTCGTCCCTCTCCTGCGAGCCTCGGCCCTCCCCGGAACGAATCTCGAGCTCAGGCTGCCTGACGAGCCAATCCGGGCTCGGATCGATCCGATCCAGCTCGACCAGCTCCTCCAGAACCTCATTGTCAACGCCTCCGAAGCCTGCGTGGGAGCAGGAGGCCGGGTGCGCATCTCCGTGGAGAGGATCCAAGCGCTCCCGGAGCGGACGGGGGGCCTTCGTGGCGCTGATCCGTGGGCCGGGCCTGCGATCCGAATGCGCGTCGAGGACAGCGGGCCCGGGATCGTGCCCGAGGTCGCGCAGCGGATGCTCGAACCCTTCTTCAGCACGAAGGCACGCGCGGGTCGAGGCCTCGGGCTCTCCACGGTCTTTGGCATCCTCCGGGCCCATGGCGGCGTCCTGGCCGTTGGGAGCTCCGAGGACCTGGGTGGTGCCTGCTTCGACGCGATGCTCCCTCTCGAGAAGGAGCCCTCGAGGGACACGGAGCAGACATTTTGCCAGCAGAACCTGGAACTCGGCGCTCCTCTGCAGGTGGTGCTGGTGGTCGACGACGAGGAGGAGGTCCGGCGCACGGCGCGGCGGGCTCTGGAGAGCGCCGGTCACCTCGTGCTCGAGGCTGCGGACCTCGCCTCTGCACGGAGGACCCTGAGCCCCGCCGTGACGCTGGTCCTGCTCGACCAGAACCTCCCGGACGGCGACGGCGCGAGCTGGTTCCTCGAGCTCGAGGCTCAACCCTCGCGGCCTGCCGTCCTGCTCTCCTCCGGAGCCCAGGTGACCGAGATCCCCCTGAGCGTAGGCTCCCTTGAGCGCCTCGAGTTCCTCGGCAAGCCGTACCACCCGCGTGCGCTCCTTGGCGCCGTGGACCGACTCGCGCGGAGCCAGCAGGACCTTCAGTGAGCCTCACGAGCGGATCCGTCGGCCGCCAAGCACGCCGCACGCTTCCGGCCGGTATTCTCGTGCCATGGGCCCCCTGCCTCGCGCCACCCACCTCGTCACGGGGCCCGTCGTCCTGAGCCTTGCGCTGCTGTCCGTAGCGCCTCCGACGGGAGCTCGCGCGCCCGAGCGCCTCGCTGCGCGCCCAGCCGAGCGCCCGCACGCCGCGACGCCACCCAGCTCGGAGCTCCCCGAGGACATCCTCGAGAGGCCCCTGCCCCTCGCAATCCCGGCGGGCCTCGAGGTCGCGTTCGAGAAGGCCGGCTGGGAGGAGGCCGCGGCGGGCAGCCCCCTCGGCCTCGACGCGGACCTCGTTGCGCTCGGGCGAGCGCTGTTCTTCGACCCCGTCCTCTCGCGGGACGGCTCCGTCGCCTGCGCCTCGTGCCACAGACCCGAAGCCTCCTTCGCCGACCCTCGACCGCGCTCGGTCGGCGTCGACGGCGAGACCACCCGCAACGCTCCCGCGCTGGTGAATCGCATCCTCGGCGGCTCGTTCATGTGGGACGGCCGGGCTGCGACCCTGGAGGACCAGGTGCTCATGCCGCTGGCGAATCCGGTGGAGATGGATCTCCCCGCCGACCGTGCCGCGGAACGCCTCGCGGAGGATCCGGCCTGGACCGCCCGCTTCGAGGCGGCCTGCGGCGGGCCGCCCACCCGCGACCGCCTGGCCAGGGCCCTGGCCGCCTTCGTCCGCGCTCTCGTGCAGGGAGACTCCCCGGTGGACCGTTTCCTGGCCGGCGAGGTCGCGGCCCTCACCGCCGAGGAGGAGGCGGGGATGTGGGTCTTCGAGAGCCGCGGGAAGTGCTGGCGCTGCCACAACGGGGCCAACTTCAGCGATGAGCGCCTGCACTCCACCGGGGTGGGAGCACGCGAGGGAGCTCCCGAGGAGGGGCGCTTCGCCGTGACCGGGGAGGAGCGGGACCGCGGCCGCTTCAAGACCCCCACCCTGCGTGGCCTCGCGCACTCGGCCCCGTACATGCACGACGGGTCCCTCGCCACCCTTGAGGAGGTCGTGGAGTTCTACCGCCGAGGCGGAGAGCCCCACGGGACCCGAAGCCCCCTCATGGAGCCGCTCGAGCTCACGGACGCCGACGCGCGCAACCTAGTCGCGTTCCTCCGCGCGCTGACGCCCCGATGATGCCCCAGTGACGCCCGCCGTCAGCGCCCTGACGCGCCCTCGCGGTTCCACCAGGCGCGCCAGTCGGCCTGGCGCTTAGCACGCTCGGCCTGGGGAGAGACCGGATCGAAGCGGAAGTTCCGCCCGGTGAGCTCGCGAAGGGCCACCATCGCGGCCTCGCGGACGGCGCTCTGCTCATCCCCGAGGGCGTCGATCAGGCCGGGCACTGCGCTGCGCGCCCCAAGCTCCATCAGTACGCGGCAGGTGGCCATGCGCACGAACAGGTCGCCATCCTCGAGCATCCCCTGCAGGTGGGGCACGACCGCGGCGTCCTTCGAGTCTCCCAGGGCATAGACGGCGTCAAGGCGCAGCCCGGGGTTCGGGTCGGTGAGGTCCCCCACGAACCGCTGCCAGTCCGCGCCCTGCCGCGGCTCCACAGCTGCGCCGCCGGCGGGCGCTCCCACGGGCGCGGCCGGTGCCAGGGCCAGCTGCCTCAGGCTGTTCTCCAGGTCCTCGAGCTGGTCCGCTCGCAGGCGGCTCTCGCGCTGCTGCAGGTCGAGGCGCTCCGCCAGCTCCTCGAGGCGGGCCTGCTGTGCAGGACCCACGCCAGCCAGCTCCGCGAACAGCGCATCGGTCGTGGCTTTCTGCTCCGCGAGGGCGGCCTTCAGGTCAGCGGCCCTCTCGTCCAGGAGGGACACGAGGTCCGCACGCTGCTGCCCGAGTGCCGCCGCCAGCTCCTCGCGGGCGGCGCCCGCCGCCATCAGCTCGCCGCGCAGCTCCTCGATCACGCCGGCGACCGACCGCGCGCGCTCTCGCTGCTGGGCTGCGAGGGCCTCGACGCGCCGGGCTCCGTTCTGCTCCGCCTCGTCCTGCCGTACGGACAGCAGCCAAGACCCGAGAGCCGCAACGGCCAGGGCCAGGACGCCGACCCACTGGGAGCCGCCGGCGTCTGCGTGCTTCGGCCCTTCCGGCGCGCCCGCCGACGGGTTCGCTTCTGACGGGCCCGCCCCCGACTGCGCAGCCCGCGACGACGCCGAAGCGATCGGGAACTCGGCCGTGTCGTCGAGGCTTGCGGCAGCGGGCGGCGCGGCGGATCCCTCCGGCGCTGCGGCCCCGTTCCCCCCCATCGCCGCATCGCACGCGGAGCAGACCACGCGGCTCCCGAGGCGGCGGGCCCGGCCGGAGGCGAGATCCGACGCGGGGACGGACTCGTTACACAAATCGCAGAAGACCAGCTCGATGCTCATGGGACGCCCGGGGCTCGACGCATCCTAGCGGCATGCCACAGGGCTCCTAGCGGCACGCCGCCAGGCACCCGAACGGACGCGCCATGGGGGCCCCTCGAGCGGGGTTCGCAAGGGCCTTGGCATCAAAGGCGCCGGCGCCCGCCCCAGGCAGCCAAGTGCGCCTACTGCGCGGGCGCGGGGACCTGCAGGGGATCGGCGCGACGGGCCGCGTCCCAGGCACGCCAGCGCGCGATGGAGTCGGCGGAGTGCGCGGGGTCCTTGCGCGGGTCGAAGCCGAAGGACATGCGCGTGGTGTCCCGCAGAGTCCGGGCGCAGAGCGCGCGCGACCACAGGCTCGAGCTCTCGAGGCCGTCGATCAGAACCGTGGACCAGCTCCAGTCCCCAAGCACCATGTGGCAGCGCGCGCGCTCGAGGCGCAGGGTCGGCTGGTCCTCCCCGGGGAAGGGCAGCTGGGCCAAGGGTCCGAGCAGGCGCGGGTCCGCCGTCGAGGCCAGGCAGCTCAGGGCGTTGGCCTGGGCCTCTTCGTTCGGACCCGACTCCGCCAGGCGCAGCAGGGTCGGGTAGGCCACCTCGCCCGTGGTCGCGAACCAGCGAATGAGCTCGTACTTCTCCTCCAGGCTGTGCGCGAAGGAGAGGCGCGCGGCCTGGGCCTCGAGCTGGCGCTGGAGGGACGGGCTCGGCTGGATCCACTCGGGGTCCGCGTCCGGCTGCCAGCTGGGCTGAGAGGCCTGGGTGGAGGCGCAGCCGGTAGCGCCGGCGACGGTCAACAGGAGGGCAGCGGTGAGGCGGAGGCTCATGATGTCGAGGAGCGCTCGAGGGCTGGGCCCGGGTGCTCCGGTTAGGGCATCGACCCACGGGCGCCCAGGCCTTGAGCGCCGCGCCCCGGAGCCGCGCGGGGGTCGCGACCGCGAGCCGCGCCGCCCCGTCGTCCGCCGCCCCCGGGCCGCGCGAGGCCAGCGAGCCCGAGCAGGGCCAGGGCAGCAAGAACCAGGGCTCGCGGGGCCCGGCCCGCGCCTTCGCGGCGCGCGGCCTCGCCAGGTCCCCCCTCGAGGGCCGGCCATGGGGACGGCCGCAGCTCGGCGGGGAGGATCGTGGGCATGGGCTCCCGTAGCAGCAGCTCGCCGGCCTGCCACAGCTCCAGCAGAAAGCCCTCCCCAGCGATCGCGGGAGCCTCGACGGGGAGCGGCCCCGCAGGATCCCCGAGGCGCGGCACGAGCGTCCAGCGCGCCAAGACCTCCTCGGGGCCGAGCTGGCCCAGGAGGTCCCGCGCGCCGGCCTGGACCATGCGCGCCTCGACCGGCTCGCCGAGGCCCGGCGCGCCGCGGAGGACGGCGGGCCCGAGACCGCCGCGATCCAGACGCGGCCCCGCGTCCGCGGGCGGAGGCGCGCCCAGGCTCAGCACGAGCTCGGGCCAGAGCTCGAGCAGGCCGCGCGCGCCGGGCTCCGCGCCGTCGAAGGCCGCCGCGGCGACCCACCCGGCTCCAGAGCGCCCAAGCCCGAGCAGCGGCGCGCCGCCGTCCTCGACGAGGAGAGGCGCCCCCCCGCTCTGCGCCGCGAGCCGTCGCGCTCCGCCGTGGGCGAGGTCTGCCCGCCGGCCCCAGGCCTCGAGCAGCGCGCTCCAGGTGGCGCCGTCCTCGCGCACCGCGCGGGCGGCTCCGGCGGGGAGCAGGTGCTCGGCGTTGACGAGCTCCTCGAGCAGGGCAGCGAGACCCGCCAAGTCACCGCCCTCCCAGAGCGCCTCTCCCTCGCGCAGCAGTTGGCCCAGGGCACCGCGCGCCGCACGCCTCCCGCCGCTCTCCACGGCGACGACCGCCAGGTCCGCGCGCTCGGCGCTGAGGGCGTCGCGCAGGGCGGGCCCCAGCACGCTGCTGCCATGGCTCGAGTGGCCGTCACTCAGCAGCACGCACAGGGCCCGCCGCTCGGCCTGGGCACGCGCGGAGACCAGCTCCTCAAGCACCTGCGGGATGTCCGTGGCGCCGCGCGGAACGCGCGTCTCGAGCAGCCTCGCGAGGCCGGCCGCGAGCGCGGCCCCCTCGCCCGGGGCCGCCGCGAGCACGGGCTCGTCGAGGCGCGTCGTGAAGAGGCGCACCTCGAGGCCGTCGCTGGCGGAGAGGCCTCCAGCCAGGGCGCCGACCGCGGCGCGGACCTGCCCCCAGGGCTCGCCCGCCATGGATCCGGACCCATCGACCGCCAGGACCACATCGCGCGGCCCGCGCGGCGGCGGCGCCGGGAGGAGCGGGAGGCGCGTGGCGAGGCCCGCGGCGCCGGTGCTCGGGAGGCCGGCCCACGCCGCCGCGCTCCCCAGGTGCAGCCAGAGGCCCCCCCGAGCGAGGAGCCGCTCGAGGTCGGGCGCGGGAAGCGCGGCCACGGGCACCTCCACCGACACCACGGCGGTGACGGCGGGGTCCAGGGGAACGAGGTCGGCGGGAGGGCCCTGGCGGACCTCGAGACCGGCGGCCCGCAGGACGCGCGCCACCTGGGAGGCCTGTCCCGGCTCGCCCTCGGCGAGTGCGACCAGCGGCCGGCCGTCCACCACCCCGGTGACGAGGCGACGGTCGTTCTCGTGGAACGCGTCCCCCTGCACGCGCACGCGCGCTTGGAGGGACCAGGAGGCGCCCACAGGCGGCTCGACGTCGAAGACGTGCGTGCTCCGCTGGCCCGCGGCCAGGGCGGGCAGGGGCTGCCGAAGCGCAGGTCCCTCGGCCTCTCCCAGGAGCTGGACCTCGACGGACCCCGCGGGGCAGGCCTCGCGCGCCTCGATCACGACCTCGGCCACGAGCCCGACGCCCAGAGGCACCCGCGCGGGGGCATGCAGCGCGACCACGGACGCATCGGGGCGGGCGCTGGGCCCGACCTGACGGACCTGGACCCGATGGCCGGCCAGGCGCAGGCGCATGACCGCCGGCCGGGGGTCGTCCGCGCCGGTTCCCAGCCCGTCCCCCAGCACGACCACCATCCCCGGCGGGCGTCGCTCGCCCTCCGCGAGCAGGCCCTCGGCTAGGCGCAGCCCGGAAGCCAGGTCCGTCGCCCCATCATCCGCCGACGCTCCGAGGAGTTCGTCGCGGCTCCCCGGGCGGAGCAGGCGCGCCGCGACGGCCTCGGACGCCGCAGGAGGAACCGTCACCTCCGCGTGGTCCTGGACCCGCACGACGGCGAGGTCTTGGCCCTCCGCCCGCGCCCGCCCGACCTCCTCGAGCAGCGCCTCGCGAAGGGCGCGCCGGCCGTCGAGGCGGCCACGCGTGACCGACGCGGAGGCATCGAGCAGGACCACCCGCAGAGACGGCCGCCCGGGCTCGGTGCGGAAGCCGGCGCCAAGGGCCAGCAGCGCCGCCCAGCCGAGCAGCAGGACGGCCCCGAGGACGAGCGCGCGCGCAGCACGCTCAAGGGGCAACGGCTGCGCCCTCCTGGCCCTGGCGGCGGGTGGAGGCGATCCATCCCCCGCCGAGGAGCCGGTCGCCGTCGTAGAACGCCGCCCCCTGGCCGGGGGTCACGGCGAGCTCGGGGTCCTCGAACAGGACCTCCGCACCGTCCGCGTCGAGGCGCACCTCGACCCGGGCCGGGGTGCAGTGGTAGCGGTGCTGAACCAGGCACTCGAGGCGCTCGGGCGGGTCCACGCCGATCCAGTTGAGGTCCTCCACCCGCATGGCCTCGGCCTTGCACTCCTCGCGGTCCCCCACCACGACGAGCCCCTCCTCGGGGACCAGCTCGACGACGAACAGCGGTCGGCCGGTCGCCACCCGCAGCCCGCGACGCTGGCCGATCGTGTAGTGCTCGGTGCCCTCATGCTCCCCCAGCACGCGGCCCTGGGTGTCGACGATCGAGCCGGGGTGCAGCTCCACGCCGCGCTCCGCGAGCAGGTTGCGGTAGTCGTTGGAGGGCACGAAGCACACCTCCTGGCTGTCTGCCTTCTGGCTGGTCCGCAGTCCTGCCTGAGCCGCGAGCTCGCGCACGCGCGGCTTCTCCAGCTCGCCGAGGGGGAGCAGCGTCCGCGCCAGCTGGGCCTCGGGAACGCTGAAGAGCTGGTAGGACTGATCCTTGCGCGTGTCCAGCCCGCGCCGCAGGTGGACGCGCCCGTCCTTTGCCACCGCAAGCCGCGCGTAGTGACCGGTCGCGACCGCCTCCGCGCCCAGCTCGTCGGCGAGCTCGAGCAGGCGCCCCATCTTGAGGTCGCGGTTGCACATGGCGCAGGGGTTCGGGGTGCGGCCGCGGCGGTACTCGTCGACGAAGTGATCGATCAGGGAGCCGAACTCGTCCGCCAGGTCCACCGCCTGGAACGGCAGCCCAAGGAAGGCCGCAACCATGCGGGCATCTCGAGCGTCCGAGAGAGAGCAGCAGCTCTTCTTGTGGGCCTCGGCGGCCTCGACCTTGACCCCGTTGCGCATGAACAGGCCCACCGTCTCGAACCCCGCCTCGCGCAGCAGCCAGGCCGCCACCGAGCTGTCGACCCCGCCGCTCATGGCCGCCACCACCCGCGCGCCGGCGGGGAGGTGCGGAGCCTGGAAGAGGGCGGTCTGGGTGGTCATGGCGGAGACCCTGAGGCGCTTGGCGGGGGCGGCGCGGGTTGCGACCCGCGCGATGTCTCGGTCGCGTATAGACCGCGGCCGGGGAGCAGGTTACCGGCGAAGGGCCGCCGGACAGCCTGGGCCCCGTGCCCAATCCTATGATCCCTCCCCCCGAACGGGCTGGCTCCCGAGGACGCTCCGGCGTCCGAGCCCGGCCGACGGGTCCTGGCCCAAGCCCCTCTCCCACCATGCAAGCCACCCTCTCCCCGACTCCCCTCCTGCTCCGCTCGGCCCTCGAGTCCCCCGTGACCGCACTCGTCCTGCAGGGAGAAGCCGGCGCCCAGTCGGCGGACACGGCGTCCGTGGGAGCGGGCGGTGCGGAGGGATCGGACCCGGTCGCCGGAGAGCCCACCGGCCCGCCGGAGGGCATGGGCTGGGTGCCCTTCGCCGTGATCGGCGCGCTGTTCTACTTCGTGCTCATCCGTCCCCAGAGCAAGGAGCAGAAGCGACGCGCCGCCATGCTCTCCGAGCTCAAGAAGGGCGACGAGGTCATGACGAGCAGCGGACTCTTCGGAACCATCGCCAGCCTGAGCGACGAGCGGGTGACCCTGGAGGTCGCCAAGGGCGTGCGCCTCGAGTTCAGCCGCGCCGCCGTGCAGGGGCTCGCCAGCGAGGGCGAGGCCCCGCAGGACGCCGCGGGCGCCTCCAAGGAAGGCTAGCCACAGCGCCTACAGGGCCGCTGCCCCCGCGGCGCTCGTTGCTGCGTTGGTCACCGCGGTCGATTCGGCGCGGCTTCCTGCGGTTCTCACCGTGGTCCGCACCCTGTGCGTCACTCTGGGCGCCACCGCGGGCCCCGCTGACGCCGTCGCGGCCGGCCTCGCGCACGAGCTCAACTGCGGGCCTGCAGCCACCTGCTCTGGGTCCCCACGGCCTCGGCAGCCCTGCGCGGGACCAGGCCTCGTGAGGGGTCGTTGGCCTGGATCGTCGCTGCTGCGCATGGGCCGGGCGGGGCGACTCTGGCTCGGGCGTTCCCTTGGGCGGGCGACTCGCGGACGCCTGCACCCCGGGCGCCTCCTTGGACCGACACTCTCGCTGCGCTTCAGGCGCGGCCTGGGACTCTCGCGGGCGCAGGTGGGCGCGGCGGGCGAGGCGCTCGTCGCCCGCGCCCTGCGCCAGGCCGGGGCGCGGGTCTGCGGGCGGCGGGTCCAGAGCCAGTGGGCAGAGGTGGACCTCGTGGCCTATCTCGGGGATAGCCTTGTACTCGTGGAGGTCAAGACCGCGAGCCCACGCCGGGGCCCCGGAGACCCGCCGGCCTCCGCCCAGTCCCCGAG